>JBEGTL010000098.1:0-18492 GCA_041179425.1 Pseudomonadota bacterium | reverse complement strand
GTGACCTGCTCGTGACGTATTGGCGAGAGCTCGCGGACGCGCCCGCAAAGGGCGACACCGACGGTGACGACCGCGACGACCGCGACGTGGTGGCGATCGACCCGTCCGTCGGTACCGACCGCGTGACCCGACGTCATCCCTTCTTGCTGGGACCTGCCGTGGGCATTCCCGTCACGGAGAGTCCGGGAAAGACGCTGTTGCTCGGTGCACTCATGGAGATTCAGATTCCGCACTTCGTGCGCTTCGGTCTCAGCTACGGCGTCCAGGTCGAGTACGATCATGTGTTTGGTCCACCCGGTTGGTTTACGGGGCTGGCACTGTCTGGAGAGCTGGGTGACGACTTGTTTCACCTGCTCAACGGCGGCCTGAGCGCGGCGCGCGCGGTCACCAAGCAGCCATGAACACGCACCTGCACCTGGGCCGATGTGCGGCGCTGGCCAGCGTCGTGGTCACGAGCGCGACGAGCGGCGTCGCCGCTGCCCAGGCTCTGACCCGCGAAGTCACCGACGCGCCCACCGCGCAGATGGTCCCCAAGGCGAGCTCGCCGTTAGAGGTCAGCTTGCCAGGTCGGCTCGCCGCGCCCGGCCTGGCGGTTGCGGGTGGCGTCAGCCTGGGCTCGTACGGAGCCGGCTTTCTTTACTACTACACCCTCGCGCGGCACCTGGCAGGAGAGGGTGCGCCGCTCGAGGTCGTCACCGGCGCGTCGGCCGGCTCCATCAACGCAGTGCTCGCCGCACTGGCCATGTGTGCCGAGCCCAGCTTCTCACCGGAGGACAATCTGTTCTTCAACACCTGGATTCCCGTCGGCATGGAGAAGCAGTTCGATGGAACTCCAGGCTTACGCAACCTCGAGGCCGTGACGAGTCGCGCGCTCTTCTCGCGTGCCCCGATCGACGCCACGGCCAACAAGCTCAAGGCGATCTTCGAGGATCCCCATACCCGCTGGACGCAGACGGGCTGCAGCACGCTCTTGGGTCTCGTCTCGACGCAGCTCATCCCGCAACGTGTCGGGCTGCAGCACCTCGGCGACGGGGTCACACCCTCCGTGGCGCGTCAGTCACAGCGCTTCTTGATCCGCCTCGATCGTCGACCGCAACAGCCACCCACTCTCACCCCGGACATCAGTAAGGTCGGGCACCCTGCCAATCCCAACGAGCTCAAGGACCTGTTTCCCATTCTGGGTCGCGCCACGCTGACGAAGACAGACCCGCTGATCGAGCCGATCTCGTTCGACCTGTTGGCCGACTTGCTCAAGGCGTCCTCGTCGTTTCCTTTCGCGTTCGAGCCCTATCGCCTGCCGAGCACTGTATACCGCTACAAAGGCGCCGGCGGTGCGTGGACCTACGCCCACGATCCGTCGCTCGACTGCCCTGCTGGAAGCGAGGCGTCGTGCGCACCCCCGGAGTACATCGACGGCGGCATCTACGAGAACGTGCCTCTGCACCTCGCCCAGCGCATGCAGTCGTGGTGGTTGTTGGGTAACACGACCGTCGTCGTCGACACCGAAGCTACGCCTGGGCAGCGTCCGGAGCGAAGAGACCAGGCTCGCAAGGAGCTCATCCCGCTGCTCAGTGGACTCGTAGGCAGTGTGCTCTCGTCGACGATGGCGGCGGAGCTGTTCTCGACGTTCGAAGACAACGGCGCGCTGCGCGGAGAGGCGTCGCCCGTCGCGTTCACCATCCGCCAGCTCCCGACTGCGAGTGGCCACTTTGCCAACTTCTTGGGCTTCTTCGACCGCGACTTCCGCGTGTTCGACTTTTACCTCGGTATGCTCGACGCCCAGCAGTTCGTCGGCACCGAAGAGCTGGCGCTGCCGAAGGGCGCGTACAAAGAACAGTGGGGCGTGCTGTCGTGCTTCGCGGCTTGGCGCCGGGCCTCGACAGGCTTCACACGTTTCCCCAAGCAGGGCACGATCGACGCCTGCGAAGCGTTGCGTGTCGGCCACTGGGACGCCAACAAACGCGCGTGGAAGGTCGATGAGCACAGCGACCTCGACGGTGCCGTACAGAAGTCGCGCTACAACATGGTCCGCTTGCTCGCGGCCGCCCAGCACTTCCGGCGTCACGAAGAGAACGCGCCGAACATGGGGCTCATCCCCGAGACCGATCTGTGGTTTTCGCTGATGAAGACGCAGCAGGTCGACTTGCAGGACGTGAGCGACGAGGAGCTCGACAGTGTGCGGCTCTTGGTGCGCGACCGTCTGTTTGGTCTGCTCGATGCGTTGGCGTCGAAGCAGCCCGGCACTACCAGTGTCGGTCTGCAGCTCGCGATTCGTACCGCCGCCAACATGCTCGACTACAGGGAGCCCAGGTTCACGCTGGCCACTGGCCTGCACGCGATCCGAGGGTTTGAGCTGGGTGCCGGCATCACGCGGAAGCAGTTTCGTTTTGAGGCAAACTTCAGACTGGCCAACGTCGACCTGCGCTCGGAAAAGACCAAGGGTGCGGACATCCGTGTCGGGCCGCGCTTTGTCTGGGCGGCCGGGCGGCACTTCAGCTCGCTCTTCCAGCTAGAGCCCTTTGTCGGCCTCGGATACTACGCGACCTACCATCCTGATGGTCGCTCGTACGGTCTCAAGCCCGAGCTCGGTGTGTATCTGGTGCTGCTCCAGCACCTGTACCTGTCCGCGGCGGTCAGTACGCGGCATCGCCTCTGGAAGCAGGCGAGCTACGACCGTGCGATGTACGCTCGCCTCGAGAACAGCTGGGAGGTGTTTGGCTCGATGGGCTGGCGCTTCTTGTGGCAGACCGCGAAGTAGCCGGTAGGGCACTGTCTCCTATAGTGGACAGGCGCGCAAGGCGAAGCGGCCTTACTTGGCCGCGCGCAGCCGCTCGGCGTGCCAGCGCACGTGCTCGGGGACGATGCGTTGCCAGTACTCCCAGTCGTGACCGAACGGCGCCTCGTCGTAGGTGTGCGCGAGGTGGAGTGCGTCGGCGCTCGCGTGGAGTGCACGGTTGGGGCCGATCCAGCGGTCGGACTCTCCGCAGCTGAGACGCAGCGCGAGGCCGCGTGCGCCGTCGGGCGCGCGGGTGAGCATGTGCGTCGCCGAGTGTGCCTCCCAGCGGGCACGCTGACCCGCCAGCGGGCCGAGCAGCTCGACCAGACCGCGCAGAGATTGTCGTGAGTCCGGGTCCGATCCGCGCGCTGCTGGCGATCAATCAGTTCTTTCCGGACTTCATGGGCTTCATGGCGCGCGCTTCCGGCGTCACGGGCGTGTTCGAAGCCGTGGTCGAGGCCGAGAAAAAGGTGGCTCGAGAGCAGTTGGCTGCCCACGAAGGACAGCTCGAGGGTTCCGCACCCTGAGCGCGCGACGGCGCTGTGGCAGGCTGTGCCGCGCGCCACGCGTGCGCGCCGATGCGCTGCACACGAGATCTCCCACTCAGTGCTGCCAGCGCGGTTGCGTCTGTACGCAGTTGGTCTGTGCCAGGTGCACCGACTGCTGACGAGCGATGTGCGTCGGACTCGCCGTCAGGGTCGAGACCTCCGCGTCGCTGACCTGTATTGCTTCTTCTCCTTCGCTCTCGTACGGGACCATCCCGTTGGGCGCGCGCACGTCGACGCCCGTCGCGCACGCAGACAAACCAACCGACAACGCCGCGACCCGGAACCACTTGACGTTCGCCATGACTCACTCCTGTTTGCGTCGCCGCGCGTAGAGCGCAGCCGTGCCCTCTGTGTCGATCGGCGCGGCAGGCGCGACCGGCAACATCTCTTTCTCGCTCGCGCGAGCGCACGGCTCGCGAAGGCAAAGACGCGTCGTCTTTTTTGCGACACGTAAGATCGGCACCAACGGGACGCGTGCGAAGTGATTTCCCCGTCGAAGGTTCGGGTGCCTCGCAGCGTGCCTTCACGAGTTGGACGCCGTGGAGCCGCGAGTCGTTACAGACGTAGTGTTCGCGGCCGTTGTGAGCGGCGCCGACGCGCGTGGAACGTAGTCCGCACGCGGGCGATGCTGTCGGATGGAGCACGCAACTTCGCCACCCCAGTACGGCGATAGTGCGCTGGCCCACCTCGACGGTCCGCAGGGTCGAAGCAGCGCGACCCGTCGTGGTCTGCGAGCTTTCGGCAAATGGTTGGCCGCCTGGGCCGCTTGTGCTCGTCGTCGACTTCGGGACACGCTGTGCACAGCGAAACAGGGAGTCCCCGATGCAGGGTTTAGGGAGTCAGGGCGAGAGGTGCCCGTTCGAGTTCAACATGGAACCGGCCTCGTTCAAGGTCGGCGACATGGTGAGCTACCGTATCAGTGAGCGCTTCGGGGAGATGCCCTTCGTCGGCACGCTGCTCGAGGTGCACGAGGACTACGTGGTGATCTCGCCGAACGACCCGAGCGATCGCGATCGACGTATGCGGGGCACGCGCGTGAGCAGGCCCGACGTGACCGCGGCCCAAGCGCTCGACTGAAGGTCGCTCGCCGCCGCGTGTGTGCGCTGCCAGCTCCGCCAGCGGCCTGACGAAAGGCAGCCGCGTACGAGCAGCAGACTGGTGGTGGCGGCTTGCCACACCGTCAGATCGAAGTCGGGGCTCCATGGCACGAACTCGACGCCTGGGATGGCGACGATGTGTCCGACGAGCAGAGGGCTGAGCATGAACAACATCGCGAGCCCGCCTTCGGTGTACGCCCTGGGGTGACTGATGAAGGCGGCGCGCTTGAGCTCAGGGGCGGTGAGCTCGGCGAGGTTGCCCTGCCGAAAGCGCTCGACGATGAACTGTTTCAGCTCGAGCTGGAGCAGCACCAGCGTTCTGCACACCCACGCGCGTCCGGCGGCCGAGGCTTGCAGCGGCGCGTGCGACCAGAAGCGCTGGCAGTACTTCTTGCCGTACGCGATGGGGTAGCCGTCGAGACCCCACGGGCCAAGGTAGTGATCGATGGCATCGTAGAAGTGCCACGGATCCTGGTTCGGCTCGCGAAAGGCGATCAGCGCGGCGAGCCAGCCGTCGAGCTTGGCGAGGTTGTCGGCGGTCGGCGGCGCGTCTTTGGCGGGCGGCGACCGCACGGGCGCGCGTGCCCGCGGACAGACATCGGGCAAGCGTCGTTTGCCGCAAGGCATGTCCATTCGTGGTCATGGTAGAGCGCGCTCGACACACGCTTCAACCGCGAACTGCTCGCAGCGGCGGCTGCCATCGTGCCGAACCGCGTACGGTGCGCGGCGGCGCTGGAGTTCGCCGCATCGCGCGCTACGCATCGTACGTCGCCGCGTGCGAACACCGACCGTCCACGAGAGGAGCAGTGTGCCCATGACGAAGAGCGCCAGCGAGACCGAGAACCCCGCGATCCCTTCCCCCACGCCCAAGGCGACGAGACCGAGGACCAACCGCGACTGGTGGCCAGACCAGCTCGATCTGCAGGTGCTCCACCAACACTCTCCGCGTGCGACGCCCTTTGGCGAGGGCCTCGACTACGCGGCGCAGGTTGCTTCGCTCGACGTGGATGCGCTGAAAAAAGACCTCGAGTCGGTGATGACGACGTCGCAGGCGTGGTGGCCTGCGGACTACGGTCACTACGGTCCGCTGTTCATCCGACTGAGCTGGCACGCCGCGGGTACCTACCGAATCGAAGATGGCCGTGGGGGCGCGGGCGAAGGAGCCCAGCGCTTCGCGCCTCTCAATAGCTGGCCCGACAACGCCAACCTCGACAAGGCGCGCCGGTTGCTCTGGCCGGTCAAACAGAAGTACGGCCAGAAGGTCTCGTGGTCCGATCTCCTGGTGCTCGCGGGCAACGTCGCACTCGAGTCGATGGGCTTGCCGACGTTCGGCTTCGGCTTCGGGCGACCGGACACCTGGGAGCCGGTGGAGTTGTTCTGGGGAACGGAAGACACCTGGCTCGGCGACGAGCGCTACAGCGGTGACCGCGAGCTCTCGGGTCCTCTCGGCGCGGTGCAGATGGGGCTCATCTACGTCAATCCCGAGGGACCCAACGGCAAGCCCGATCCAGCGGCGGCCGCGCGCGACATCCGCGAGACGTTCCGTCGCATGGCGATGAACGACGAAGAGACCGTCGCGCTGATTGCTGGGGGACACACGTTCGGCAAGACGCACGGCGCGGGCGATCCCAAGCTGGTCGGACCCGAACCCGAGGGTTGTCCGATCCACCATCAGGGCCTCGGCTGGAAGAGCTCGTTCGGCACCGGCAAGGGCAAGGACGCCATCACGAGCGGCCTCGAGGGCGCCTGGACACCCACGCCCGTCACCTGGGACAACAGCTTCTTCGAGACGTTGTTCGGCTTCGAGTGGGAGCTGACCAAGAGCCCGGCGGGCGCGCATCAGTGGCGGCCCAAGGGCGGCAGAGGCGCGGGCACGGTCCCCGACGCACACGACGCGGCGAAGAAGCACGCTCCGTTCATGCTGACCACCGATCTCGCGCTGCGCGTCGACCCCGCGTACGAGAAGATCTCGCGCAGGTTCTTGGCCAACCTGGACGAGTTCGCCGAGGCCTTCGGCAAGGCCTGGTACAAGCTCTTGCATCGCGACCTCGGGCCGCTCTCGCGTTACCTCGGCCCGTGGGTGCCCGCGCCGCAGCTCTGGCAAGATCCGGTCCCCGCGGTCGATCATCCGTTGATTGAGGCGAGCGACATCGCCGCGCTCAAGCAGCAGGTCCTCGCCACCGGGCTGTCGGTCGCGCAGCTGGTCTCGGTTGCGTGGCGCTCGGCGTCGTCGTTTCGCGGCACCGACAAGCGCGGTGGCGCCAATGGCGCGCGCATCCGGCTCGCACCCCAGAAAGACTGGCCCGTCAACGAGCCGGCCGAGCTCGCCAAGGTGCTGCGTGCACTCGAGGGCGTGCAGCAAGCCTTCAACGCGTCGCAGTCGGGCGGCAAAAAGGTCTCGCTGGCCGACCTCATCGTGCTTGCCGGGGGTGCGGCGGTCGAGCGCGCCGCCCACGAAGCGGGACAGACGATTCAGGTACCCTTCGCGCCGGGGCGCACCGATGCGGCGCAGGCCGAGACCGACGTCGAGACCTTCTCGGTGCTCGAGCCGCGGGCCGACGGCTTCCGCAACTACGTCAAGCCTGACCAGAAGCTGCCGCCCGAGGTGTTGCTCCTCGACCGCGCGCACCTGCTCACGCTGACCGCGCCCGAGCTGACGGTGTTGATCGGCGGTCTGCGCGTGCTGGGCGCCAACGTCGGGCAGACCGCGCACGGCGTGTTCAGTCAACGAGTCGGTGCGCTGACCAACGACTTCTTTGTCAACCTGCTTGATAACGACACCGCGTGGGAGCCCGCCGCCGGAGGCAACGGCGTCTACGAGGGGCGTTCGCGCGGCACGAGTCAGGTCAAGTGGACGGCCACCGCGGTGGACCTGGTGTTCGGGTCGCACTCGCAGCTGCGCGCCCTCGCCGAGGTGTACGCGTCGTGCGACGGCAAAGAGAAGTTCGTGCGCGACTTCGTGGCTGCCTGGGACAAGGTCATGAACCTCGACCGGTTCGACCTGCCTGGGCGAGCCAAGTAGACGAGGTCACTGCAAGAGAGCACCGTCTGACGCTCAGCGCGCGCTACCCCGGTTCATGAGTCATGACGTTCTACAGAGAACAATCTGAGCGCAAGTTTTTTCATGAGGGAGCGTGTTCGCCAAACGAGTCGTCACGCGCGCGGCAACGCCACGCAGCTCGCTAGTAAGGTTCCCATCTGGGCACGCCTACTGCGGACGAGAGACGAAGACCTCGAGCGTGAGACGCTGGTCTTTGTCGAGCGCGAGCTTCGTGTCTCGTGTGTTGGTGGGACGGCTCGCCGCCTCCGCGAACTCACGCGCATCGTGCACCGACTCGAAGCGCAGCTGCACACGACAGAGCGTGTCGCGGCACGCCGTCTCGAGCAGCTCGCCGTCGCTCTCGAGGTCGAGCAGCGACTGTTCGACGTAGTTCGATACCGAGCGGGTCCACACCGGGTCGTCTTGCTCGGTGCTCCAGCGCTTTTGGAGATGTCTGTCGTCCGGACGGTCGATAACCGTCCCCGCCAGGTGCGTTTTTAGAAGAGCTACGCGCCGACGAAGTGGGCGAGCTTCACGCCGTGCGCCCTGGCGAGCAGCTCGGACGCCTTCTCGCCAATCATGATGCAGGCTGCGTTGGTGTTGCCGCTGACCACGTTGGGCATGATGCTGGCGTCTGCCACGCGCAGCTTTTGCACGCCCGAGACGCGCAGCTCTGCGTCGACCACGTCGCCCATACGGCAGGTGGTGGTCGGGTGGTACACCGTGAAGGCGTAGTGCCTCGCCAGGTCTTCGAGCAGCGCGTCGCTGGGGCCGTCGCCCTCGCGATGTCCATGTTTGGTGGCCAGCGCGGGTGGCACGATGAGTGGGCCGAGCTGACCCGGGTTGGGCCAGCTCGCCACGACGTCGAGCACGCGGTGCAAGATCTTCATCAGCACCTTCACGTCGTGTGGATCACTCAGGTAGTTCATGCGGATGTCCGGGTGCGCAAGCGGGTCCGCACTCTGCAGCACGATCTCGCCCTCGCTGTGTGGCTGCACCGGGTTGGCCAGGATCATCACGGTCTCCGCATCGGCCGCGAGCATGGTCTCGGGCTTGGCGAAGTACTGACTCGGCTCGACCTTGAGGCAGCGCCGCCAGATGTCCTCGTTGTAGCCGCACGCAAACAGGGAGATCTGAGCATCGTGTGTGTGCGCGTCGCCGAGACCTGTGGAGTACCAGGCGGCCGCTTCGTAGAGCGAAGACGACACGTAGCTCTCCCCCGTGGTCGCCCACTGCACGAGGCGCCGCTGGGCCTCGGCCTTGAGCGCGAGCAGCTCGGGGGGGAGCTTGTCGTCGTCTTTGGGGTCGAGCGGCAGCGGCCCTGCGGCGGAGCGCAGCGCGTCTGGACCCATGGAGAGCCCCATGTCGAGCATGGAGACGCCGGCGCCCTTGGCGGGATAGGCCAGCGCGACGTGAATGTGATCTTTGAGGTGCTTGCCGACGTGGGGCGAGTCGACACGACACTCCACGCCGACCGACGCGAGCTCTGCCTTGGGGCCGATGCCCGAGAGCAACAAGAGCTGGGGGGAGCCGATGGCGCCCGCGCACAAGATGACCTCGCGCGCAGCAAACGCCGCGCGCGTCTCGCCGCCGGCATCGCGGTACTCGACACCGGTCGCCAGCAAGCCGGCTTCGCTGTTCTCGAGCAGCACGCGCGTGACGTGCACGCCGGTGAGGATGGTAAGGTTGTCGCGCGCCTCGACCGCACCCTCGAGGAAGGCGTGGTAGGTGCTCGCGCGCTTGCCATCGCGGGTGGTGGTCTGAAACAGCGAGACCACACCGTTGGCCGCGAGTCGATCACGACCGTTGTAGTCGCCCTCTTTGACGCCGAGCGACTTGACCGCATCGACGAATGCGCGCGCGCCCGCGAGCGCCGGCTTGCGCACCGCTACGCCCATGGGTCCGTCGGTGTTGTGTGCCTCTGGATCGATCACGATCTCGGGGCTCTCGACCAGGCCCTCACTCTTCTTGAAGTAAGGCAGCACCTCTTTGTAGCTCCAGCCCTTGGCGCCGCCCGCGGCCCAGGCATCGAAGTCGCCCGGATGGCCGCGTACGTAGGCCATGTAGTTGAGGCTCGAGGATCCGCCGAGCATCTTGCCGCGCGGCACCATCATGCGGCGACCTTCGAGGCCTCGGCCCACCTCGCCTGCATCCGCGGTGTACGACCAGTCGGTGGCCGGGTCGGCCTGCAGCACGGGGCAGGCTGCTGGCATCAGCGAGCTGGGGGGTGGCACGCCGCCCGCCTCGAGCAGGGCGACACGACAGGTGGGGTCTTCGGAAAGGCGGGCTGCGAGGACTGCGCCGGCGGAGCCGCCGCCGACGACGACGAAGTCAAAATGGACGCTCATGCGATGTCTCCTGAATCGAAGCGCGACTTTGAGCGCGCGAGCAAGGAAAGCAGCGCATCACAGCACGTAGTGCCTTCTCGCTTCAATCGTTGTTCAGCCGTCGGTCTCGGGCGCGCGATCGAACAGCGTCAGCACGACGATGAGCGCGAGTGCGGCGACGGGCATGGAGGGCGGGCTGAGCAGTCCGACCGCCACCGGGATGGCGTACAAGAAGCACCGCAAACTCCAGCTGTACAGGATGCCGGCGCGCTGCACGTACGACGCGGCCGGCTGCTCACGCGCCGCACGCTCGGGCGAACCCACCGGTAGCGACAGCGCAAAGCCGGCGTTGTTGTAGTAGCGCATGGAGATGGACGCACAGACGTAGGCCGCACACAGCGTCAGCACGAGCGCGAACTCGAGCGCGAGGCGCAGCGAAGAGGCAGGTGCGGAGAGCGACCCATCACGTCGCGACACCATGAGGCTGATCGAGCCCATCAACACCAGCACGGCCGTCGAGGCGTTGATGGTGGCCGACATCAACGAGTTGCGCAGCGCCTGCACGGCCAGCAGCTCCGAGCCGGGGTGCCTGGAGAGCGCGCCGACCCACTCGCCACGCATGATGCGGTGGGCCGAGCCAGCCGTGGCCGCGGGGTTCTGTCGCGCGGTGTAGCGCAACCGAAGCTCGTAGCCGGTGACGGCGATCACGCTCGACGCAGCCGCGAGCCAAGACCAGCTGTCGTTCACGGCGTACCGGAGGGCAGCAACAGGCTCTCCCACAAGTCTTCGCGCGCCGTGCGGCTCCACAACATGTCGGCGTGTCCGTAGCCGGGGACGACCGCGGTCTTTACACGGGCGCCGCTCGCCTGGCCGATCAGCTCGGCCCCGTACATCTGGTCGTGGTAACCGAGCTCGCTGTTGACCCACAGCACATCGCCGACGATGTTCTCCCAGGGCAGCGCGTGTTCGCCCTCGACCATCGACACCACCGACCAGTAGTCGCGCGCGAAGGCCATGGAGATGAGTCCGCCGCCCAGCTCGTCGGCGGCCAGCAGCAACGTGGGCAAGCTGGTGCGCGCAAAGGTGCGGTTGTCGTCGCTGGGTCGAAACTCCCAGCCCTCGTCGCCGGCGACTGTGCTCATGGCCATCGGCCAGTCTCCGGGGAGACCCGTGATCTCGGTGTGCACACCAGGCAGCACGGCGCTGTAGATCATGCCGAAGAGCAACATCTGCTTGGAGGTATAGCGCGCGTACTCGTCATCCTGCCCAGGGCCGAAGCCGCCGTCGGGTCGGCCCAGGCCTTCGCGCGCCAGAGACTGGAAGTCGGCGTAGCTGGTGTCGGCGTGCACGCCCGCGCGTTGCAGGTCGAGGTAGGCGGCGTGGGTGCGCCGTGCACGCCGCATCGCGCCGTTGTCGACGCGCGGGTCGAACGAGTAGATGTCGAGCGCGATCACGCGGGCGGCGTCGCCAGGGTACGCGCCCGCGTAGTCGAGCGCAGACGCGGCACCGTACGAGTGACCGAGCAGCTCGTACGGAAGCGGTACGATGGACTGCACCAGCGACACCACCTTGCGGATGTCGTCGCGGTGCTGGGTCATGGTCCAGTCCTCCATGAATGCGGTGTCGCGCACGTCGGCAGGTACGGTGTCTTCACGCGGCGTGATGCCCACGACGAGGTAGCCGTGACGTCGGAAGAAGTGTGCGAGGTTGCCCTCGGGAGGGATCATGAACGACGCGCGGAAGTTCATGGCCCCGCCGGGCAGCATGTACACGATGCCGCGCGGCGCGCTCAGGTTGCTGCCCACGATGTCGATGCTCAACGGGTGGGCCTCGTCGAAGAGGTCGATCTCCACCCAGCTCCAGCGCGGGGTCGTCAGGTTGCGCGTGCGCAGGGTGCGGCCGCTCGCGTCGATGGCAGCGGCCAGCCGCTGGACCCAGTACCGGCCCGTGTGCGGGTCAGGCACGGCCCCGCCGTCGACGTCGGCGAGGCCAGCCTCGGTGTCGTCGCTCACGAACTGGTCGGGGTCGACCTCCTCGTCGGCCGTCGCGTCGAGCCCACCCGCATCGTTTCGGGAAGCGTGGCCACCGACTGGGGGCGCCGAAGGCTCGTGGCTCGTGGTCGACCGCGGCGGCTCGGCGCAGCTCCCCAGCAGCGTCAGCGTCAGCCCGAACCAGACGCTGCGCCAGCGGGTTGTGCTCGGGTTGCGTGCGGGCGCCGACATCGCCCGCGAGAGTGCACGCCGATGTGCTCGTTATCCAGAGCAAAAGCGCACGCACGGAGCGTAGAAACAATCGTTCACGAGCCGTCCGAATCCGTGAACCGCTGGGGGCGGCCAGAAGCAACATTGTGTCCGCGAATGGCACCCCGTCCCGGTCACCTCGCGACCATGTGAGTCAGCGAGCGAGCGCAGCGCGAAGCGTGCGCGGGGACCCCACGCGCCTGCGTTGCCGCAGCGCCTCGTAGAGCCGTCGCGGGGTGCTGCTCGACACGATGCTCGCCACCATGCAGAGAGCGCCGGCCGCGCACCCACCGTGAAGCGCCGCATTTCCAGCACGATTCGAGCCTGTCGAAAGTAAGGTCGAGCGGCCCGAACGGACGCTCCCGCGCTCGAACCAACCAACTGCCTATGATAGGGGCAGCGCATCACATCGGTCGACGCGACAGCTTCTCCTCGTTGCTCGCGCGCCGAGAACGCCGCGCGCTTTGCCGCGCGCGCAAAAGAGGGCAGGGCGATCGAATGCGCAACGTCGTACGTAGGGCTCGTCTGCTAGGCTCGCTCGTGATGGCTTGTAGTAGCTGCGGATCGCACGCGCCGCCCCCCGCACCCGTCCGCGTCGAAGCGACTCAAGGTGCAGAGCCGTCAGGTCCCGATCTGTCCCAGGCCACCGTCATCAAGCTCGCCGACATGCGCGCGAAGCCCGCCGACTACGCCTGGTTTCAGTTCAAGCCCGGCGTCAAAAAGCTGATCTTGAGCGGCACGCCAGACTCCCGACACGTGAGCGTGCTGTGGTACGGCTACGAGGGGCAAGCGGGCTCGGTGCCGCTGCACTACCACGCGCAGACCGAGTCCATCTTCGTGATCGATGGCGCGCAGACCGACGCCAAGGGCACGTACGGCAAGGGCAGCTTCTACTTCAACCCGCCCGGCAGCGGACACGACATCTCCAACAGCTCGGGGCTGTTTTGTTGTCCTACGCCGCGCCGCCAGACTTCAAGCGCACGGCCGACATTGGGCCTTACGACAACGTGGTGGTCTCGGCCGACTACGGTCAGCTGACGCTCGTTTCTTGCGCCGACGGCAGCCGCTGTGTGGAGCTGCCGCTCTCGGAGCAGGGGGGGATGCGCAGTCGGTTCGTCGCGCCCGGGCCAAGCCCGCTGACGCTCACTGCCAACGTCCTGCTCGTGTTGCGCGGGTCGTGTGTGGTCTCTGGTCAGACCTTGCCGGCCGATACCCTCGTGGTCCAGAAGAGCAGCGAGCCCGGCAGCTACCAGCTTGCGGCAGCCGCCGACGACTGTTTGCTCTTCGAGATGGCGTTCCGGTAAGCGTGCTGCGTCGAGGGGGTTGCAAACGCGCGCACGTTCCCCACTAATCTCGGCGCCATGATGAGTTCGTCGTGTCGTGCGCGCTGGTGGCTGCTCGCGTGCTTGGGGCTGGCCGCCTGTGGAGGCGCCCGTCGTGTCGAGCACGGGCGACACAACGCGACCCCGATCCGCGGCGTGCCTGTGGAGCCAACACGGCCGAGCCAGGGACTCTACGCGGCCGACGAGGCGCTGCGCGACGCGCTCTCGGGGCCCTGGCAGTACGTCGGAACGGGCAAGTGGCCCGGGATCCGTCGCATGTACGCGTGCGCGTTTCGCAACGAGCGCGTGTTGGTGGTGAACGTGTACTGCGGCATCACGGAGCGGCAGGCGTTTCGGCTCGACGTGTACTCACCCACGCGCGGACGCGTGCGCATCTACGCAGAGGCCAAAGGGCTCGTCAGTGCGCGCAGGCGTCCCGACTACTTCACGTTCATGGTCGAGAGCGAGCCGCTACCCGGGCCCGACGCGCGCTTGCCACCTTTTGCGCTCGGCATGAGCTTCGACGAGCTGCGCGGCTACGAAGAGAGAAGGTACAGCGCGTTCTTACCGACCTGTTACGGTGGCCTAGAGCTGTCCCACGCCAAAGGCGGTTGTTTGGGCGCGCTCGCCGGCAGTGCGCCTGCGTGGGCGGATCGCCATCGTGCCTTCCTCGATGCTGCGAGCGAAGAGTGGTACCGCGTCGTCCGCGAAGCCAGCGCGCTGGCCACGCGGTACGGCCGAGAGCCCGACTGACGGCCGCGCCGATCTGCCGACCGCGAGGCCTCTGCGTGCGAGCCGCTCAGACGCTGACGCTGGCCTCGAGCATGTCGACGATGGTCGCGCCCGCGGCGCTGCTCTGAATGCGGTCGGCCGCGTCGCGCCGACTGCGCACGGACGAAGCGAACGCACGTTTGATCGCGCGCCGTAGCTCGCTCACCGTGACGCGCGACATGCGCGGCGCGCGGGGCGCGAGCTGCGCGAGGGAGAGCGCGTAGGCGTGCAGGTGCTGATCGAGCAGGAGGGGCAGCAGCACCTGCGGCACGCCCGCGCGGAGGGCGCTGGTGGTGGTGCCGGCTCCGCCGTGGTGCACCACGCACGCGACGCGCGAAAACAGCTGCGGGTGCGGTGCCTCGCGCGCGAGGAAAAAGTTGTCGGGCAAGGCTCGCTCGCCGAGCGTGTCGGCGAGGCTGCCCGTGACGAGGCAACGCCGGCCGCGCAGCGCCTCGACGAGCATGCGGCCCACACGCTCGCAGTGCGGACCGTGCATGCTGCCAAAGCCGACGTAGATGGGCGGCTCGCCGCGCGCGAGCCAGTCTTCGAGGGCGTCGTCGAGCGGGTCGAAGTCGTCGAGGAGCAGCGGCCCCACGGCGTCTTGTCGCGTGCGGGCTCCCGCCGGCAGCAGCGCGGCGTCGGCCGCCACCACACCTTTGGTCTCGACGAACAGGTGGCGCGCGAAGCTGTTCACGGCGGGCAGGCCGAGCTGCGCACGGACCAGGTTGAGCGGCGCGCCCATCATCTTGTTCATCGCCAGCTCGTGCAGCGACCAGAGCGCCGCGTTGATCCACGCGGGCAGACCAAACCAGGGCGTGAGCGGGGGCGGGTACAGTCGAGAGCGCAGCGCCGCGATCGACGGCAGCACCAACAGCGACGGTACGCCGAGCCGCTCGGCGATGGACGGCGCGGTCCAGGCCATGCCCGTGCACACCAGCGCATCGGCCCCGTCGGCGATGGCGAGCAGCTGCGTCGCTTGCTGCGTCAGCTGCTCGTTGAAGTAGTTTCGTTGGCGCCGCGCGGACTTGGTGATGCCGGACGTGCCCGCGAAGACGTCTTCGCCGAGCTCGCGATGGGCGATGTCGTGCGCCTCGACCCACGGCGCAAAGTGACGCGGACAGGCCAGCACCGGGTCGTGGCCGCGGCGCGCGAGTGCCTTGGCCAGTGCGAGCATGGGCTGCACGTCTCCGCGGGTTCCGATGGTGGCCAAGATAACGCGCACGACTCGTAGACAGTCATACACCGCGCTGCCCGGTCGCTTGCAACACTTGTGGGGGTGTTTTTGCGGTCAAAACGCACCGGTCACGCCCACGTGCACCGCATGGCTGCTTGCGGAGGCACCCAGGCGCAAGTGCAGACCAGGGTCCTGACGGTAGAGCTTGAGTGTCCGCTCGGTAGGGGTCTCGAACACGCGCGCCAAGATGCCCGCGGTGGCAAACACGGCGGCCTCCGAGAACAAGATGGCGGAGTCGAGCGCACGCTCGCGGTGCTCGCGCTCGCCGCGTGCGTCGTCGAGCACCGTGGCGACGGCTCCGGCCAGCGCGATGCCAGCACCCACCTGGTAGACGATGGAGAGGGTGAGCCGCGCGCGACGCTCGCGTTCGGCCATCTGCGTGAGGAGGCGGTCGGTCTGCACGAACGCACGAGCGCCTTGTTTGCTGCGGGCAAGCTCATCTTCGAACACCCGCAGCGCACGCTCGCCGCTGCTCTGCTCGAGGGTCAGCTTCAGGCCGACGCCCAAGCTGATGGCGGAGAGCGCGGCGGTGCTCGCGATGGTGCCGAGAGAGTCGTGGCGATCGGACTGCACCGCGAGCGCCGTCATGACGCTCGCAGACATGGCCGCCGCGGCGAGATAGCCGGCTCCCGCGAGCATTCGCCGCGTGCGGCCTAGCTCGGACAACGAGCCCAGGTAGTTGTGCATCCGGGTGAGATCGGCGGTGGTCAGTCCGAACACGGGCTCCGCCTCGGTCTGACTCTCGCGGGTGTACTCGGCCAGCGCGACTGGACCGAACGCCTCGCTGAACAGACTGCCAAACACTGCGTTGCCGCGCGCGGCGAGGGTCGGAGAGCCCCCTTCGGGAAGATTGCCGAGCTGGATGGTGCCGTCGCCAGCCGGGATGGTCTGCTCGTGTACGGCGATGCGTTGCTCGGCGGTCCTGTGCTGCTCGTACAGCGTCAGCGCTTCCTGTTCTGCTTCGGGCACCACCAGTCGAGCGCCGGCAGCGCGTAGGGCATGCCCCAGAGCGGATGCTCTTTGGCGAAGGCGCCAGATTCCTCGGCGCGCGGGCACTCGCGCTTTTGGTTGATGTCGAGCACGAAGGACTTGTCGAGCGCTGCGTCGCTGGGCGTGGGGTTATCCTGCTTGAGGGTCAGCATGCGCGTGAGCAGGTTGTCTGTGAGGTTTTGTCCACGCTCGTCCGACAACACCGAGTAGAAGCCTTTATTGCGCCAGCCCGCCTAGTTCTTGGCATCGACGAACAGACGCGTCGGCGCGATCGCAAAAAAACGAGAGCCGTTGTAGACCTCGGTCTGGCTCGCGCCGCGGGACAGTCCGGTCAGCGAGCTGAGTACGAGCTGACAGGGCGCGTCGTAGCAGCCGTGGCAGACCACGCAGCGGTGCTCCAAGATCCGATGTGCGTCGCGCGCGAGCGAAGACGCGGCCTGTGTGTCTACCGAAGGCGGCGCGAGCGTCAGCGTCAGGGGTCTACCCGCGTCGAGCCCCGACGCTGCGCACGCACTGAGCAAGACCAGCAGCGCGAGCGCGGGCCACTTCCGCCCGAGGTGTGCACTGCGGAGCAGACTCCGGACCAACGTGCGCACCGCGCCGGCCAGAAAGTGAGCCAAGCGGACGTCCATCGAAGCGACCGCGGACAGCTGTCCGGAGTCTGTGAGCAGCTCCCCGTAGGGTGCCAAAAACTGCGCAAAAGTGCCGCGATTTTGAGGCTTGTGCATGTGGCGTCGACCTTCGTCCCAGCGCTGCTGCAGGGTCTGCAGGCAGGCGTGGAAGGACGCTTGAGCACATGCCGTGCCGTGGCGGAGAGCCGCGGTTCAGCGAATCACGATGTCGGCCGGGCCAGCGGCGCCCGGGAGCCACGGGATGATGCGCGAAGTACCCGCCGTGAGGTCCACAACGACCAGCGAGCGTTGCGCCGGCCAGGCGATGAGCAACGTGTGATCTTCGTCGTACGCGGCGCCAATGCCGGCCAGCAAGCTGGCATCGGCGATGTCGATGGTGGAGGTCAGGCGCACGGTGCTGCCTTCGAGCTTGTACTCGCGCACGACCAGGCGTCCGGCGACGGTGGCAGGCAGCAGCACGCTGCCGCGGTTTTTGGCGGCGATCGCAGGGTAGGCGACGGGCGCTTCGGGCAGGCGTTCGTCGGCGAGCAGCTTGGGCGCCTTGGGGTCGCTGACGTCGGGCTCCACAATGTTCGGCTTGTCCGACGTCTTGACCCGGGTCATCGCAGCGGCGCGGTGGGCTGCTCTGCCGCTGGGCCCGTCGCGCAGGTGGTCGTGCCTGCTTTCCACGGTGCGATCGGACTTGCGATCCGCGCCGACCTCGTCAAGAGAGTAGGGCGCGCATGAAAGCTTCCTCGATCGTCTTCGCCATGCTCAACGAGTCGGGCCACCTCAACCCCAGCTACAAGCTGGCCAAGGCCTTGAAGGCACGTGGTCACGACGTGCGTTACCTGGCCATCGGCGACATGCGCGCGCAGATCGAGGCGCAGGGGTTCGCGGTCGAAGGTCTCTACCCCGACCTCTTTCCGAGTGGCCTGCTCAGCGGCGAGCAGCAGCTGGGCACACTCGCCAAGCGCCGTGCGATCACGGCCCGCTACCGCACGGTCCTTTCGCGTCTGCGCACCGATCCGCCGCTTGCGCGCGCACCCTCGTTGCTCGCCGTCGACGTGACCCAGATCCACTTCGCGTTCTGGGCGCGCGCTGCGGGCGTGCCGGTGGTGCTCGTGAACACTTCGCTCCCGCAGACGCGTGACCCCGGGGTACCGCCGCTGCGCAGCGGCTCGCCGTACGCTGCCTCGGCGTTGGCGCGCGTGCGCTCCACGCTGGAGTGGGAACGCTTCGTCGCCAAGCGCAGGCTGAGTGCGCAGGTGGCCGACCTCGCCGGGATGTGTCCGCCGTACGAGCTCGCGCGCCGCGCCGCGCGCGACAGTGGCGTACCCGAGCACCAGATCGACGACCAGACCGTGTACATGCCGCAGCTGCGTGGGCTGCCCGAGCTCGTGCTGTGTCCCGCCGCGTTCGACTTCCCGCGCGCGCCGGCGCCCGACCGTAGCTACGTCGAGTCCATCGATCTCTCGCGCGCCGAGCCTGAGTTTGCTTGGGGTGGACTGTCTGCAGACAAGCCACTGCTCTACT
>JBEGTL010000097.1:0-18547 GCA_041179425.1 Pseudomonadota bacterium | reverse complement strand
CGGGCGGTCGACTGTGTGGCCACGTCGTTCCTCCTCGTCGGGGCTGCCGCCGTGGCGGGCTTTGCACGTCAGCTCGGGGCCCAGCGCGCTCCGTCGGTGCTGGCCGCGGGCCTGTTCTTGTTGGTTCCCATGCACCTACTCAACGCGCCCAGCGGCTACGCCGACGCGGCCTTTTCGGGGGTGCTAGTCAGCTTCTTGGTCGCTGTCGCGCGCTGGGCAACGCCTGCGACGCCTGCGCAGAGCGCCCGCCTGGCAGCGCGCATCGATCTCGGGCTCTCTGCGTGTTTGGTGGTCGCGCTCAAGCCGCACGGTCTCGCCTTCGTGGGGCTCGGTCTCGTCCTCGGCCTCGGCTTGCGCACCCAGGTTCTGGGCATACGTCGAGCGATTGAGGAGTTCGCGCTCGCCGCGGCAGTGGCCTTGCCCGGCTTGTTTTTTGCGGCGCGCAACGTGGTCATGACCGGCAACCCACTCTATCCGCTCGAAGTTCGGCTAGGCGGGCAGCTGCTCTTGCGCGGCGAGGCCTCGCTCGACGGCATCCTCACGCCCACGTTCAACGTCCCGGCCGAGCTCGCCGCGATGCCTTCGTGGCTGCGGCCGTTGTGGGTCTGGCTACAGCCGCACGGGCCCGCGACCGAGTTCGACGATCGCCTCGCGGGGCTGGGTTACGCGTTCGTGTTGGTGGGGCTGCCCGCACTCCTGTGCGCGCTCTCGGGTTCCGGTCGTCTCCTCGCTCGCGCTCCCGAGGGTGCACTTCGGCGCGTAGCGGGGGTACCTGCGCTGAGCCTCGAGGCCGTGCGCGGCCTGCGCGTGGTGGGCGGGCTCACGTTCGCGTGCTGGCTGCTGCAGCCGTTTGCGTTCTGGCCGCGCTTCACGTCGTGGTTGTGGGGCGCGGCCGCCCTGTCGATCGGGCTGTTGGTGTCGGCGCTGGTCGAAGAGGGACGCGGCAAGAGCGCGCTCACCATCGCGTTTACGGCGGCGTTGCTCGCGCTGCCCGAGGCGCTCTACGCGCTCTCCCACGTCAAACGTATCGATCAGTTCGGCCTCGCGCTGTTCGACCCAGACTCGGTCACCACCTTGTCGCGTGTGGCGGGCATCGAGCCGAGCTTCGTGCGCCGCTTCCTCTTGGGCAAGGCCGACGTGTGCCGCACGGCGTGGCGCCTGGGCACCGACGACGCCAACCTCGACGGCGTCGCTGCGCAGCTGTTGCCGCGCCCGCGCGTGCACGTGCTCAAACAAACTCATTTCTCCGAGCTGATGGCAGCGGCCCGCGCGCGCGGCTGTGATCAGCTCATCGTCATCGGCGACAACCCCGTGCTCGCGAGCGCACCGTCCAGCTGGACTGCGCGCATCGAGACGGCCACCGCCTTTGGCACCTGTCGTTTGGTACCCGTGTTCCCTGCAGAGGTGACTCCGTGATTTTCGAAGATCCGTCCCGCCGTCGCTGGCGCCTCGCCGTCGTGGTGATGGCCGTCCTGGTCACGAGCGCGCTCGGTACGCTCGCGCTGGCTGCGATGGGCGTCATCATGCCGGTGAAGCTGACCGACGTTTTCCAAAAGCGCCCCAGCGTGCGCGCCAAGGAGATGGCCGACTGGAAAGACAGCTACGTCAAGCCCGTCTACTCGGCCAAGCAACAAAAAGAGCTTCAAAAGCGCCGCAATGTGGAGCGCAAGCGTCGCGCCAAGCTGGTCGGCGAAGCCGACGACGGAGTGCTGCCTCTGCCCGAGCGCGCAGTGGTCGCCTTCACGGTGCGCGACGACGCGGCGGCGCAGTCTTCGCTCGAGCGACACCTCGGCAACATCGACGTGGTGGTGACCGACTGGTTCAGCATCCCGGGGCCGGGCTGCGAGCTCGAAGAACACATCGACCCGCTCACGCAGCGCATCGTCAACAGCCGCGAAGTGATGGTGATCCCGCGCCTGGCCAACCTGTCCAAGCAGATCTGGCGTGGCGAGCAAGTGGCCACGATGATGCGCGACGACGACGCACGAAAGTGCCTGGTCGACAAGGTCGTGAGCCGCTTGGTGGCGATCGAGGCCGACGGCGTCAACATCGACATCGAAGAGCTCGCGCCCGAAGACAGCGAGCCTCTGCTCGAGCTGCTGGTCGACCTCAAGAACGCGCTGCACAAGAAGGGCCTGCGCCTCACGGTCGACGTCTCGTTCTACGATCCCGCGTACGACCTCGAGTACATCGGTCAGGTGGCCGATGCCGTCTTCGTGATGGCGTACGATCAGCACTACCCGGCGTCCAAGCCGGGGCCCATCTCCGGCGACGAGTGGTTTCGTAAGTCGGTCACGCAGGCCATCACGCGCGTCGGTGCAGACCGCTTGGTCGTGGCGCTTGGTGCCTACTGCTACGACTGGGTCGACGGCGAAAATGCCGCGCCTGCCGAGGGCCTGTCGTTCCGCGAGGCGATGGATCGCGCGCGCGCCGCGGGTGCGGTGCCCGAGTTCGAGCGCGAGGCCGAGAACGCTCGTTTTGCGTACACCGACGATCAACAGCGCACGCACGACGTGTGGTGCCAAGACGCGCTGAGCGCCTGGAACCAGACGGCCACGCTCGACGAGCTGGGCCTCAAGCGCGTTGCGTTGTGGCGCCTCGGCACCGAAGACGAGACCTTGTGGAAGTTCGTGGGCCAGAACGTGCGGCCTGCAGCGCAAGTGCTCGCGGCCATCCCGGAGAGCCGCTCGGTCGACCTGTTCGGCAAGGGCGAGGTGCTGACCATTCGCGCCGAGCCCACCCAAGGCCAGCGCGACATGCAGGTCGACGAGCGCGGTCGCGTGGTGTGGGCGCGCTACGCGCAATCGCCCACCGGGTTCGTCGTCGAGCGCCGCGGATCCACGGGCAAAGACATCGTCCTCACGTTCGACGACGGGCCCGATCCGCAGTGGACGCCTGCCGTGCTCAAGGCGCTCGACGAGCTCGACGCACCGGCCACCTTTTTTGCGCTCGGCGATCAAGCGATGCAGTACCCGGACCTGGTCGGCGACGTCGACTCGGCCGGCCACCTGATCGGCAACCATACCTTCACGCATCCGCACCTCGATCGGCTGACGCCCGCCGAGACGCGCGTCGAGCTCAACACCACCGCGCGTCTGCTCGAGGGCCTCACGGGTCGGCGCTCGCCGCTGTTTCGCGCGCCGTACACCGCCAACGTCGATCCCAGCCGCGCCGAAGATCTCGGGCCGCTGCGGGTCGCGCTCAAAGACGGCTACGTGTTCGTGGGCGCCAACATCGATCCACTCGACTGGTCGGGCATCCCCGCCAAGGTCATCGCGCAGCGCATGGTCGAGCAGGCCGAGGCCGGCGGGCACGTGGTGCTGCTGCACGACGGCGGCGGCGACCGCGCCCAGACGGTCTTGGCGCTCAAGATTGCGGTGCCCGAGCTGCGCAAGCGCGGCTATCGATTCGTGCAGCTCGACGAGTACATGGGCGTCACGCGCAACGACCTGCTCGAGCCGCTGAGCTTCTCCCAGCGCGCGCTCGCGTGGGGCAACCTGAGTGTCGCGCGCGCGCGGAGCTGGGGCTGGCTCGCACTCGGTGTGTTGTTCTTCGGCTGCACGGTGCTGGCCGTCGTGCGCGTGCTGTCGCTCGGCATGCTGGTGTTGGTGCAGGCGCGGCAGCCCGAGAAGATACGTCCCGCCGACTTCGAGCCGTTGGTGACGATGCTAGTGCCTGCCTACAACGAAGGCATGGTCATTGCGCGCACCATCTCGTCGATCCTCAACGCTGGTTATCAGCGCGTCGAGATCATGGTGGTGGACGACGGCTCGACCGACGACACCGCCGACGTGGTGCGCGCCATCGCGGCGACCGAGCCACGCGTGCGCCTCCTGCAAAAGCAAAACGGGGGCAAGGCCACCGCCGCCAACTACGGCATCGAGAACGCCTCCGGCGAGATCGTGATCGCGGTCGACGCCGACACGCTGGTCACGGCCGGCTCCATCGAGCGGCTGGTTGCGCACTTCGTCGACCCGAGCATCACCGCGGTGTGCGGCAACGTCGAGGTCGGCAACGTGCGCTCGTGGCTCACGCGCTTTCAGGCCATCGAGTACGTCACCAGCCAGAATTTCGATCGACGTGCGTTCGCGCTCCTCAACTGCGTGAGCGTGGTGCCGGGTGCGCTCGGTGCGTGGCGCCGCGACGCGATTCGCGCGGTCGGTGGCTACAGCGCCGAGACGCTCACCGAAGACGCCGATCTGACGCTGACCGTGCTCAAGGCCGGCGGGCGCATCGCGTACGAGCCGCGCGCGATTGGTCGCACCGAGGCACCGGAGACGGTCTCGGGTCTGCTCAAACAGCGGTTTCGCTGGACCTACGGCACCTACCAGTGCCTCTACAAGCACCGTAAGGTCTTCTTCCACGGCACGCTGGGCTGGATTGGTCTGCCCAACATGGTCGTGTTTCAGGTGCTGTTCGCCGCCATCAGTCCGGTCGGTGACCTGGTCATGGTGCTGTCGCTGCTGCGCGGCGACTACGCGGCCTTCGCCGCCGGCTACGTCGCCTTCTTGTTGATGGACGTGTGCGGCTCGCTGCTCGCGTTCGTGCTCGACGGCAAGCCCGTGCGCTGGCTGTGGATGCTGCTGATCCAACGCTTCACGTACCGGCAGATGATGTACTACGTGAGCCTGAAGGCGATGATCGCGGTCATCCGCGGAGCACGTCACGGCTGGCGCAAGCTGGACCGCACGGGCACCGTCGACGAGCTCGAGCCCGAGAAGGTCGCGCAGCTCGCTGCCTCCGCCCGCGAGCGCGAGCGCGCTGCCTAAGGGCGAACGGCCGGAGGCGTGGGGAGCTCGGCGCCGGTCCTGGGGTTGGCGGGCGATCCCGCCGTCATCGGGCCACGTCGCACCTGAACCTGCGCTGGACCGACCGTGGGGCTGGACCCATCCGTCGTCGGCTGTGGGCGCGGGCTGTGCGCGTCGGGCGGGCTCGCTGCGGGCGCTACCCGCTCATTCTCTGGGACCGTTGCCGACGACGAGGACGGCTCCACCACGGGTAGGGTCGGCGCGGATCGGGACCCGACGGCTTGCGTCGGCGGTGTGGCCGTAGCCGGCGAGCGCGATGGCTGCGGCGCCGCGTCGCCTTGTCGGACCGCGAGCACCGTCAAGAACGTGAGCAGCACGAGCAGCAGCGTGGACCCCACGATCAGCGGCACGCGCGGCACACGCGAGAGCGAGCTCGCTGCCAACGCGTCTTCGTCGCTCTGCGACGGTGGTTTGGGCGAGCCAGTCACTACTCGCTGACGAGACGCTCCAGCGCGCGCGAGTGAGACTCTGCCAGGACCTGCACCGGGACCTCGAGCGTGTCTTCGATCTCGAGCGTGTCGCCGCCGACGAAGCCCAAAAAGTGGAAGGGCACACCCAGGGCCGTGCAGCGCTCTTGTACCTTGGCGCGCTGCTCGGGCGGGAAGCTGACCAGGATGCGCGAAGGCTCTTCGTGGAAGAGCTGATGCAGGTCGTCTGCGTCGGCGATCTTGGGCAGCTCGACCGAGCAGCCGATGCGACCGGCGATGCAGCACTCTGCGAGCGCGACGCCGAGGCCACCCTCGCTGACGTCGTGCGCACTGGACAACAAGTGCTCGCGCGCGAGCTCGAGCACCGCGCGCTGCAGCTTGACCTCGGCGCCGAGGTCGAGCGTGAGGATGGAGCCACGCAGGGTGGACTCTCGTGCGGCGACGAACTCGGAGCCGGCGAGGTTGCCGGTGCCCGGGCCGCCCAGCAGCGCGACCGTATCGGCCTGCCGCCCGAAGCCCATGCCGATGCGGTCGCCCGCTTCGCGCAGCTGACCGACGACGGCGATGACCGGCGTGCTGGGGATGTCGCGCTCGGTGAGCGTGACCGAGCTGGCGATGACGGGCAGCTTGAGCGAGAGGCAGGCGTCGCGAACGCCATCGACCGCACTGGAGAGCCGGTACATGGCCTCGGGCTGATCGCTCGCGCCGAGCGTGAGGGAGTGGGCGAGGCCGAGCGGCTCGGCACCGACGCACACCAAGTTGCGCGCGCACTCGGCGACCGCCATGGCCGCGCCCTGACGCGGGTCGAGCTCGAGGTAGCGGGCGTTGCCATCGACGGACACCACCACGTGCTTTTCGGCGCCGTCGTTGCCCTGCAGGCTGGCGCGCAGCACGACGGCGTCGCCCACGACACTCTTGCTCGCGGACTTGCCGCCCTCGAGCTTGCGCAGCAGCCAGTCGCGGCTGCCGACGTTGGGGTTGCCGAGCAGGCGGGTCAGCTCGCTCTCGACGTCTTCGTTGCGCTTGAGGGTGATCTGCGGCTTGGCCGGATCGATGACCGGGGCCTTGGCGGGACGCTCGTAGCTGGGCGCGTCGCGCGTGAGCAGGGCGACCGGCAAGTCGAACACCACGACCTGTTTTTGATCGGCAGTCGCCTTACAGACCAAACGCTCGGTATTGGTGACGCGGCCGATGACGCGAGCGTCGAGCTCGTGGCTCTTGAAGGCCTCGAGGACGCCGTCTTCGCGCCCCTTCTTGACGACGAGCAGCATGCGCTGGCCACCTGCCGCGCAAAGCAGCTCGGTGGGTGTCGCGCTGGCTGCGCTGTCGGCGGAGCGGCGCATGATGGCGTCGAGGTCGACCTCGATGCCGGTGGAGCCGCTCTCGGCGAGACGCAGCGCGGCACCTGCCACACCGGCGGCACCGACGGCGTGCGCGCCCTCGACCGAGCCGAGACGAAACGCTGCCAGACAGGCGTCGGCCAAGCGCTTGAGCGCCACTGCATCGGCCGCGACGTCGCGCTCGCCGGCTGCCTCGGAAGGCGTGCCCACGCAGACCACGGTGTTGCCGAGGCCGGTGGCGCGGCTCTCGATGGCCGCATCGGTGCGCACGACGCCGAGCGCAATGAGCTGGACCAGGGGCTGCTCGGCGTAGCGGCGCTCGAACTTGAGGTCGCCACCGACGACCGGGACGCCGACGTGGCCCGCGTAGTCGCTCAGCGCACCGGCAAAGCCGCGCAGCTGGTCGGCCGTGGTCTTGTCGTCGGGCGCGCCGAGTCGGATGGAGTTGAAGAGGGCGAGCGGGCGAGCACCGAGCGCGATGACGTCGCGCAGGGCGTCTCCGGCGCTGAGGCTTGCGCTGGTCACGCTCGAGGCTGCGCGGCCGGCCGCGGAATCTTGTGTGCGCACGCGGCCGAGGCCGACCACCGCACAGAAGCCGTCGCCGAGGTCGAGCGCGCCGGCGGCGTCGCTCAATCCACGAAACACGTGCGGACCCGTGGTGGGCAGGCGCTTGGTGTGCCCGCGCGCGACCTTTTGGGACTCGCTCTCCGACCACATCAGCGCGAGCACACCGAGCTCGGCGTGCGTGAGGTTACGACCGAGCTCCTTGTGCGCTCGTGCGAGCTCGGCTTCGGTCAAGCCCAGCGCACGCGCCAGCTCGGTCGTGACTTCGGGGTCGCCCGGGAAAGGTACGACTTTCGTGTCTGTTTTCTTCGCTGTGGCCATGCTGGGCGGCCCACATTAGCCCGCCAGACGCGCAGCGGCCAGGTGTCCTACAGGAACGAGAAGCCGACTCGCTCGTTGACTTGCCGTAATCACTCAGCCCACACGCACTTTCGCCGCTCTGAACGGCCTCTCAGCGCGTGCAACGAAGTGACGGTGAGCACGAAGAATCAGTGCTTTGCGAGTGCTTCGAGCAGACCACGCGTGCGTGCGGCAGGGTCGTCGGCCGCGAGCACCTCACGCATCACGGCCACCCCGTGTGCTCCGCTCGTCCGCACGTCGGGCACGTCGTCTACGCGCACTCCGCCAAGCGCGAAGACCGGCAGCCCGATGCCCGCGATGGCCGCGCGGAAGCCCCCGTGGCCGAGCGGTGGTGACTTGCCGGCCACTTCGTGGAGCGGGGACAAGGTGGCATAGTCGGCCCCGTCCGCGGCCGCCTCGCACAGCCCCTCGCGGCTGTGCCGGGACACGCCGATCAGCGCCTCGGCGCCGAGCACCGCGCGCGCGGCTGCTGGCGGAAAGCCTAGCTCGGGAAGCTGCACGCCATCGGCGCCTACGGCCAGTGCGATGTCGAGTCGATCGCTGATCAGCAGGTGCACGCCACGCGCCTCGGTCAGCTGGCGCAGCGCGCGCGCGAGCTCGAGCAACCCTCGCGTTGGCAGCCCAGGTTCGCGCACCAACAGGGCCACGCGACCTGGCTCAGCGGCCGACAGCGCGCGCTTTACGCGCTCGTACAACGCGGGCCGCACATCGGTGACGATCAGCAGGTCGAACGCTACCCGCATGGAACAACGACTTACTCGTCGCCCGACTCGGGGTTTTTAGGCTTGGCTTTGTCGGCCTTTTCCTTGGCTTCTTCCTTGGCTTCGAACTCGTCGCGCTCTTTTTGGTCTTTTGCTTCGTCGCCGGCGTACTTCTCGCTGCGGCGCGAGGGCATCCCCATGTCGGCGCGCGCACGCTCTGCGTAGCGCGACGCTGGGTACTGATCGATCAGCTGCCGCAGCGTGGTCTCGCGCGCGGACGAGTTGCCCTCTTGCTCGAACTTCTCGGCCAGCATGAAGAGCGCCTTGGGCGCGCTGTCTTCTTGGGGGCGCGCATCGGGCTCGGCCCCGCACTGATAGGGCGCCCACAGCGTGATGCTGAGCGCAAGCAAAGTGGCTTTCATGAACGCTCCAGACGCGGGCCAGAACCCACCACTCCCTCGAGCGGACTCGAGGCCGTGGCGTAAAGCTTCTTGGGGATGCGTCCCGCCAGGAAGGCGAGTCGTCCCGCCTCGGTGGCGAGCTTCATCGCTCGGGCCATATGCACCGGATGTTTCGCGCCAGCAATGGCCGTGTTCATGAGTATTCCTTGACAGCCAAGCTCCATGGCGATGGCCGCGTCGGACGCCGTGCCTACGCCCGCGTCGACGATCACGGGCACCTTGGCCTGGCGCAGGATGATCTCGATGTTGTACGGGTTGCGAATGCCCAGGCCCGACCCGATGGGGGCGGCCAGCGGCATCACCGCAGCGCAGCCGATGTCCTCGAGCTTGCGGCAGGCAATGGGGTCGTCGTTGACGTAGGGCAGCACGGTGAAGCCCTCTTTGACCAAGATCTTGGCGGCGATCAGCGTCTGCTCCACGTCGGGGAACAGCGTCTCGGGGTCGCCGATGACCTCGAGCTTGACGAAGTCGCTCATGCCCACTTCGCGAGCGAGCCTACAGGTGCGGACTGCGTCGTCGGCCGTGTAGCAACCCGCCGTGTTGGGCAGCAGGGTGAACTTGCGCTCGCGCAGGTAGGCCATCAGCTCCTGGCCCTGGGGCTGGCTGAGGTCGACGCGGCGCACGGCGACCGTGACCACCTCGGCGCCCGATGCCTCGAGCGCGGCGCGCGTCTCGGCCGCGTCTTTGTACTTGCCCGTGCCCACGAACAGGCGCGAGCGGAAGGTGTGCGAGCCGATCTTGAGGACGTCATCCATGGCTGGGTTCCTGTCCGAGCGCGCCTTGGGGCCGCGCGAGCGAGAGCCAAAACAAAAATTGGGAGATGCCCTGCCGCGAACCGGCGGACGCTCAGCCGCCGCCGACGAACACGACGAGCTCGAGTGTGTCGCCCTCGGCCAGCAGCGTCTGGGCGTGCTCTGCCCGAGGGATGATCTCCGTGTTGCGCTCGACCGCGACGGGCCGGTCCGAGAGCCCCAGCGACGACAGTAAGGCGACGATGGTGCTGCCGGCGGCGACCTCGCGCGACTCTCCGTTGACCTGTACGCGCATGTTCGCGAGCCTAGCAGCGGGCGGGCGGCGAACCAGTAACGGGGCCCATTGCGGTTTGTGGTGCGGGGCGTCAGGGCGCGGTCCGACGGCGGGCGATTTTGAAGGTCAGCACGCGGCCGTGGTATGGCTCCTGGGTGAGCAGCCAAGTCGAGAACGCGGGGAAGGTGGCGGCCGAGGCCAGTGGTCCGAGCCTGTTCAAGCGGATCGGGATGGCCCTCATCAAGCCCTTCATCACGCTGCTGGCCGAGATTGGGGCCACGGCGCGGCTGTTGTTCGACGCCGTGTTCTGGGGCGTGCGCCCGCCCTACCGGGTTCGTCTGTTCTTCGACGCGATGGAGTTCGTCGGGGTGCAGTCGTTGTTCATCGTCGGGCTGACCGGCCTGTTCATCGGCATGGTGTTCGGCATTCAGCTCGTCGATGGCTTCCGTGACTTCGGCGCCGAAAACCAGACCGGTGCCGTGGTGGCCATGGCGCTCGCGCGCGAGCTGTCGCCGGTGTTCACCGCGCTCATGGTCTCGAGCCGCGCGGGCAGCGCCATGAGCACCGAGCTCGGTTCGATGCGCGTCTCCGATCAGGTCGACGCGCTCACCACCATGGCGGTCAACCCGATCCAGTTCTTGGTGGTGCCGCGCGTGTTCGCCGGCTTCGTGATGGTGCCCATCCTCACCATGATCTTCAACGTGGTGGGCATCTTTGGGGCCTGGCTGGTGTGTGTGCAGCTGCTCGGCCTCGACCACGGCATCTTCGTCGACAAGGTGCGCTGGTTCGTCGATGGGCCCGACCTCATGCAGGGCATGGTCAAGGCGGCCGCGTTCGGTCTGACGGTGTCGCTGATCGCCTGTCGGCAGGGCTTCTACGCCAAGGGCGGCGCGGCGGGCGTAGGCCAGGCCACCACCAGCGCGGTCGTGCAGAGCGCCGTCTCCATCCTCGCGCTCGACTACCTCATCACCAGCATCGTCACCCAGGGGATCTGACGCGCATGACGGTGGAGAACCGAACCCAGCAGTCCGCCGTGCCCACCGCCAACACCGGCTCCGAAGACCCCATCCACGTGCGCGTGGTCGACCTCAAAAAGTCGTACGGAGGCAACGCCATCTTGAAGGGCATCACCTTCGACATGCAGCGGGGACTCACCAACGTCATCCTGGGCGCCAGCGGCTCGGGCAAGACAGTCTTTTTGCGTCAGCTCATCCGCCTCGAGAAGCCAGACTCCGGTCAGATCATCGTCGACGGGATGGACATCGCTCCGCTCGGCGAGCTCGAGCTCGGCGAGACGCGCAAAAAGTTCGGCATGGTGTTCCAGATGTCGGCGCTGTTCGACTCGATGGACGTGTTCGACAACGTCGCGTTCCCGCTGCGTGAGCACCAAAAAAAGATGCCGAAGGGAGAGCTGAAGTCGAAGGTCGAAGAGGCGCTCGAGGCACTCGGCGTGGGGCACGCCGTCCACAAGCTGCCGTCGGAGCTCTCGGGCGGCATGAAAAAGCGCGTGGCGGTCGCGCGCGCCATCGTCATGCAGCCGGCCATCTTGATCTACGACGAGCCCACCACCGGTCTCGACCCCATCACGTCGCGCACGGTCGACGACCTCATCGAGTCCACCCGCGAGCGCTTTGGCGTGACGTCGGTGGTGATCAGCCACGACATGGAGTCGGTGTTCCGCATGGGCCACCACATCACGCTGCTCTACAAAGGACAGATCGAAGAGAGCTTGCCGCGCGACGAGTTTGCGCGCAGCCAAAACGAGCACGTGCGCGAGATCCTCACCGCCAGCGGTGTCAACATCCCCGGCATGGCCGCAGACTAGCAAGAAGTAAAACAGCCTCGCGACGCGTCTCGCGCTCCAGGCGAGGCTGTTTCAGCCGCCATAGTTTCGGATGACTAACTCTGTGACGGAACCGCGCTTGGTGGGGTCGCAGCTGACGGCGCGCGCGGCCTGTACCTCGTCAATCTGGTAGCCGCGGTACAGCTCGCGAATGAACGGCACGTTGCTGTTGGAGAGCATCAACTTCGATCCCCGGCGGTCGAGCTCGCGGAAGACGTCGCGCAGGCGCATCTGATCGGCCTGCGTGAAGCCGTCGGACGCGTAGGCCGTGAAGTTGGCCGTGCGCGAGACCGGCTCGTAGGGCGGGTCGAGGTAGACGAAGTCGCCCGGCTTGGCCTCTGCCACCAGCGCCTCGAACGGGACACAGCGGATGTCTGCTTGCGCGAGGCTCAGGCTGGCGGCCTGCAGCGTGGCGACGTCGGCGATGGCGGGTTTGGCGTAGCGACCCATGGGCACGTTGAAGTGACCACTCTTGTTGACGCGGTACAGACCGTTGAAGCAGGTCTTGTTCAAGTACACGAACAGCGCGGCGCGCTCGGCCTGCGTCTTGTGATCGCGCGCATTGTAGCGCTCGCGCACGTTGTAGTAGCTCTCTTCGCCGTGGGCCGCGGCCAGTCGTTTGAGGTGGCGCACCACCACCGAGACCTCGTCGCGGACAGACAGGTAGGTCAACACCAGGTCGCGATTGATGTCGCAAAGCAAGGCCCGCTCGGGTGCGCGCGCGAAAAACATGGCGCCGCCTCCGATGAACGGCTCGACATGGCGCATGAGCTCGACGCCGGGTGGATACCAGGCCGAGAGCAAGCGCTCGAGCTTGCCCTTGCCACCGACCCACTTGAGAAAGGGCGAGGCGGCCGGTCTTGGGGCGGGTCGAGCGTGTCGGTCGGACGCAGTCGAAGCGCGCGTGCGAGCGGCGTTGCGGATGAGAGCGACGGCGGTCGTGGGCATGGGTAGACGGTAGCTCGCTGAAGATCTCGCACTCAAAAAAGCGCGCGTTGGTATCGTGGTCGATCCGCGCTAGACGCGATATCGTTCACTTTCGTACGCCAGCGGAGATCCGCGCGCAATTGCGAAAAGTCGAGGGATCAATGAAGAGACGTGACGTAATTGCGCTGGAGGGTCTGGTGGTGGACTGCGTGGTGGGTGTGTACCCGCACGAGCGCGACACGCCGCAACCCTTGCGCGTCGACCTGTACATGGAGCTCGACACGCGTGCGGCAGCCGAGCACCAGCGCCTGCGCGAGAGTGTGGACTACGCGGCAATTGCCGGCCAAATCACGTTTTTGCTGACGGCTTGCCGGTTTCGGATGATCGAGACCGCGGCCGACGCGCTGGCGCGTTACTTACTGCTGCCGCCTCCCAAGGGCGAGCGGCGCGCGGCCATCGACGCGCTCAGGTTGCGGCTCACCAAGTCGTTTGCACTGGCCGGGCGCGCGATTCCGTACGTGGAGGTGTACCGCGAGGCCAGCGAGTTCGAGCTCGTGAAGGAGACGAGCAAGTTTGGCGAGGTCGACATCGTGTTCGAGCGCAAGAGCTTTGGGATCTACCGTCTCAACATCGATCCCAAGGCCAGCATCCCGCTGCACGTGCACCGTCAGATGCACGAGTCCGAGCTGGTGCTGGGCGAGGGCCTGTTGTGTCAGGGCAAGCCGGTGGCAGCCGGCACGGTGTTCCACTGGCCGCACGGCGCGGCGCATCGATACGACAACCCCACCGAGCGCGTGCAGACCGTGCTGTGTGTCGACTCGCCGCGCTTCATCCCGGACGACGAGGTCGAGGTGGCGGGACAGCCCGCGGAGGTTGCGCTGTTCCCACGGCTCAGGGCCTGGATCGCGAGTAGCGGGTAATCGAGCCCACCCTCAAAGGGCGGAGCTCTGCGAGGGTCTGCGTGGAACACGCAGACTCACTTTCCCACTTCGACGGCAGGGCAATCCCGAGGCCTCCGTGGGCTGGCACGAGCGATTCGCACGCGCTTTGAGAACTTTGGCAGCGTTGAGGTCAGCATGGTCGCAGTAACCACACGTAGTACAGCAGAATTCGGATTGCGTTCGCCTGGACGCAGCGTCCACTGCCCCGCACGACGAACAGGTCTGCGAGCTATAGTGCGCCGGCACTTCGACGAGCTGACCGCCAGCCCATGCGAGCTTGTAGCGAAGGCACTGCACCAACCGTCCCCAACCCGCGTCGAGGATGCCGCGGGACAGACCACGATTGGCCTTGATCATCCCCGTCGTGTTCAGCTTTTCGACCACCACTGTGCCGTGGTTCTTGGCGTAGATGTGGCTGAGAGTCTGAATCACGTGCTCGCGTTGCCGACGCACCTTACGGTGCAGTCGGGCCACACGAAGCTTGGCCTTATCTCGATTGTTCGACCCTTTCTTTCTCCGCGAGACGGCCCGCTGTGCGCGAGCGAGCCGCTTCAGCGCCCGCTCGTAGTAACGCGGGGACGGTGTGATTTTTCCATCCGAGTCAGCAACGACGTTGATGACTCCACGGTCGAGGGCGACGACGGGGCTTGTTCGCGGAAGGGCATCGGCAACTTCGCTCTCACAAACAAGCGACGCAAACCACTGGTCCCCCTCCCGACGCAGCGTGCACGTCTTGGCTGTTCCCTCGGTCGGGCGGTGCAGCACCATACGCAGGTTTCCAAGCTTCGGAAAGCGCAGTACGCTGCCACGAAGACGCCAGACCTTCGGATGCGGTTCTGTCAGCCCGAGAAAGTCGCGCCCTTTGCGCTTCCAGCGCGGCTTCCGACCGAGACGCTTGAAGCAACGCTGCCAGGCCTTATCAAGCTCGATCAGCAGCTGCGCGCAGACATTGCGCGGGACATCGCTAAGCCACACAAGTTCCGCTCGCAGCGCTTTGAGCTCCCCGATCTGCTCGAACGCCGTGTAGTAGCGACGCTCGTCCCTTGGACGAGCCAGCCCAAGACAACGCTGCTCGTGCGCCAGGTTCCACAAGTAGCGCAGCGCAGACTCCCACTGCAGCAACCGCGTCTCTTGATCGCTTGTCGGGTACACGCGAAAGCGGTATGCCTTGCGAACGATCACAGCCTCGACCATAGCTTGGCCTGTGACCAAAACAAGCGACTTTCGCGCTGGAAGACAAGTGTTGTTTGCACTTCATGCGCACTTGGTCTTCGTTCCCAAGTATCGGCGTGCCGTGTTCACCGAGAGGGTATTCCAAGTCTTGCTCGAGAGTTGGGAGCAGGTCTGCAACGACTTCGAGTGCGAGCTTCGAGAAACGGGCTGGGAGCGAGATCACGTCCGCTTGCTCGTCGAATACCCGCCCAAGGTCGCACTCTCACGGTTGATCAACTCCCTCAAGGGAGTCAGCGCGCGCAGGGTACGTGCCGCGAATCTTCCCGAGGTCAGCGGCAAGCTCTGGGGAGAGCAGTTCTGGTCGCCGAACTATTGCGCGGTGTCATGTGGTCGAGCCCCGCTCGAGATCGTCGAACGTTACGTAGAGAAACAGCGCGGAGGGGGTTCCTTCTCGCCCTAGAGGACGGGATTTTCCCCTGGAGTTTTGCCCATGAGTGAGCCGCCCATCGCCTTGGTCACGGGCGCGTCGCGAGGCATTGGCCGCGCCATCGTCGAGCTCTTGCTCGCGCGCGGGCGGCGCGTGGTTGCGTGCGCGCGCGACGCCGAGGCGCTCGCCGAGCTCGAAGACGCGTATCCCGATCACGTTACCGCGCTGCCGATCGATCTGACCTTGCCGGGAGCTGCGCTGTGGGCGGTCGACGAGGCGGTGCGGCGCGCAGGCCCGGTCGACGAACTGGTGCTGGCGGCAGGCATGGTCAAATACGCGCCGCTCGGCGCGGTCACCGATCAAGGTCTGCGAGCTCAGCTCGAGCTCAACTTCATCGCGTCGTTCACGATGATGCAACACGCCGGCGTCATCATGCGCACACGAGGCCACGGCGCCATCGTAGCGATCGCCAGCACGCTAGCCTTCCGGGCCGCGCCGACCACGGCGGCCTACGCGGGAAGTAAGGGTGCCCTCGTCAGCGCAGCGGCGGCGGCCGCGCTCGAGCTCGCTCCCCACGTACGCGTCAACGTGGTGGCCCCGGGCGTGGTCGACACCGACATGGTCAGGGTCGCCCGTCGTCCGCTCCGGCCCGACGAAGAGCACGACGAGGTGGTCGATGCCGAGCTCGAAGCGCTCAGGGCTTTGCACCCGCTGCAGAGGTTGGGAAAGCCGGACGATGTGGCGAAGGCAGTGCTGTACTTGTTGGAGGCGGAATGGGTGACGGGCAGTGTGCTGATTGTCGATGGTGGGTTGTCGCTGCGGTAAGACCGAGCACGAACACGAGAGACAAGGAGCACGAGCCCGAGCACGTACCCGCCGGCCCCGATCGGCGACGGCAGGCTTAGGTTTGCCTCCCTCCCTCGCGTTCGAGCGGCTCCCCGCGAGGACTGCAGTGCCGACGTATTCGTTGACGGTCTCGTGCTCGTTGCCTCTCGTGCTCGTTGCCTCTCGTGTTTGTGTTCGTGTTCGTGTTCGATCTCCTTCTTCAATCGTCCTGCTTAACCTTGATCACACTGCCGTTGGCAGCATCGATGATCACGTCGAAGCTCTTGCCGTCCGCCGTGCGCACATCCACCTTGAACACGTCCTTGCCGTTCTTGTGGGCGCGCTCCATCTCCTTCACGATTCCCTTCACCTGCGTAAGGGCAATCTGTTCGGCTTTTGCGTAGCCGATGTCGGCAGTCTGTGCGTGCACGAGCGCGGCAGAGAGCGCGAGCACGACGGCGATGTGGGCGGCGAGTACGGCCTTTCCAAGGGCGTTCTTCATGGCATTCTCCGTTGGCGAGGTGTTGCGTTGCCAGGCCGGGCGGGCGATGGCTGGTCTTCACTCTGTGGCACCCGGCTGAACGCAGTCTTAACGAGCCTTGGTGAAGGCTCCTCAAGCACGTGCAACGACGCGGCGAAGTGGGGCTGGCCGCGTTAGGCTCGAGACATGCATCTGCTGATCGTCGACGATCACGCCGAGCTGCGCGACCTGGTGGAGCGCGGCCTCGGCAAGGACGGCTACGTGGTGCACACCGCGAGCACGCTGGCCGCCGCGCGCAGCGAGATTGCGCAGCGCGCGCCCGACGTGATGGTGCTCGACCTGGCGCTGCCCGACGGCACCGGCATCGAGCTGTGTCGCGAGCTGCGGCGCGGAGGCTCCACGGTGCCCATCTTGTTGCTCACCGCGCACGGCGAGGTGCCGCAGCGCGTGGCCGGTCTCGACGCCGGCGCGGACGACTTCTTGGCCAAGCCGTTTGCGATGGCCGAGCTGCGGGCACGTGTGCGTGCGCTCTCACGCCGCGGGCCGGTGGAGCGCGCGACCGTGGTTCGGCTGGGTGCGCTCGACCTCGACTTTGGCGGACGACGCGCGCTCCGTGGCGACGACGAGATCCCACTGACCACACGCGAGTGGCCACTGCTTGAGCTGTTTGCGACGCGCCTCGGTCGTGTCGTCTCCCGCGCCGACATCCTCGAGGCAGTTTGGGGCGAAGAGACGGACGCGGCGAGTGCCAGCCTCGACGTGTTGGTGGCGCGCCTGCGTCGCAAGCTCGGTCTCAGCGCGCTGCGCACGATGCGCGGCGCAGGCTACGTGCTGGAGCGCGCGTAAACGATGAAGCTCGCGCTGCGCAGCAGCCTCGCCGGTCGTGTCGCGCTGGCGAGCGCGCTGGCGGCGGCGCTCGGAGGCAGCGTCGCTGCGCTGTCGACCGGAATCACGGCCAGGGAGCTGGTCTCCAAGCACGAAAAAAAGAACCTCAAGGCCGCCGCACGCGAGCTCGCCGACGAGGTGCGCGACGAGCTCGAAGAGCTGGCTGAGCCGGACGACGACGACGAGCCAGACGAGCATGCCGAGCGGGTCGAGCTCACGCAGCTCGCGGTGCATCCTGATGGAGAGCGGTTGGTGCTCACGAAGCTGCTCGCGCACGAGCTCGGAGACGTGAAGCTGCCGAGCGCGACCGCGGTGATTCGTCGCCGCGGACAGGTCATCGTGGGAGACGCGCGGCTGCCGTTTCCCGAGCGCGGAGACTGCGACGTGACAGTCCACCTCGGTACGCAGGTGCGCGCGTGCACCGTGGCGATGGGCAACGACACCCTGACCTTGGTGGTCAACGCCGACGACGAGCGCGACCGAAGCGCGTTGATCGTGCAGTCGTTGTGGGTGGGGCTGCTGGCCGGCGCGTTGCTCGGTGGTCTGTTCAGCTACTTCGTGTCGCGCTGGGCGCTCTCGCCGCTGCTGGTGCTGCGCGACCGCGTGCGCGCGCTCCCCGTCGACGACGCGGACCCGGCGCGACTCGGCGGGGTCGCCGCCCAGGTGGAGGTCGAAGAACTTCGTGCGGCCATCGCGCAGCTCGTGGAGCGTCTCGGCGCGGCCTTGCAGCAAGCCGAGGCATTCTCCGCCGAGGCTGCGCACGAGCTACGCACCCCGCTCACCACCATCGGCGGCGAGCTCGACCTGATTGCGGAACAGACCACCCTCGACAAAGTTGCGCTCTCTCGCGTGCGCACACAGGTGGCTGCGCTGACGGGGCTGGTGCAACGCCTGCTGGTGTTGGCGCAGCCGCGGCGCGTGCACGCAGAGCGAGGCGAGGTCGTCGACCTGAGTGATGTGGTCGAGGCGGCGCAGACGGCGTTGTCCGCGACGGAGCGCGCGCGCTTGGTGTTGCAGGTGGCAGATGACGTAATCGTGCGAGGGGACGGCGCGCTGCTCAGGGCCCTGTTGGTCAACGCGGTCGGCAATGCGCTCAAGTTCTCGACAGGCCCGGTCGAGGTGCACATTCGTGCCGACGATCAGGTCGCCCGCATCGACGTCATCGACGACGGACCCGGCATCGCAGCGAGCGAAAGAGAGCGTGTGTTCGTGCCTTTCTATCGTTCCCCCGAGGCGCGCGCGAGCGGGGCAAGCGGGCACGGCATTGGCCTGTCGTTGATCGCGCGCGTTGCCTGGCAACACGACGGCAAAGTCGAGCTCGTGGAGCGCGCGCACGGAACGCACCTGTCCGTGACCT
>JBEGTL010000096.1:0-18593 GCA_041179425.1 Pseudomonadota bacterium | reverse complement strand
CGGTCCAGCGCTTGAACGCGCGGTGAAACGCCGGGGGATTCGCAAAGCCCATCGCGTAGGTCGTCTGTTGGATCGTCCCGTCTGGTGACTCCAACAGTCGTTTGGCGACGTCGCCGAGTGCGCCACCGGCCAGCGCGTTGAACGAGGTCCCTTCGTCGAGTAGCCGTCGCCGGAGCGAGCGAACGCTCATGCCGAGCCCCTGCGCGACCGTGTGCATCGTGGCCTTCTGGATCGTGTGCGACGAAGCGATCTGGTGCTGCACCCGCAAGGGCAGATTGCTCCCACCCGTCACGCGTTCGAGGGCACGCTCGGCGTGGGGAAGAAGCGCCTCGTACAGCTCTGCACTGCGGTGCAGTGGCGCGCGGTCTAACCAGGCACGGTCGAACTCGAGACCGGTGAAGTCGTGCCCGAAGCGCTCCGACCCGCCGAAGATACGTCGATACTCAGCGCGATGCGACGGCTCGGCGTGGCTGAAGTACACGCCGTACGGAAGGGCGTCCTGCCCGACGGTCCGCCGGATCACGGTGAGAAGACCGTCACCGCGAGTTCTGCCGAGAGCCGAGGGCCGAGCGCCGCGCCGCGCGGAAAGGCAAAGCGGATCGAGGCAGTCTTGCCGTCCTCGCGGAGCTCGCTGCTGACGCGGTCGGTGAATATGCGCGCGTAGCGCATCACGGCCTCGATGCCCTGCCGCAACGTCGTGGCGTGCTCGGTCAACGCGCCCACCAGATGGAAGGCTGCCGTGTTCACGTGCTCGCCCATGTGCAGGCCTAGCGCTGCGTCCCCAGTGACCTCCAGCGCGCTGCGCGCGAGTTGCTCGAAGTCTGCGCTCGGCACCCGTTGTTGGTCGTCGTCGAGCTGCTCCGGACGAAGCGAGACCACACCCAAAACGTGTTCGCGCTGCCCGCCCGCCCGCACGCTCCACCGCTTCCACCAGAGCCCGGACCAAGTGGATGGACATCGTCATCGAGCACTCATTTGGCAGACGCTACCACACGGCTTCCGTGGGCGGCCGCTCGGCGTGGCAGGCGTCGCGCTGGGTGCGGCATTCGCACGACAAACGGCTAGGGGCGGGGGCCGTGAGCCCTGACTATCCGCTAAGGTACAGTCCGTGCACTGAGCAACGCTTCTGCGTCGTAGACGCCAGGGGAGGGTAGGTCCATGACGACTGGCTCTGAGATAAGAGTATTCGAGGGCCCACGCTCTCCGATCGTTGCCGCCGCGTTCAGCCCAGATGGCACGCGCATCCTCTTGGGTCGGCAGCAAGGGCGGATGAACGAGTGCGACGCGCGGACGGGCGAGGCGCTGCACACGTACGAAACAGATACCATGGTGCGGGCTCCTCATGGGTGATGTGCAGACGATGTGCGGCCAGCTGACTCGTCTTGCGAGGTGGGGTCCTCGTGGCGTGCCGAGTGTCCGTCGGACAAGGGTGGTTCTGCGTAGAGGTGCATGCAACACGGGGCGCCAGCAGCGCGCGGAGGTCCGGACGCGCACGACGTGCCTCGTTGCACGGCCCCGGACCGGCACTACCCTCAGCGTCTCGCTCGCCGGCAAGCAAAGACAGAAGGAGACACGATGTCGCTCTATGCGATGCTCAAGCCCAAGGGCCCGAGCGGATTTGGCTATGGATCGACCGCAGACGACGTGGTGCGAGAGCTCGACCTCAGCGGCCGCTCGATCTTGATTACGGGCTGCAACTCGGGCATTGGGGCCGAAGCGATGCGCGCGTTCGCAGCGCGCGGCGCCACGGTGTTTGGTGCCGCGCGCACACTCGCCAAGGCGCAGGAGGCATGCGCCGCCGTACGAGGCACGGCGGTCGCTTTGGAGTGCGAGCTATCGGAGCCGAGCTCCGTGCGCGCCTGCGTGGCGAGCCTGACGGCGCGCGACGTGTCGCTCTCGGCCATCGTCTGTAACGCGGGGATCATGGCGCTGCCGAAGCTGACGGTGAAGCATGGCTACGAGCTGCAGTTTCTGACCAATCACATCGGACACTTCCTGCTCGTCACCGGGCTCCTGCCAAAGCTTGCGCCCGAGGGCCGTGTCGTCGTCGTCAGCAGCGATGCGCATCGCGCGGCCAAGGGCGGCATTCAGTTCGACAACCTCGATGGTCAGAAGGGCTATTCGGGTTGGAACGCCTACGGCCAGTCGAAGCTCGCCAACATCTTGTTTGCCAAGCAGCTGGCCAAGCGCTTTGAAGGGACCGCGCGCGTGGCCAACGCGCTCCACCCGGGCGTGATCGCGACCAACCTCGATCGACACATGAACCCGCTGGTGGGCGTCGCCTACGCGGTGGCGAAGCCGATCGCGCTCAAGACGATCCCGCAAGGCGCCGCCACGGAGGTCTGGGCCGCCGTGCACCCCGACGCCGCGCGCATCTCGGGCGAGTACCTCTCCGACTGCAACGTCGCACAACCGCGTCGGCTCGCGAACGACCCCGGCCTGGCCGAACGGCTGTGGAGCAAGAGTGAGGAGATCGTCGCTTCGCTCTGACTCTGTTAGCCTGGTCTGAATTCACCTCTCACGACGACGTTGCGGGTGAGCAGCGCGGCGCGGGCGGCTGTCTCGACCAAAATGGAACCGATGTGTTTTGCCGGTGTCGATCGAACAGGCCGTCCGCAAGTCGTCGTTGCGTGACGCCAGACTCTGCGCGCGCCCCAGGAGCTGTGCATGGCATTTCAGTTACCGGCGCATCACGTGGGGCGACGAACAGCCTCACAACGGCGCTTGGCGCTCAGCGGGCCCGCGTTGCGAGCGATGGACCCTTGCGCAGGTCGTCTCGATAGCCGCTGTTGTGCGCCTGCGCCTCGAGCTGCTGTGCCCGTACCCGGTAGGTGCTGGCGTCCCGTGCCCAGCGGACGCGGTCTCGTAGACGCGCGAGGGTGTCGTGGGCGAGCTGCTTGGCCACCAGGCCCTTGAGCCAGTCAGGCAACGCGCCGCCGGGATCGAGTTCGAGCTGATACTCCACCTCGACTCGCTCACCACGCGTCTGGAAGCGATAGTGCGCGATAAACCGCGGCATGTGAACGACGGCCTTATGGCCCGTCGGCGCCGGGGCGCTCTCGCCGCGGATGTGGACGATTAACTCGCCAACGTCTCCATAGACCACCTGAACGCGGACGGTGGCATCGCGATCGCGGACAGGCCAGGGCGCATCCATGCGCGCATACACGAGCACCTCGCGCTCGGACAGCGTCTGCACGCGTCGCATCTCCGCACAATGAGCGGTCCACTCGCAGGCGCGATCGACGTCGTCGAGGATGGCCAACGCTTCCCAGACGCTGGCGTCGAACATCGTGCGCGCGCGATAGCTAGGCAACGGTTGCTGTGGACTCGCTCTCTCCCAGCTGCGAATGCCGTCGTCTTCGCGAGTCAGCCGCCACCTCTCGGAGCGCTGTGTGTCCTCGCCGAGCGCGCGCGAGTGGCCCATGGCGAGCGTCAGCGCGCACAGGACGAGCAGCGTCGCACGCAACTTGTAGGCGCGTGGGCGAAGCCGAAGCGGTAGGTGCATCGACGCGATCATCTCGAGCGCGTGTGGAGCGCAGGTAGCGGCGCTGAGCCATGACCGAAACTTTCGTGCGCGTCGGAGGTGCGCCTGGAAGCCTACATCTCTCCAGCTGGAGCCAGGGAATCGTGCTCTTCGAGATCGCGGCGGGTCTGCTGGACGACGACCCGATGCTGCGGCCACAGCGGCACATCATGATCGAACACAAAGCTTCTTGGACCACACTGGCGGACGGGCTCCCCGCATACGACCGGCCCAGTCTAATCAGGCTGCGCGCAGTCGCAGCGAGTCGGCGCTGACCCGGCGAGAGACATCTCTCGGCTCAGCGCCTGCTGGCCGTGTGCATGTTGGCGAGCAGACGGTCGGTCACGAGTGGCGCGTAGAAGTACGGATAGCGCGGATGTCCACTCTGCAGGTCCTCGCGCACTTTGCCGTTGGGATCGAGGAAGAGGACGCGCGGTACGTATTTGCCGTAGGTGCCCAGCTTCTCCTGCAGCCAGGGAGCGCCCTCGTCTTGATCTTGCCGCACCATGATCAGGTCCGCTGCGGCGCTCGCCACCTCGGGCTTGGCAAACTCGGGCGCGAGCTCTTTGCAGCGCGGGCACCAGTCCGCGTACACGATGACGCACACGGACTTGTTCTCCGCCTTGGCCGTGCGCAGTGCCACATCCCAGTCGCGCCAGGTGATCGTATTGCCCCACGCAATGTCGCCCGGCTTTTCGGGCGCGCTGCCTGCGCTGCTCTTGGTCGATACGGGCGGCTCTTTGCTGGGAGCTTCGGCCGAGCGGACGCTTGGCGCGTCACAGCCGACCAGGGCGATGGCGAGAGCGAGCAGTGGCGAGGACGATGTCTTGTGCATGACGGGTGTAGCGCGCGCGAGCAGCCGGTCTGGTCATCGCGCCGCACCTGTAGCGGACCGCCATTTTGACCTAGGGCTGCAAATGTCTGTTCCGCCCACAACGTAGCGTCACGCGAACGAACGCGCGATCAGTTTCGCCACCTCCTTTCGTGCGCCGCGTGGTTTGTTGGGCCGTGGGCTTGGTACGTAAGAGCTAGGCGGGAGCGCCGGCCGGAGGTCACCATGGATGAGACGTCTTGCTGGCACCAGCTCGAGCTCGGCGGCCTCGCGCTGGTGCGTCTCACACGACGGTTCCCAACCTCGCGCACGCGGTCGTCCATCGCGCTTTGGCTGCTGTTCGTGGGCTGCGGCCACGACACCCCAGCGAGCTCGGTCGATCGAGAGAACGACGCCGCGCAGGTCGAGGACGCAGGGGCAGGGTCGACGTACGAGGCCGGGCTGTCGCCCACTGCGCCTGCCCACGCCGACGCGGGCAGGCCGCGCGACGCGTCCGTGCCGGCTGCGACGGGCAGCTCGAGTCCACAAGACGCTGCGACCGGCCAGGACGCAGCGGTGCTCTCAGGAGGGCAGGAGGCAACGGACGCGGCGACGCCGGACGGTGTGCCCACGCTGTTCTACCTCGACGCCGTAGGTGGCCGCGTGCTGAGCACCACGACCGACGGCAAGAAGCCACGCGCATTGGTCCAGAATCAACGCGCCACGCCCGACGGGGTCGTTGTCGACGTCGCGGGTGGACGCGTCTACTGGACCAACATGGGTGTGCCGACGGGCGACGACGGCACCATCCTGAGTGCCAAGCTCGACGGCTCGGAGGTCACGACGGTGGTGCCCAGCGGAGGCACCTTCACGCCCAAACAGCTGGCTCTCGATGCGGCGCACGGCTTTCTGTATTGGTCCGACCGCGAGGGCGTGCGCGTGATGCGTAGCAAGCTCGACGGCTCCGGCCTCGAGACATTGGTCGCCACCGCGGAGGGCGACGCGGCACGGCGGGTGGACTCCAACTGGGCCGTGGGCATCGCGCTCGACGTCGCAGGCGGGTACGTCTACTGGACACAAAAGGGTGCCGACAATGCGGGGCAGGGCAGCTTGCGACGCGCGCCGATCGCGCTGTCCAGTGGCGAAGCCGCAAATCGACGCGGCGACATCGAGGTGCTGTTTCAGAGCTTGCCCGAGCCGATCGACCTCGCACTCGATCTGACCAGCCGCAAGGTGTACTGGACCGATCGCGGCGACAACACGGTCAGCCGCGCGCGTATGGATCTGCCTGCCGGCGCGACGGCCGCGACACGGACCGATCGAGAGATCCTGGTCCGCGGCCTGAGTGAGGCGATCGGCATCGCACTCGACGTACGCCGCGGCGACGTTTACTACACCGATCTCGGCGGGCTGGTGGGGACGTGCAAGCTCGACGGCTCGGGCGCCAAGACGCTGCTGTCCGGACAAGGCGCGCTGACCGGTATTACCTTCGTGGAGCTACCGAAGTGATCAGACCGACGTCGATCTCTCTCCACGGACCTTGCTGCGCAACACAGTAAGCCAGCGCGACACCAGCACGCGCGGTAGGGCGACCAGTTCTTGCGGCGAGACGGAGGCGCGCAACGTCTCACGCTGCGCGCGTTGCCGCACGGCAGCGCTCGCCTTGGTCATGTGGCCCGAGTCGAAGGGAGGACGCGGATCGTACTCGATGATCAGCTGCACCACGCGCGCTGTCTCTTCGGCGTCTAGCTCGGCCACCATGGCCAGCGCCAGGTCGATGCCCGCCGACACGCCCGCGGCAGTCCACAGCTTGCCATCGCGCACGACACGATCGTTGGGTCGAGCCTCCACGCCGAACTGACCGAGCAGCGGCATGCCCGCCCAGTGCGTGGTCGCGGCGCGGCCCTCGAGTAGGCCCGCTGCAGCGAGGATCAGCGCGCCGGTACAAACAGAGACGGTCAGACGCGTGGTGGGGTGGACCTTGCGCAGCCAGTCGAGCAGCGGACGGTCGGCCATCTGTGTGGCCGTGCTCGCGCCTGATCCCGGCACCAGCACCACGTCGGGCCGCGTCGTCTCTTCGAAGGTGTGTGTGGCCCCGAGCACGAGGACACCGCTGTCCGTCACGATGGGCCCGACCTCTTTCGACACGAAGCGCACCTCGGCGCCGGGTATGCCGCGTAAGACTTCGTAGGGACCGATGGCGTCGAGCGCCGTCATACCGGGGTAAAACACGATCGCGATTTGCATACCTTACGTTGCCAGCCAGCCCGCTTGGCGGAATGATAAAGTAATGACGATTTCAGCCAAACGGCTCAGCCGCCCGCGGCGCACGGTCGTCCTCACGTACGAGGGCGCGGAGCTCTTGGACATCGCCGGACCCGTCAACGTGCTCACGGCGGCATCACGGCTGGCCCCGTCGGACGTTGGCTACTCCATCGAGCTTTCGGCCAAGCGCGCAGGTTTGGTCACCACGGCCGGCGGTGTGCAGCTTCATGCACCGCGCAGCCTCGCGGGTCTGCGCGGTCCGCTCGACACGCTGGTGGTTCCGGGAGGCTTCTATCCCGACGCCGGGCTCGCGCTCGTCCCCACCATTCGCAGGCTTGCTGCCGAGTCGCGACGCGTGGTGGCTGTCTGTTCTGGTGCGTTCTTGCTGGCCGAGGCCGGCTTGCTCGACGGCCGGCGCGCGGTCTCGCACTGGGCGGGCTGTGCGGCCCTGCAGTCACGCTATCCGAGCGTGCGTGTCGAGGACGACGCGATCTTCGTTCGCGACGGCAAGCTCTGGACCTCGGCCGGTGTCACCGCCGGAATGGACCTCGCGCTCGCGCTGGTCGAGCAAGACCTCGGCGCGCAGGTGGCACTGCAGGTCGCGCGCTGGCTGGTGATGTACCTGCGCCGCCCCGGCGGTCAGAGCCAGTTCAGCGCACCGCTCGCCGCGCAGTCGGCCGAGTGCGCGCCGATCGCGACGCTGCTCGCGTGGGTCGCAACGAACCTGCGCGCAGACCTGTCCGTTACAGCGCTCGCGCGCCGGGTCGCGATGAGCGAACGCAACTTCGCGCGGGTGTTCACCAAGGAGACCGGTCTCACGCCGGCCGCGTGGGTGACTCGTCTGCGCCTCGATGCCGCACGCTCCCAGCTCGACCTCAGCACCCGATCGGTCAAACAAGTCGCTGCAGTTTCAGGATTCCGCTCGCCAGAGACGCTGTATCGAGCCTTCCAACGATCTCTAAAAACAACCCCGCTCGAATACCGCGCCCGCTTCCACGCATCTTGATCGACCTCAGCTGGGCTTGTCGTGTTCGAGGTTCGTTGGCGTCAGAGCGTGCAGCGCCTGTGCGAGGGCGGCATGTCTGCGGGTGAGCTCGGCGACCAGTGCGCGGTTTTTGGCCTTGAGCATGCGCAGCTGTTCGTCGCGCTCGAGGAAAAAGAAAAGACTCAGGCTCGCCGTTGGCAAGCTCGACCGCCACGCCGCTCCAGGCTTCGTCCGTGTCGTTGTGGACGAGCGCCCAGGCTTGAAGGCGCGCCGTGTCGGGCTCTTCGTCGTCTAGCAGCAAGCGGTAGCTCGGGCGCCACACGGGCGCCTCGGCGAGGTACGCCAGTGCGAGCTCCTCGCCTGCGTGCGCGCCCAGCGTGAGCGCTTGCGGACGACCCGAGCGTAAAGACAGGTGCGCGGCCAGGGCAGCTTCGAGCCGCTCGACCACCATCGGGCTTAGTGGTTTCAGCGACGTAAGCTCGCGCGCGTCGAACCGGACCAGCGCGCCGGAGTCGCTCAGCAGCAGCACCTGCAAGACCTCTGGTTCTTCGGCCGCATCTTCGGGGCGCGGCTTGCTGTCGTGCTCGTAGCTAGGGTGAGAGGGGCCGACCGCCACCACCTCCACCAAGCGTCCGCGCAGGCTCTGCTCGTGCACGCGAGCCTCGACCTGCTCGCCGCGCAGACTCGCGAGCAAACGGTCGTAGCTGAGCGATTCTCCTTCTTCGGCCGGCAACCCGGCGCGCGCGCGGGCCACCGCTGGACTCAAGCGACTGGCGAACGTGACGCTGCCGAGCTGCCCGTGCGGAGAAAGCAGCACCAGACTCTTGAGCGCATCGTCCAGATGGCTGGTGGGGACGGGCAACGTGTCTGCTTCGCTGTGCAGACGACCGCGCCGCTCGAAGTAGCCGACGCCCGAGGCGTACAGACGCACTCTCATCAAGGGCAACGTCTGTCGGTGGTCGCCGTCCGGGGCGTGCTCGCGGCGCAGCCAAGGACCCGTGCAGGCAGACATGGCCACCAAGAGCGCGACCTTGAGTATCTTCATGCTGGGCAGACAACCGCCGCTCGCGCGAGTTCCGCGCCTCACCCTCGAACAGCATCACGCCGAGTGCGTAGTGATCACTGGCTGCGCTCGCGGGCGCTCCGGCGGCCTGCTCGGGTGCCATGAACGCGGGGGTGCCGCTCAGCTTTCGATCCTCGAGCGTGTTGCCGATGCCCCCTGGGGCGCCTTCGATCGCGAGCCCGAAGTCGAGCACCACGACGCGCGCCTCGGCCGTGATCAGCACGTTGCTGGGCTTGAGGTCGCGGTGCAGCTTGCCAGCCCGATGGATCGAGTCGATGGCCGGCACGAGCTCCGCAAGGGCCGCGCGCAGGCGCGCCTCATGAAGTCGGCCCTTCGGGCGTACCCACTGATCAAAAGGCATTCCTTCGACCACCTCCATCGTGAAGAACCAGCGGGACTCTTCCACGAACAGCTCGTGCAGGCGCACGACGTTCGGGTGGCTGAGCGAACACAGCGTGCGGAACTCGTTCTTGAGTCGATACACGTTTGCGGGGTCGCTTTGGCGCAGCAGCTTGAGCGCGACGCGCCCCTGTCGTTGCTCGTCGAAAGCCTCGAACACCACCCCCGAGCCGCCCTCTCCGAGCTGTCGAAGCAAGCGTATGCGACCTGCTAGCAAGCTGCTGCCGAGTGGTATGTCCGCGCCACTGACCGGCGCGGCCACCTTGGAGATTCGGGCCGCCTCAAGCAGGAGCGCCGCGAATGCGCTCGGCTCGCCATTTTGGGTGGTCACGTTTGCGCTCGGCCGTACTCTAGCAAAGAAGGGCGCAGAAAGGCCTTCTATGACCGAGCATTCCGAGTTGGCTGAGACCGCAATTGGGGACGCGCTGCAGGCGCGCGACATGCACGCGGCGGCGCGGCAAATCCTCGCTCACTATGGCGCTGACGTGCTCGGATTCTTGGTCGCCCGCTTGCACAGTCCGGAGGAAGGGCGCGAGGCGTTCGCAACCTTTTCCGAGGACCTGTGGCGCGGCCTGCCGAGCTTCGAGCACCGCTGCTCGGTGCGCTGTTGGGCCTACACGCTGGCGCGCAACGCCGCCAACCGTCAAGTCACGCGGGTGAGACGCCCGGGGCGATATCGCCCGCTCTCAGAACACCCCTCGGTGCTCGCCCGTGCCGCAGCCGTGGCCAGCCGCACCTCGCCCTCGCTGCGCACGGACGTGAAGCAACGCGTGCGCGCGCTGCGTGAGCGACTTGCAGTGGAAGATCAAACGTTGCTCATGCTGCATGTCGACCGCGGGCTGCCCTGGCGAGAGCTGGCGCAGGTGCTGCGCGGCAAGACGCTCGAAGAGCCGTTGCTCGAGCGCGAGATCCTGCGCGTACGCAAGCGCTTCGAGCGCATCAAGCGCCAGCTTCGCAAGTTGGCCATCGAAGACGGCTTGCTGGAGGGCTGACGCGCTCAGGGGTGCTCGTTCACCATCGCGTCAGGCAGCAGCTTGTTGCGCAACATCGCGAGCACGCGATCGAGGGCAGCCCGGGTCGGCTGACCAGGCTCGTCGATCAAGTCACGGGTCAACACGGAGTGGTGCTTTGGCAACGGGCTGTCGGGATGTCCGTCTGCCTGCGCCAGCTCGACCGAGATGAAGCCGTCTCCGAGTCGCTCGCGCAACAACTCGAAGCGCTCGTGCGGAACCATTGGATCTCCGTGGAAACGCAGCCCCAAGACCTGCAGACCATCGCGTGCGCAGCGGTCCGCCACCAGACTCAGGTCTCTTTCGGCGCAGTCGATGGCCCGGCGTGAGCGCGCACCGAGCGCGACCGGCAGCGAAGGCTGCGAAAGCACTGGCACGAGAACACGTGGGTCGGTCGCCATGGCCAGCGCAAAGCCGCTGCTGAAGCACATACCCACCACTCCGACGCCGGGCCCACCGCAGCGCTCGTGCTCGTGCTCGGCGAGCTTGCGCAGCCAGCCCACCACGCCGGCAGTCTTGCCTGCCGCGAAGAGCGTGAACTCTCGTCGTATGCACACGCTCAGGACGGACCGGACCAGATACGTCGCGTGGGCTGCAGAGCCGCGTGCAAACGGGTCGCGGCCTGCCTCGCCAAAGAGGTCCGGCAACACCGCCGTGCAAACGAGCGCCACCACGCGGTCTGCGAAACCCAGCACCTCAGGCGAGATGCCAGGCATCTCTGTGATCACGAGGACGGCGGGGCCGCTGCCCTTCCGATACACGGGATACTCGACCCGTTGCGATACAAAGCGCTCACGCTCGTAGGTACTCAGGTCTCCATGGGGTGCTCGAAGGGCGATGGGCATGGACTGGCTCGCGGTAGGAGGGTTCAGGGGCTCAGGTCGAAGCGTTGTCGAAGTGAAGGGCGATCCAGCGCTCTATGCGCGCGTAGACCTGCTCGCGGTCGAGCTCGTTGAGGGGTTCGTGCAGCGCGCCGTGACAGACGAACAGCTCGCGGTCGCGACTGCCGAGGTCGCGCGTCATCTGCGCGACCGCGTCGGGATCGACGACAGGATCGTGGTCGCCTTGCAGAATCAGCACGGGCAGCGTGACCTGCTCGAGCGCGAGACGTGCCTGCTCCATCGCGTCGAGTGCTCCGGCGTACCAGCGCGGTGTGGTGCGCCCGTGATTGTGGACATCGACCGACCACGCGCGTGCGAGGCGATGGTCGTGCGTAAGCTCGTTGGCCGACAGCCCGTTCGGGAGCGAGAGTTCGCCTGCCAGCTTGGCCAGCACGCACGCCGCCCATGGTGGAAGAGGTCGGTGCGCCCGCCGAAGCGCGACCATCGGGCTGCTCAGGATCAGTCCATCCGGCCAGTGGCCGTTTTGCTGCAGGAACCTCAGCGCAATCAATCCCCCGTGCGAGTGGCCCAGTAAGAGTTGTGCTCTGCCTGGGTAGCGCTCCCGAGTACTCTTGAGGAAGGCGCTCAGATCGTCGACGTATTGGTCGTAAGACTCGATGCCGCCGCGTTGGCCAGGGCTCTCCCCGTGGCCGTGCATGTCGAAGCCGCACACGGCCCACCCGCGCGCGAGGAGGTAGCGAGCGAGCTCGTCGTAGCGCCCGCAGTACTCGCCGTAGCCGTGTGCGAGTACCACGACCGGACGAGCATTCGTCTCGGCATGCGCGTCGGTCCAGACGTACGTGCGGAGCGCACGGCCGTCGGCCACCGGCAGGGCCCCACGTCGGGGCAGCGCTTGGTCGTCCGCTCGCAGAAGCTCGGTCGCGTTCATCTTCAGGCTCCTCAGTGGAGGGAGACGGACGCCGTCAAACGTGACCCCTCATGCGCGTGGAGAAGAGAAGAGGATCACTCCGTCAACAGCGCAAACCAGAGTGCGGACTGCCTACCTCGCCGTGGGCAGTCCGCACTCTTGCGCCGGCAACCAACGCGCTCCAGCGCGTGCTCGAGCGCGCGGGCCGCGTCAGACGGGACGGACTACGACAAAGCAACCGCTCACGACCGTCGTGGGTTCAGCCATACCGGTGGGCTGCTGTCGATCGTCATGCCTTTGAGTTCGGCGGCGGCGCGATCGATGTCGCCCGTGATTTTCACCGGCGGGATCCCCAGCATGGCCAGGGTCATGTCGGTAACGCGCATGGCCATGCCCCAGAGTGGAGTGGGGCGCACGACCATGATCGTGCGGCGGGCGTAGCCGGGTCTGCGTTGCCGGATGCGCTCGTTGATGAGCAGGCGAGTCTGCGTGTCGTAGCCGGCGAGGGACCGGAAGTCGTGGAACAAAAAGAGACCGCCCGCAGCGGCAATGCCTTCGGCGTCTTCGCGCAGCGCGAGGTCGATCCAGCCGCACAGTGCGCGACCACCTTCGCAACGTCGTTGGTCGACCGTCGTCTGGGTAATCAGTGCCTTGGTCTGCGAGGAGTACCAGGCAAAACCGTAGTGAGCGTGGTGGGCGTGTACCGACCAGTTCTCGAAGGGGGCGCATGGGCGAACTCGTTCCAACGCAGCGATAGTATCAGCACGCACTCGTCTGGCCTAACGCGGCGGTCGTCCTACATCGGAAAGCTCCGACTGGTACACGGGTTCGACGACTCCCATTTGGTCACGAGACACCACGTTCGCAGGAGCCGTCTCTTCAGACGCGAGCGTTGCCAGCTCGCTGAAGTGGGCAGCTGCTGTTGCTTTGGACGCGGCGGCGTCAACTCGCGCTCGAGTGGCCCTTCGCAGGCGATGTCGACTACGGGCTCGTGGTTGCGTTCTGTCGCGATCTGTGAGGTGCTGGCGTTCCGACTCCGGCAGCTCGCCGGGTCGTTCGACACGCAGCGCGTGAGGTTTGGCCCATGGATTGGTTCGAGCGCCTGACTGGTTTTCGCGAACAGAGCTACCAAGACACGCGCACGCGCCTGGCGGTCGAGGGGCAGCATCTGCGCTCGCTCAAGAACGGCCACAGCTACGGGATCGGCGTGCTGGAGATCGCCTCGCTGCAGAGTCTGCGCGACCGCGTGCTCGAGAGCGCGGGCTTGCCTGGGCGCCTGACGGTGCGCAACGTGGAGGGCAACGTCGGGGCCATGCACGAGCTGCCTGCCTACGCCGGCGCGCTCTTCCAGGTGGCTTCGCAGTTCAACCTGCTCGAGATGGCGTCCGAGAAGGTCACACCGGAGCAAGGTGTCACCCGCTATCAAGATGACCACACGCAGGGGCCGGCCTGCGCGATGGCGGCCGGAGCTGCCACGCTCTACCGCAACTTCTTCGCGCCGGTCGAGGGTGCGAGCGGACAGACGGGCGAACGACAGCTCGACACGCTCGCCGAAGTCGGGGTGCGGCTAGGTCGCGAGATCGGCTGTCCAGTCGAGTCGCTCTGGACCATGCACAACGGCTACGCCATGTGCAGTGCAGACGGCCTGACGTGGATTCGAGACTATCTGACGTCCGCGAGCGCCGACGCCATCGACGACCTCCGTGGCCTGCTGCGGGTCGGTGTGCACAGCGACGTGGAGGTCACCAGCGTCGAGAGCACGCCACATCCGGTCGTCTCGCAGGTGTTTTGTTCTGCGCTCCCTGTCGCCTACGTAAAACCCAAGCTGCCCGTGTCGCTGTGGCAGCCGTTTGCGCAGCTGGTGCTCGAAGCCGCGTACGAAGCAACGCTGTGGGCCGCCGTGCTCAACGCGCAGCGCGGCGCATCCAATACGGTCCTGCTCACCCGCCTGGGCGGAGGCGCGTTTGGCAACGACAATCACTGGATCGACGCCGCGATGCACCGCGCGCTCACCGAGGCGCGAGGCTTTGGTCTCGACGTGGTGCTGGTCAGCTACGACTCGACGCCGAGCTCGATGCTGGCGCTCGAGCAAGAGTTCAGAGAGTAAGACTCTGCTCTTGCGCTGGCTAGCCCCAAATCAAGCGTACTTTCAGTGCGCTTGATGGATTAAGACTCGAAAAGCCCGGTGTTCTGGTGGTTGCGAAACCTCAACCAAAACACCAGGGAGGCTTTTCGAGTGAATGCGAAGATACGACGGCGCATTGCGCGCGCCAAGCAGAAGCTTGAGTCCCGTCTTGCGGCGGCGGTGGTAATCAACGAGGGCGGTCCGGCAAACGGGGCCGGTACAGCTGGCTGGGTCAGACGTGTCGCTCTTGAGTCACGTAAAGGTCTGACAGTATTGCGCCGGGCGAGACATCTCCTCTGGATAGTCTAGTTCGAACCGACAGGAGCCTTCTATGCAGACCCATCCGGCGCCGTCGCTACGCGTCGTCGCCCTCGCTGCGCTCATGGCAGCCGCTTCCGTTTGCGGCACCAGCGACACCCCCGACGCGCCCAAACACGATGACAGTCCCTCGAGCGACGACTCCGACTCCGACTCCAAGCCGGAGACTGGCAAAGCCGAGGACGCCGGGAGTCCGGGCAAAGCGACCAAGGATGCCGGCTCCAAGGGCGACAATACGACACCACCAGTCTTTGATGGTGGCAAGCCGATTAGCACTCCGCCCAGCCGTGACGCAGCGGCCAATACGGCTCCTGCTGCCGGGGACGCCAGCGTCAGCACGCCGGAGGGCGACGAGCCTGCCGTCGCTTGCACGGGCGACAAAGGCGCGCCTGCCGTAGCCCAGACCTATAAGCAGGTAGGAAAGGCGCCGAGCGGACCTATCCCGATCGTCATCGAAACAGAACCGACTTTGGCGGGCTACACCATCTACCGACCCAAAGATCTGACTGAGAAGTATCCCCAGTTCGTTTTCATGGACGGCAGTTGCACTCTCGAAGGCGTGGGAATCTTCTCGGAGATCTTGAGCGAGGTAGCCTCGTACGGTTTCATTGCCGTCGTAGTCGGCAACCCCAAGTCGAGTGGTATGGAAGCGCTATCCACGGACCCAAAGAGCCTGCTGAAGCCGCTCGATTGGCTCTACGCTGAGAATGAACGGCCGTGCAGCAAGTACTATCAGAAGATTCTCAAGAACAAGGCTGCCGCGAGCGGGCAGTCTTGTGGCGGAGTTCACGCCTTGGGCGCAGGCAAGGACCCACGCGTCGCCACAGTCGTTCCTCTGAATAGCGGATTGACCGGGATGTCTGCAGACTCGGCCACCGTACTCGGTGCTCTGCATGGGTCTGTCGCGTACTTGATTGGAGGTTCGAGCGATTTGGCTTACTCGCTGGCCCAGGGCGACTACACCGCCTTGCCTAAAACTCTACCGGCCTGGTACGGGAATTTCAAAAGCGTCGGCCACTACTACGTTTTCACCGACGGCCAGGACAACGGTGGTGAGTTCGGGCGCGTCACCGTCGGGTGGTTGCGTTGGCAGCTCAAAGGCGAGACGGGACCGGGCACGAAAGATCTGTTCGTCGGCGCGAGCTGCGGCCTGTGCGGCGGCACGGATTGGGTTGTCAAGTCGCAGAATTTGAACTGAGCTGCGAACGCCAACCCAGGGGTTCCGCCGTCGATCGCTGTGGCCACGAGTGCGCGGCACCGACCACCCTCGGGCGGCCGTTCTGCGTGTGGTGAGCAGACCCTCGCGGCCCCCTGTCTAGCCGCGCCGCGGAGTGGGCATCGCGCGCATGTCGGCTACCGAATCGGCAGAAACAGGTCGATGACTGCCTCGTGCTCGGGCACGTCGGGGAAAAAACGCACGCGCTCGGCGAACGGAGGGAAGTCGCGCGGCTCTTCTCCGCTGCTTGGCAGCCAGGTCGAGTACAGGTACGCGATCGATGTCCCGAGCGTGTCGTCGGAACCTACCTGACGTAAGACCGCGCAGCGCCCGCCGGGGATCGTCTTGTCGAGGACGCCGAACGCATTCTTTGCCACGGCGCGATCCGTCGCTGCGCAGAGATCCATGCGGTACTGCCCGGGCGGGGTCTCGGCGGGGTCGTGGTAGAAGATGTTGAACGTCTTGCTGATCTGCGGCGGCAGCTTGTTCTGTCTGCGCCAAGCGATGAATTTGCGCACGGAGTCTTCGATCAACCTGGGGTCACCGCGGTGCTCGAGCACCGCCACACGCGTCTCGGGAAAGTCTACGATCTCCACGTTCACGGCACGATTGTCGGGCGTCATGTGTTGAATCCTCAGCTCTCTCAACGATTGATAGGTGGCGTGCCAAGGGTCCCACGCGGGTCGTTCTCGGAACTCGGACGGCGTCTGTCCCAGGGCCTTCTTGAACGCGCGCGTGAAGGCTTCGTGGCTCTCGTATCGACTCGCCAGCGCAATGTCGATGATCCGGTCTTGGGAGCGAAAAACCAGCTGATAGGACGCCCGCTTCAAGCGGACGAGCTGGATGTACTTGTAGACGCCGATTGCAAACAGCTGCGAGAACTGCCTGTGGAAGTGGAACTTGGAAAACGAGGCAACACCGCTCAGGCGCTCGACACTCAAGTCTTCGTGCAGGTGCGCGTCGATGAACGCCAGCACCTTTCGAAACCTCGCGCGGTACGCCTCGGCAGCATCCTTGCTCAAACGACTTGTCCTCCCGTGCAATCGAAAGGCTAGCCGCTGGCGCCGCAGAGCGCCTGACCGATATTGCTGAAGTTGGCCTCCCGAGACGGAACTAGAGCGGCATCAACCGCAGCGCGACCTTGCCAGAGACCGCGCCCAGCGGCGTGTACGTATGCTCGGCCTCGTAGTCTTGCTCGAGCTCGAAGCGGCACCTGGTGAGCAGCGTGTGAAAGAGCAGCTTGGCCTCGATGCCAGCGAGCTGCATGCCGATGCAGGCGTGGGCACCGCCGCCGAACGGCATGTACACGCCCGGCTGGCTCTTGTCTTCGGCGCGCGCGGGCGAGAAGCGCTCAGGGTCGAACTTCAGCGGGTTCTGCCAGTAGCGCGCATCGCGACCGGTGGGACCCACCAGCGCGCCGACGAAGGTGCCTGCGGCGAGTCGATGGCCGAGCACCTCGACGTCCCGCAGTGCGCGTCGCGGTAGATAGGTCGTGACCGGCATCAGCCGCAGTGTCTCTTTCCAGGCGTAGTCGAGCAGCTCGAGCTTCTGCAGGTCTGCCCACTCGAGCGGCCCCTCGCGCACGCTGCGCGCCTCTTGGCGCAGCCGCGCTTGCCACTCTGGATGCTTGGCGAGCAAGTACGCCATGCTGGTGACGCCGAAGGCAGTCGTGTCGTACGCCGCGAGCATGATCGCCAGAAAGATGCGCGCGATGGCCGTGTCGCTGCCGGCCTCCTCGGACTGACACAGCTGGCTGAACAGATCGCTACCGGGCCTGACACGACGCTCCGGTGCGAGCTGCTCGAACAGTGTGACTAGCGCACGAAAGCCGCGCTGCCCGTCGCGAAACGCAGGGCTGAAGCGCGGGTTTTTGACCAGCGTCTGCAGACCTCTCCACACCTGCGCCATCGAACGATCGATGTGCGCAATCTGTGTCGGGTCGACGAGGCCGGTGAAGATCTGGTTGGCGATGGTGGCCAGCAGCGCGCGCACCTCGGGCTTGAAGTCGACGCGGCCACGCGTGACCCAGCCGGCCACGCCGTCGTCGATGCCGCGCTGCGCGATCTCGACGTAGCCCTTGATCGCCTTGGTGGTGAACGCGGGCTGCACCAGCCGGCGCGCCGCGCGGTGGGCGTCGAAGTCGAGCTGCAGCAGCGCACCGCCGTTGCCCACCACGGTGTCGATGCCTTCGAGAATGGTGCCCCAGCCCAGCGCAGTGGACCACACGCCACCCTCGTTGCGTGCGATCTTCGCGACCTCCGCGGGGTCGGACACCAGCACGATGTGCAGCGGACCGAACCTGCTGCGGAACACGTCCCCAAAGCGCGCGCTCATGCGCTCGCCGTAAGCCGCCCCCCAGCGAACCATGCCGTACGCCATACGCAGTGCCCCAAGCACGCTGGACGACCCCGGCAGGCTGCGCGAGGGCACCACCTGTGGCGGCACGGCCGCGGGCGCGCTCGCGTCTTTGATGATCGCCATGATGCGAGGGTCGACCGCGGGTGACCGCGCAGGGGACGACTCGACGCCAGAGCTGACTTCGGACATGACCAGGCTCCTTGCCAACACAGAGAGTACGCTCCAGAACAATGCAATCTACCCTGCGCAGAGACGCGGTATCCGTGGACGAAACGTGTTGCACTGCCTGGTGTCCGCGTGACGAGGTCTGCCCAGCGCCCGAGCTTGCCGTGACGCTCGCCCATTACCTGGGCTATCGGCGGTACCACTGGCACAGCGCGCTGACGGCGCACGAGGCACGCGCCGCCTTTGCCGAGCACGTGCAGGAGGGCTCGCGCTACGCGATGTTCGATGCGCTCGCGGACTGGCACGGCCGCGCGTTCCGCGGTCGGGTCGAGGCAGGTGCTTTTGTGGTGGCTCGTCGCATCCGCTACCGCAACAGCTTCGCCCCGCTGATTCGTCTGCGCTTGAGCGACTCGCCGCGAGGATGCGTCGTCGACCTTACTGTCCAGATCGAGCCCACGGTTGCCGCCTTCCTGGCTGTCTGGACGAGCGGCGTCAGCGTCGGCTTCTTGGTCATGCTTCTCAGCCGGTCTCCTCTCCACGCACTGATTCCGCTAGGCATGCTGATGTTCATGCTGACGCTCACAGGCGTCGGTTTCAGCGTGG
>JBEGTL010000095.1:0-18599 GCA_041179425.1 Pseudomonadota bacterium | reverse complement strand
GCATGGGCAATACTCGCCGTCACGTACAAAACCGACGTCCGTGTCATCGCGCCCGTCATCGAGCTGCACGACCGCTACGAAAAGATCGGGAATTTCCCGTCAGTGTGAGAGCTGCGCCCAAAGGGGTGCCGTTCGCAGGCAATCACAGCCTTCACACCGTTTGCCACTTTCGCGGCTCGCAACTACTGTTCTTTCGGGAGGCGGACACTGAAGGACGATCTCGAGGTCTGATAGTTCTTGGCGCGCAAGCTGGCAGAAGCGGACCGCGTCGCCTACCAGTTGCTCCACGCTGGCGAGCCGCAAAGCCGGCGCCACGCGTCGGTGTCAGACAGGCGTTGTCAGCGCACGCAGCGGAGCCCATGGAGGTCTGGGGCGGGTGTTGATCCGGGCCCGCAGACGTCGACGGTAGTCGTCGCCCAGCACCGCCTTACGGGGTCCGAAAAGAACGTTGTGTTGAAATAGTCGAACGCGATTACTGCTTGGAGTTCGGCGACAGTTGGAGGGCGCCGGCCTTCGCCCTGGCGCTGACACCCTGCCTGCGGTGTATCCGTGCTCTTGTAAATCTCGTAGATTTGCTCCGACCAGCTGAGTCCGGTCTGCGCGTCGTAGACGCCATCTCCCTTGTTCGTAAAGCGGCAGCTATTGGCAGGAACCCCGGCGGGCACGTTGCCATTGCAGTTGCACATGTAGCTGTTGAGTCCATCGATGCACGTGCCTTCCGGTGAACACGTATTGGCTGCCGCACAATCGTCGATGTTGACGCAGCTCTTGGTGCCCGTGCCGGAGTAGCCGCTCGAGCAGGTGCATGAGTAAGTGTTCGTGCCATCGACGCATACGCCGCCCTGACCGCAAGCGGAGCCTACGCAATCATCAAACTGCGGACAGGCCTTTTGATCGGCGCTGGCCATGTAGCCGGTGGCGCAGCGACAGGTGTACGTAGCAACGCCATCAACGCAGCTTCCATTCGCACACGAGCTCGGGTCACAGTCGTCGATGTTGCGTTCGCAGCGCTCGCCGTCGAATCCCGCTGCGCACTTGCAGCTGAAGGCGTTGACGAGGTCGCTGCAGGTGCCGCCGTTCGCGCAGGGATTGGGTGAGCAATCGTTGCCATCGATGAGCTTGCAGCCGCTGCCCGTGTCGCGATAGCCGCTCACACATGCACAGGCGTAGGCCCCTTCGGAATCGCTGCAGGTACTGTTCGCGCCGCACGGGCTCGGCGTCTGTTTGCACTCGTCGACGTTGCTGCACTGGGTTCCACTTCCGGTATAGCCAGGCTGACACTTGCATCGGGGGCTGCCGGCACCGGCCATCTCGCAGCTCGCGTGCGGATCACAAGCGAGCCGTGAGCAGGATTCGTCAAAGGCACAGACCTTCCCGCTTCCTACGTAGGGCGGCGTGCAGCTACATGCCGTGTTGGCCCCCATGATCGCGCAGGTCGCGTGCTCGTCGCAGCCCGCCATGGTGCACTTGTCGACACAGTCGGTGCCGTCGGTACCCCGATCTGCAAATCCCGAGTCGCAGCTGCACAGGGGACCTGCAGGCGTGTCCGTACAAGTCGCATGCTCCGAGCAGCCACCGTTGTTGACGCTGCACTCATCCGGGAGGCTGGCTGCTGCGTCGGCAGGTCCAGCTCCCGCGTCGCCGGGCTTCGCGCCGGCTTCAGGCTTTTGCGTGGCGGCGTCGCGCTCGCCGAATGGGGTGCCAGCCAAGCCATCCCACTCGGGCAGCACGCCGGCCCGTGGCGTCTGCGCGCAACGAGCGTCGATACACGACAGACAGGCGGCACCGTGACACTCAGGATCTTCCTCGCATACGAAGCCGAGCCCGCGCTCGCCGCACTCGCCGAGCGCGACTTCGAGCAAGAGCGCACGCTGTGCCTCGAACCGCGCGAGCCGACGTTCCTGGCTGAGCACCGCAGCAGGAGTGGCGCTGTCGATCGCCTCGAGCACCAGTTCAAAAAGCGTGGCGGAAGAGCCAGGTCGCAGTACCACTACCAAGTCTAGCGGCCACGGGCGTTCGTGGAGTGGATAGACGAGCGGAGCTTCCTCCTTCCAGGTGCTCCCTTCCGAGCTGGCGATGCGCACCCGGATCGCATGTGCCTGCGTGCGAACCGCGGTCGACGCGTCGACGCGCACGATGACCTCGGTCGCCGGAACGAGGGTTTGCTCCGGTGCGCACGCTGCCAAACACAGTCCGGCGACGGCGACGGCCAGGAGACGAGCGTACTGGGTCCGCATGCTACCGTCCTACCAAACCAACGTGGATAACTCCGTCGGCTGGCGTGTTCGGCGTCGTGATCGGGTCGGACGATCGATCTTGAGAGTCACGCCTGAGCAAGAACACCGAGGCGACGACGGCCCCTGCGACCAAGCCAACCCCCGTCCACAGCCACCCATTCTTGTAGAGCGGCGTGCGCGCGGGCTCATCGTGTCGTGTCGCCCCGCCAGGACCAGGCAGTGAGGTGTCGTTGGAATGTAGCAGCGTCAGCCTGACACTCAGGTCTTGCTGATCGCTGTTGACCACCTGCAAAGTCTGGCGAAACGTCTCGTATCCTGGCGCACGAACGGTCAGCTGATGTTCCCCCAGGTCGACCGAGAGTGTTTTCCGCACGCTCTGGGGGACGGACCGGTCGTCCAACAGAACGCTTGCCACCGCGCTCGCGTCGGCAGGGCTGATGCGAAGGCGGATGGAGCCGAAGAAGTCCCGGGCGCGCGCGAGCAAGCGCTCGGTGTCGGCACGCATGGGGCCTGAGAGCGGGCGCTCATTGCTGTTCAGCGCTTCGCTCAGCAATCGGACGCACTCGCGATAGTCGCGCAGCTCGAACTCGGTGATCCCGAGTCCGCGCAGTGTACGTGCGTTGGGAAACAAGCTGTGCGCCTTGTAGAATAGAGCGCGGGCCTCCAGGTAGTTGCCCTGCCCGTACTCGACCAGCGCGCCGTCGACGAACTGACGGTACGCAGCACTCGTAGCTCCTCCGGCGGCCGGACGAGCCTCGACGTCCAGCTCTTTGGGAGGCGGCGGGGTTGCCTGAGCGCGGACGCTGCACGGCGAGACGGCATCCATGGCCGCGATGAATAACATGACGGTCCAGGCAGCTCGCGGCGTCACCACGCGGCGAGTCTGTCGCTTGGGAATGCTCGGTCAAGCGCATTTCGGGGTGTCCGAGAACTACGGATTTGTACCGCGCCGGTCGCGCATCACGCTCGTGGGCAACTCGTCCGGCGCAAAGCAGGCCAAGGATATGCCGAGGCCGGTACTGATGGCGCGTCGGTATCCACCATTCGGTTGGTCTTCCGCGTGGACATGGTTGCACTCGAGATCACGCGCCTGATCGCGCGTGTGGAGCTCGAGCAAGTGCTTCGGAGGCTACGCGGCTGAAGGAAAGCGGCGTCGATGGTGCAGCTCGGAAGTCGCGGACGCCGATCCGCCGGAACGATGGCCTCGCACGCATCTTCCACGACCTGAAGCTGCCCGCATCTTCCACGACTTGAAGCTGCCCGCGCCGCGTGGTGCAGCCGGCATCATCAAGCTGCTTGTCGAAGCGCACCAGCGGTAGCGAGCGGGGAGACGCGAGCACGCAGGTTCCGCCTCAAGGACGGCGTCTCTGGCCACGAACGTGACGATGGCCAATAGGCCGGTGGTGCAGATCGCGTAGCCATGCGTAATCACGACGTTCCGATTCTGGCCACGTCGCCGGTGTGGCCAGAATTCGTGGCCAGAAAGCCGACCTCAGGGCCTCTGCGATGCCACGCCGCCTGCTGCGTGAATGCACTGCTCATCGGAGTCCAAGATGGGGCGCGGCCCGCGGCGCTTCACCGCCGGAGCTATGACAAGCTGTGACATCGAGCTGTGACAGCCGCGAGGGGCGGCGGCCAGCGCCGCCAGCCACCGCTATCACAAACAACATCACGCCCCGCCCTTGAGCACCCGCAACCACTTGTCCTTCCGCCTACTTCCGCCATCCGTCAAAGGGATTGAAAATCCTCGTGTCGGCGGGCCGAGGGCGGCTCTGCTCGGCGACGCCACCCTGGCCGCCCCCATGGCGAAGCGGTGCCGATGCAGCTGGCGGTCACCTGCATCACCGAGCCAGCTCGTCGCTACCCTCGAAGGATGCTTGCCATCTTTTTCCCCTTGGCGAGCTCGTCGATGAGCTTGTCGAGGTAGCGGATCTTCTGCATCAGCGGGTCGCCGACGTCTTCCACGCGCACTCCACACACCACGCCTGTGATGAGCCGCATGTTTGGATTCATCTGGGGCGCCTGGGCGAAGAAGGTCTCGAAGTCGACCTTGCTGTCTATGGCGAGCCGAAGCTGTTCGCTGCTGTAGCCCGTGAGCCAGCAGATGAGCGCGCCGACCTCGCCCTCGGTTCGGCCCTTCTTCTCCGCCTTTTGCACGTAGAGCGGATACACGCTCGCGAACGAGATCGCGAAGATGCGAGGTCTCTTCGGTGCGACGCCGCGAGTCGACGGCACCTGCTTGGCGCCGCTCTTCGTGGCGGATGATTGCCTGGCCTTCGTGGAAGAGGGCTGCGTACTGGTGAGGGGCTTCGCGGTCCTGGTAGCCATACAGCCGATCTACATATCACAGGCACGGCCGCGGCAGGACCACCGGGACGCTTGCGCGAAATGCGGCTCGTCGACCTGGCCTGCAATTCTTGGTGAGCGATCAGCTGTGGCAGCGGCGGCATTGGGTGCATCGCACGAGAGACCGCGCGTGGCGCACACATCTCAGCGGCGCATACAGCGCGTCAGGAGCCACGCGGTGAGCGCGTACGTCTCCGTGAGTCCGCTGAAGAAGCAGACCGATGTCGCGATGTTGGTCGAACCACTGGGAGCCTCGGCCGTCCAGAATGGTGAGGGCGGGTGCCTGGAAGACGCTCAGGTCGATGCGCGGATTTGGCGCGGAGAAGGCCAGGTTCACGTGGGTGCGAGCGCACGATCGCGCGCAGCGATGTCACCGCGCCGCGCCGCGTACGTACTGCTGAGAGCGCCCGCCTTTCGCGGGGAGAGAACGCGCGCCTCGCCGCACGACGCGCCGAGCACTCCGAGATTGGATTGCGCTCATGATAGTTGCTTCCGCAAAGCTCCGGTCGAGTCGACACGTGCGCCGCTTCACCGTGCTGATGGCTTGTGCCGCGCTCGGCTGCGAAGCGGAGGATGCCGCCCCGATCGCCGACTCTGCGCCACGCGTAGAGACAGCCCCCGCTCCGGTCGACGGCGAGCTGCGAGAAGCTTCGCCTTGCGTCGCGACAGTGTACGAACAGCTTGACTTCAAGGGCGGCCAAGCCTGTCTTCCCGCGGGCACGTTTCCGCGCGCGAAGCTCGTCGAGCTGGGCTTCGACAGCGGGTCGGTGGGCTCGGTGACCCTGAACTTCGGCCATCGCATCAGGGTCGCCACGGACGGATCCGCAGAGAGCTATGAGACCGTGATGCCCGCTGCGCAGATCGAGGGATCCGTCGGCGCCGGCCAGCTCGCCTCGATCTCGATCGAGAAGTGCACCGTTGGGTTCTTCGAGGATGCGGAGAGCCACCGCCATGGAACGTGCCTCGAAGCGGGGAGCTACGACGCAGCGGCGTTGAGCCGCGCTGGTGTGAAGCTCGACGGCACACGAAGCGTGCGTGTGGCACCTGGCTTCGAGCTCATCCTCGAGCACGACGAACGTGGAAAGACGAACAGCCAGATCTTTGCGTTTTTGAGTCCGCCGGAGGTCTCGACAAACGTGACTCTGCGGTCTGCCCGAATCATCGTTGCCAAGTCCCGAGCCACCGAGGGAGTGGGCACACGCACGAAGGCACCGCCGGCCGTAGCGCGAGCCTTGGCAGAGGGCGGGGGACCCATCGCGGTGCCACCGGGTCTGAAGACCGCCAAACACGTCTTTGTGATCGGCGACAGTCTGTCGGACCAGACCAATGCATTTAACGACATCCGTCTCCTGTGGTGCCCGAACCCTGCGTGGGGATACTGGGAGGGCCGGTTCACGAACGGTAGAAACTGGCTGGACTACTTCCTCGAGGACAACGCAGTGGTCGATGTCCGCAACCACGCGGTCGGTGGCTCGAAGGTCATGCAGAGCGCCATCTGGCGTCCGAGTCTGATGGCGCAAGCCCAGAAGCTCGTGACGTCGGACGTGCTCGCTGACCTCGGCGAGTCGGTAGTGGTGATCTGGTCGGGGTCCAACGATATCAACGACGGCGCGCAGAAGCAGACCAACGAGCACGACCCCACCACCGCGAATGTCTTCGGACAGGCCTTCGGGTACGAGGTGGCAGGTGCCATCGCGGACGTGGAAGCTTACCTGGCGAACGCCGGCGTCGCGCACTTCCTCGTGACCGACATCCCACCGCTCGACATGGTACCGGTAGTCAATTCGGACCCCTACTTGAGGTTCCGGGATCAACGCATCGCGTATCTGAAGGGTGCACTCCGGACCGTCAACGACGGCGTGCATCGCATCCCTGGCGTCCAGGTGCCGATCAACGAAATGATCGCTGCCCTGATCTCGGGCAGGATCGGTGACGGCTCGCTCGATTCCCACGAACCTTGCCAGTGGCGCGGCAGCCTGAACGCCTGCGACACGACCTTTACGCACGGCTATGTCGACATGCCCTGTCCCCGCAAGATGTTCATGGACCAGCTGCACCCGACCTCGGTCGCACATTGCATGCTCTCTACCGTGTTCGAGAAGGCGATGCGCGACGCCGGGTACGCCAATGTCAACTTGAGCGCCAACTGCGACAGCAGACAGCGTGCTTCGTCCATGGTCGATCCCAACTTCCATCCGGCCCTGAGGGTCATGCCTCTAGGCGACTCGATCACCGCTGGCGTCGGAAGCTCCACGGAGTCGAGCTACCGGGCCGAGCTTTGGAGTGGCCTCACGGGGAGCACGGTCGACTTCGTCGGCTCGCAGCGCGCGGGACAGCTGCCCGATCTCGATCACGAAGGTCATTCGGGCTGGCTCATCGACGAGATCGCCGGCATCGCTACCGGGACCGTGTCCGCGCGCCAGCCCAACATCGTGACGCTGCACATCGGCACCAACGACATGAACAGGAACCACGACGTGGCAACCGCGCCGGAGCGGGTGGGGAGTCTGATCGATCAGATCCTCGCCGCCGCGCCCGACACGATGGTCGTCGTGTCGACCCTCGTTCCCGCCAATGATCCCGCCGTCCAGGCGCGCATCGATCAATTCAATGCGCGGCTTCCGGCGATCGTCGGAGGTCGGCAGCTCGCTGGCAAAAAAGTCCTGCTCGTCGACATGAACTCGGTGACGACCGCCGATCTCGGAGACGTCCTCCATCCGAACGACGAAGGCTATCGAAAGATGGCAGGAGTCTTCCGCTCGGGGATCGGCAGCGCGATCGACGCGGGCCTGGTCAAAGAACCAAAGGGAGATGGCGGCAGCGGTGCCGAGTGCAAAGACAACTCGGGCAACTGGAGCTCGATTGGAGTGTTTGCAACGGGTGTGGGTGCCACGACGAGCAACGTCAGGTTCGCCGATCTCAACGGCGACGGGCGAGACGACTACCTCGTCCTCGGCCAAAACGGGGAGGTGGATCTATGGCTCAATGCCGGAGGCAACGTGCCCGGCGGTCAGGGCTGGACGTCCATGGGGCGTGTGGCGACCGGCGTGGGCCCGCGCGATAGTATTCGTTTTGCGGACATCGATGGCGACCGGCGTGACGACTACCTCGTGGTCGCCGCCAATGGCGCGGTCAGTGCGTGGATGAACGACGGGGCCGAGCGTGGCGCATGGAAACCGATCGGAGAGATCGCGACGGGCGTCGGCGCTGACGCGTACGAGATCAGGTTCGCCGACGTCAACGGCGACCGCCGCGACGACTACTTGGTGGTGGGTCAGAACGGTTCTGTAAGTGCTTGGATGAACGACGGCGCCGAGCGCGGTGCGTGGGTACCTCGCGGAGAGATCGCCGTCGGCACAGGCGGATATCGGGTGGAGTTCGCTGACATCGACTGCGACGAGCGAGACGACTACCTCGCGATCGATCCACAAGGTCGTGTAGAAGCGTGGATCAATGGAGGCAGTGGCGAGTCGTCCGGAAGTCTGGCCTGGCAGCCCCGAGGCGTGTTGGCTACGGGCGTCGGTGCCACCTTTAGTCAGGTCCGCTTCGCCGACATGAACGGAGATGGTCGTGACGACTACCTCGTGCTCGACGCGTGGGGCGTCGTGTCGGCCTGGATCAACGAGGGCGGTGAGTCCGGCGGCGCCATCCCCGGTGTCTGCGCTACGCCGGGCGGCTGGAACGCGCAGGGGCAGATTGCGTCTGGAGTGGGCGCCTCTGCGAGCAACGTCAGGTTTGCCGACCTGAGTGGTGACGGCCGCGAGGACTACGTCGTCCTCGGTGAGAAGGGCGAGGTCGACCTCTGGGTCCACACCGCGAGCGACCAGTGGACCTCGGTCGGGCGGGTGGCGACGGGCGAGGGCCCACGCGACAGCATCCGTTTTGCCGACCTCAATGGCGACGGCCGCGACGACTACCTCGTGCTGGGTACCGGTGGAACCGTCGATGCATGGATCAATGACGGTGCTGCCATCCCTGGTAGCGCGGGCTGGGTGCCCAAAGGACGCGTCGCTGGCGGCGTCGGGGCGGACCCTTACAACATCCGTTTCGCCGACATCGACGGCGACGGTCGCGACGACTATCTCGTCGTGGGGAGCGGCGGCACCGTGGACGCGTGGATCAACAATGGCGGCGAAGCGGCCGGGGGTGGTGGCTGGGTCTCACGCGGTAGGATTGCGAACGGAACGGGTGGGCTTCGCATCGAGTTCGCCGACATCAACTGCGACCGACGCGCCGACTACGTCGCGATCGACCGTCAGGGCCGCATCGAAGGGTGGATCAATGGCGGCAGTGGTGAGCCCACGGGCAGCTTCGCCTGGACGCCTCGAGGGATCGTTGCAGCGGGCGTCGGTGCGACCTCCAGCGACGTGCGCCTCGCGGATATGAACGGCGACGGTCTCGCGGACTACGTCGTGCTAGGCGGCGGGGGTGAAGTCAGCGCGTGGCTCAACAACGGCGGCGACACGGCCGGCGCCGCGAACCCCAGCGCGTGCAGCACGCCGGGTGGTTGGACCGTGCAGGGGCAGATCGCAGTCGGCGTCGGTGCAGTCGGAGGAAGTGTCGAGCTTGCAGACATCAACGGCGATGGTCGCGATGACTACCTCGTGCTGGCGAGCAACGGGGCCGTGGACGCCTGGATGAACGACGGAGCCACGCCCGCGGATGCTCCGAGCTGGAACGCCAAAGGTCAGATCGCAGCCGGCGTCGGCGCTGCGCGAGACACCGTTCGTTTTGGCGACGTGAACGGCGACGGCCGTGACGACTATCTGGTGGTCGACGCCAACGGCGCGGTCGACGCTTGGATCAACGACGGTGCCGGCAAGCCGAATAGCCCGGGCTGGATCTCTCGCGGCCGCATCGCCTCGGGCGTGGGCGCAGCGGGTCGGCTGGTGAGGTTTGCGGACATCAATGACGATGGACGCGACGACTACCTCGTCGTTGCAGACGACGGCGCGATCGACGCCTGGCTCAACGCGGGTGGCGAGACGCCCGGAGGCGGCGGCTGGCTCCCTCAAGGGCGCATCGCACAGGCTTTGGATGTCAGCGCCCAGGTTGAGCTCGCCGACATCACCTGCGACCGTCGTGCCGACCACCTTGCAGTGGACCGGCAGAAGCGGGTCACGGCGCAGACGCGCAACGCGGACAACAGCTGGAGCAGCCGTCGTCAGATCGCCGGGGGCACGAGCGAGGCGCTCGCCAATCGGGTGGTCTTTGCCGACATGAACGGAGATGGACTCGATGACTACGTCGTGGTCCGAAACGAGGACGGAGCGTTGTACTCGTGGTTGTTCCGCGGTGGCGACTGAGTCGTCGCCACGGCCACAGAAGCGAGTGATGGGGTGAAAGGTCTTTCACACGTTGACGTGACATGGGGCTGAGACAAATGTCTGTCCATGTACGAACGACGCCGCTCTGGGCTCCTGGCCGTTCGGACCCTCTCGTCTGCTGTCGCCGCGCTCATCGCGGCATGCGCGGTGGACCCACGGGAGCCGAGCTCGAGTCCGCTCGCGCAAGTTACCCAACTTTCGCCTGCGCAGCTCGACGGCACTGCGCTGCACCTCGAGACAAAAGCGCTTGCCGCGCAGGCCGGCTACTACGCGACGCCGCCACGCGGCCAAGCCGGCGCGCTCACTGGGACGGACCTCGGCTGGACGTTTGCGCATCGCGACACCCTGTGGGTGCTGTTCGGTGATTCGTGGTGGGTCGACCCCGTCAACCTCGCGTCGCTACCTGACGATGCAGTCGGACAGATCTCACTGGACGAGTTCCCTGACGGGCCGAGCGTCGACGCGTTCGTAAAAACGCATCCACCACCCAACGGCCAACCTGCCTGGCGAGCGGCGGGTCCGACGATGCCGGTCGTGATGCGTGGGCCGGGCTTGGGCTTCGCGCCAGTGCGCACCGAGCGCGCCGGACAGAGCCTAGAGAGCGGCATTGGCCTCGTGCCGGTGACCGGCTTTTCGAACGGCCGCGACGACGCCGGTGAGGGCGTGTTCGCGATCTTCTTCAGCTACGAGCATGTGGCGTGTGTCGACGGCCAGTGCGCCGAGGGCTACGACTGCGATCACGAGCTCGGGACAGCGACGCTCGACCGCTTCGGTGGGCCTTGCGTCGTCGGAGCGAGCGCGGGGTGCCTTCCGGGGCCGGGTTTTTGTCAGGATCGCTCGACCTCCATCTACGATTCAAGCTCGCCCATCGCGCGGGTGCAGTCGGTCGTGCTGCGGCACGACGTCGGAGTGACCACGCCGGCCGAGCCGGTGCACTTTCGGACGCAGCCGTGGGAGACGCAGCGTTTTTACAACGCGACCTCGCGCACGGTGACCGACTTCGACCCGTCGCGAGCAGACGGCGCGAAGAACGACTACACAGTCGCCCGCGGTAACGACCTGACGAGCGCGGGCGTGTTCGTGTGGGGTCGGCCGAGCTTCGGCGGCATCGGCGTCGAAGGCCGCGACGCGCAGCTGTACTTGTCGTGGGTGCCGATGCCGCAACCGAATACAGAGGGTAAGTTCGCGTGGAAGCCGCAGTACTTCGGCGGCGTCGCTGATGATGGGACGCCGTCCTTCGTTTCGCGCGAGCTCGACGCGCGTCCGCTCGACCTCGACGCGTCCGCGCCGGGTGATCAGCCCGAGGAGGTTCGCGACACCGTCGGCCAGATGAGCATCTCGTGGGTGCCCAGTCTCGAGCGCTGGGTGATGTTCTACGGGGGCGAGGGGGCGCCGATGTTTGCGAATGCGCTGTTCGGCGGAGACGTGGCCAAGGTGCGTCACGATCCGAAGGGCAGCTTGTTCGTGCGGTTCGCGAAGCAGCCATGGGGCCCGTGGACGCCGCCCGAGCCGCTGCTGGCTGCAGGCGACTTACACAGCGCCTCGGCCGCGGTCGATCAGTACGGGCCGGGCGGCATCCTGGCGCACACCAACTGTCGCGGTGTGCACTGCGCGCGCTACGATCCTGCGTATCTGCTCGACTTCCCAAACAACGACAACGGAGTGTTGTACGGCCCGAGCATCGTCGACCCCTGGACCACCAACCGCGAGGGCGAGACCGATCTGTACTGGTTCGTGTCGACTTGGAACCCGTATCAGGTCGTGCTGATGAAGACGACGGTGAGGGGTTGAATCGACGAAATCGAGAAAACCCGTTGAAGCCTGGGTTCCCGACCGCCAGCTGCACCGGCATGACGGGCACTCGGGTCGATGAGGCCTACCCGCCACGTCGCTTCCTCCAGGTTGCCAAGGCGCTCGGGGATCGTGCAGTGCTGCACTCCATCTGCGCAGACTCGTACGCGCCTGCCATCGACTCGGTGGTCTCCAAGATCGTGTCCGCGTACTGAGCAAGAGAGCGCGCGCTCCGCACTTCTTTGGCCAGTGACCCGGCTGTCGCCACCGACGGGGCTCGAGTTCGTGAACAGGCGTGCTACCCAGGCCCGCAGTAAGCCGTCGTGAACCAGCCAGCCATCCACTCTCCTTCACCTCCGAAGAGCGCGCTCCGTGCGCCTGGGTTCCTCACCTTCGTGCTCACCAACATGCTCGCCATGATGGCGGACAACATCGAGCACGTGATCAGCTACTGGGTCTGCTACCAAAAGTTCCACTCGGCCGCGCTGGCTGGCTTTGCGGTGGTCTCGCACTGGCTGCCATTCTTACTGTTCTCGGTGGTGGTCGGCGCCCTCAACGACCGCTACGACTCGCGACGCATCGTGCAGGTGGGCATGGCGCTGTTCATCTTGGCGTCAGTCGGCTGGGGGTACTGCTTCGTCACGGACGCCCTCACCATGGAGATCGCCATGGTGCTGCTGATCGTCCATGGCTGTGCCGGCGTGCTCTGGTCTACCTCCAACCAGATGCTGCTGTACTCCATCGCCGGACCTGAGTATCTCACCAGCGCCGTTCGCCTCAACGCCACCTTCCGTTACCTGGGCGTGTTGGTCGGGCCCGCGGTGGGCGGCGGCATCATGCATTGGTGGGGGCCCTCCGGCGGCATCTTCCTCAACACGCTGTTTTATCTGCCGGTGGTCGTGTGGCTGATCTCGGCGCCGTACGGCTCGCGGTTTTTGGCGGTCACGGGGGCTCCCAAACGCGCCGTGCGCGGGCTCGCCGACATCGTGCACACGGCCAAAGAAGTGCGCAGCCTGCCCATCGTGCTCGGCATGACGCTGCTCGCCGGCTGCGCCTCGTTTTTTGTGGGCAACAGCTACCAAGCGCAGATGCCGGGCTTCGCGCACGACCTGGGTCGCGCCAAGGCAGACGTGACGTACAGCATCTTGCTCGCGGCCGACGCCGCAGGTGCGCTGCTCGCAGGCTTTTTGCTCGAGCGCAAGAGCAGCATGCTCAAGCTCCAGCCCTCCACCGTGCTCAAGCTCGCCGCGGGCTGGGGGCTTGCGCTCAGCTCGTTCGCCCTGGTCCGCAGCTACCCTGTCGCCATCGTGCTGCTGTTTACGGCCGGCTTTTTCGAGCTCTCGTTCAGCAGTATGGCGCAGACGCTGGTGCAGCTTCACGCGCCCAACGAGAGCCGCGGCCGCGTGCTGGGCCTGTACAGCATGTCGGTGTTTGGGCTGCGCACGTTCAGTGGCCTGACCGTCGGCATCGTCGGTAGCTTCACCAGCATCCACGTCTCGCTGGCTTGCTCGGGGCTGTCGTTCGTGGCGATTGCCACGGCGCTGCACCTCAAGCTCAAGCGTTCGGCAGGCTGAACGGCTCGAGATCGGCCCAGGTCTTTCCTGCTTCGACACCGACTACCAGCGGAACCTCCAGCGCGAAGGCGCGGGTCATTGCGCGGGCGCACAGGGTTGCTGCCTGCGCGAGCTCGGACTCGTCGACCTCGAACACGATCTCGTCCACCACCTCGACCAGCGGCACGGCAGACGACCCGGCAGCACGCAGCGCACGGTCTGCGTCGAGCAGCGCACGACGTCCGACGTCGGCGACCGAACCCTCGTGCGTCGCGCGGCGAGCCAGACGCTCCGCGTACGACCTGAGCTGCGAGTCGAGCGACTCGAGCCCTCCGATGGGCCAACGTCGACCCGCGAGCGTCACGATGTAGCCTTGCTCTTTGGCGAGCCGCAGCTGCTCATCTTGAAACGCGCGCACCGCTGCATAACGCTGGTCGAAGCGCGCGATGTATTGTTTGGCTTCGGCCGCGCTCACTCCGAGCTGCAGTGCGAGCGCACTCGCACCTTGGCCTGCAAACGTGGCGAAGTTGATCACCTTGCCAAGCTGCCGCTCTTCGAGTGTGATCTGTTCGGCAGGCTTATCGAGCACGGCGGCCGCTGTCAGCCGATGGACGTCGGCGCGCGTGCGCAGTGGCTCGACGAGCGCGGGATCTTTGGTCAGATGGGCCAGCACGTACAGGCCTAGCTGACTGTAGTCGACGGACATCAGCAGCCGTCCCGGAGGAGCCACGAAGGCGCGCCGGATCTCCGCCATCTCGGGGGTCGCGCCGGGCACGCGCCCGAGGTCCGGGTTGGTGTTGACGAGCTCACCCGAGAACGACCGCGCGTGATGAAAGCGCGAGTGCACGCGTCCGTCGGGGTGCACACAGCGGCGCAGGGAGCTGACCCAGCTGTCGCGCAAGCGGCGCAGACGTCGCCACCGGAGCACGTGCTCGACGATGGGGTGCGCGTGCTCGATGCGCTCGAGCGCATCGTTGGAGGTGCTGAAGCCGGTCTTGGTGCGCAACACGACGGGCAGCTTGAGGTCTTCGAACAGGACCTTGCCGAGCTGCGCCGAGGAGTTGACGTTGAACGCGCGACCGGCCAGTTGCTCGATCTTGGTCTGCAGCTCGACCTCGATGGCCGCAAACTTCACCTCGACGTGATCGAGATGAGACACGTCGATGGCCATCCCCGTTAGCTCCATGCGCACCAATGTGTCTGACAGTGCGAGGTACTCGCGCAGCAGGTCGGTTGAGACGTTGGGGGCCAGTGCGCGCGTGATCGCAGCGGACGCGTCGGCGCGCTCGCACGCTGCTTTGGTGGCGGACTCTACAGACAGATCATTCCACGCCTTGCGCTCGCCGCCGGTGCCGCGGATCGCGGCGTCATCGGCCAGCGCCCGCCCGAGCACGTGCCGCGCGATCAAGGGCAGCTCGTGGGGTGCATACGAGCTCGGCTGCGTGAGGTGCGAGGCGTACGCGGAGTCGGCGACGACGCCTTCGAGAACGACGCCCCGTCGGCGGAGCACGACCATGGTCGCGACCAGGTCGTGTCCTGACTTGGCTGCCTGAGGGTCGACGAGCCAGCGCGCGAGCCCGGTCCACGCAGCGCTGTCGACTGGGACGTACCAACCTTCTCCTTTGCCCACGGAGATGGCGATTCCGCGCAGCGTCTCGGCGCGCGGATCGTCGTCGTCGATCAGTGCGCACAGGCTGACGGTCTCGGCTCCCATGGCCAAGAGAGCGCCCTCTAGCTCCGCTTGCTCCGTGCACAAGTTGGCGCGCATGGCGCTCGCCGTGCTGGAGAGCAGCTCCACGAAACCGAGCGCGTCGAGTTGCGTATTGAGCACCTCGGCAGTGGGCGCGACGAAGCCACAGTCGTCGAGGGGCAGCGGGAGGGCGCTATCGCCCGCGAGCCGGCCCTGTTCGAGCGCTGCCGGGAGCTCGTCTCGTGCTGCCTCGAGCGCCTTGCGCAAACGACTGTCGAGCGTGCTCACGACCGCCAGCGCCGCTTCGACCGAGCCGTAGGTCTGCAGCAGCTGGGTGGCCCCCTTGGCGCCGACGCCCTTGATGCCCTCGACCTGATCGTCGTCGCCGACCAACGTTAGCCAGTCGCCGACGAGCACGGCGGGCACACCGAACCGCTTTTCGACGATGTCGGGCGTGTAGCGAGCGTCTTTGTTGGCGTCGTACCACCACACGGTGTCGGTCACGAGCTGCGCAAACCGCTTGTCCGCACCCACGATGACGACGTCGTCCCCAGCGGCCACCGCCGCGCGTGTGTAGCGCGCGACGACGTGCATCTCGTCGTCGGCCTCGACCACCGTCAGCCCGAGCGCGCGCAGTAAGTCTGGGAGTTGCTCGAGCTGAGGCACCAGCAGCTCCGGCCATTTGCGGCCAGACCGGTCGATGACGGCCACGGCCCGCGCCGGGGTCTTCCAGCGCAGCACGTGCTGAACCGCGCGCGCGACGGCGAACAAACCATTTACGGGTGTGCCCGCACGCGACTTGCGGTCTGTAGGGACCACCAGGAACCCGCGCGCCAGCAGGTTGGTGGCGGCGATGCAGAGGCTGCGCTCACTCATGGATGAAAGGTGTATTCGGAATACTGCGAAAGCTCGAGTTTATATCGACGAAGCTCGATTTATGGACGCGTGTGGGGAGCTCTTGTTGGCCTGCGCGCTTTCTCATAGTGTGGCGCTCATGCATACCAATGACATTGCCGGGTATCATATCCGTGGTCTTCTGCATGGGTTGTGTGCCTTACGGCTCGACGTCGATCAAATCTTACGCGACAGCCACATCGATCGAGCCACCCTCGAAGATCCAGAAGTGCGTTTTGCTGGCCTGCAGGTCGCTCTGCTCTGGATGTACGCGGAGCAAAGCTACCGCAAACCTACGTTCGGCATCGACTTGGCGAGCCGCATCCCTTTTGGGCGGCTCGAGCTGGTGGACTATCTCGTCGGGGCCTCCCCCACCATCGGAGCGGGACTCGAGTGTCTGGTGCACCACTCACGTCTGTGCGCGTCCGGCTTCAAGTATCGCATCGACAACGTCACGCACGACGGAGTAGCCGGCAGGCGCTTGGTTGCGGACCACGAGCAGCCGATCGCAGCGCTGCCGCCGAGCATGGCCGAGTACACCTGGGGCTGTATGGTCATCCGCGCGCGCGACATGATCGGCAAGGGGTTCACCCCCGTGCTCACGCTGCGCCAGCGGCCGCAGATCTCCAATGCCGAGCTGATGGATCTGCTCGGGCACATTCCCGAGCTCGGCAGCGAGGAGTCGTTGTTCGTCCCCAATGCGCAGTGGGACATGGAAAATCCTCGTCGCGACCCCATGCTCCACACGCTGCTCAAGGCGCACGCGCGAGACGTCGAGGCGAGGCTCCCTGCGGACGACTTCTTGAGCACGCTGCAGGGCGCCATCGTCTCGACCATGCACCAGGGCGACCCCAGCATCGTGCGTGTCGCGACGCGGCTCGGGCTCACCTCGCGCACGTTGCAGCGGCGCCTCGAGGCCGACGGCCTGGTCTTCCAAAAGGTGCTCGAAGACCTGCGCCACGAGATGGCGCTCCGCTATCTCGACAGCTCGCGGCTCTCCATCACCGAGGTCAGCCAGCTGCTCGCCTACGCAGATGCGAGTGCCTTCGGACGCGCCTTTCGCCGCTGGACGGGGCACTCGCCCGCAGCGTTTCGCCAGCGTCAGCGAGCGGAGCCGATGTCGGTCGAGGCGTAGTCGACCCGGCTGTCGTCTAGGGCTGCTCGCTCGAGCCCTCGCGCGCGAGCCGGCGATACGCGGACGGGGACATGCGCTCCCAGCGCTGAAAGGCGCGTTGAAACGCGCTGCTGCTGGCGAAACCGAGGCGCTCTGCGATATCGGCCACCGAGGCGTCGCCGCTGCGCAGAGACTGGCGTGCGAGCTCGCGGCGCAGCGCGTCGATCAGACCCTGAAACCTGACGCCCAGCTCACTCAGACGGCGGCGCAAGGTGCGCGGCGTCGTGCCCGTCGCATGAGCAACCACGGACAAGCTGGTCGCACCGCGTGCCAGTCCGTCGAGCACCACCTTCTGCACGCGTGCGATGAACGGGTGGACGTGTGGCGTCTCGCGCAGAAGCGACATGGCTTGCTGCATGAGGATCTCGGCGAGCACTCCGTCCGAGCCGCGCATGGGCGTGTCGAGCCAGCTACGGTGGAAGCTGACTGCGTTCTCGTCGGCACCGAACTCGGGCATGACGCCGTACAGGTCGAAGTAAGGTTGTGCGCGCGCCGGGCGTGGGCGCCCGAGCTGCACGCGAGCGACACGAAAGCCGGGCAAACGATCAGTCAACAGTGTGACCGCCGACGAGAACATGGCATCGAGGAACCCCGCCGCGCGGCCGAGCCCGCCGTCGCGAAAGACGCGCACCGTGGCGATCTCGCCCTCTTCGCGGACCTCGAGGTGGCCCCAGTCGTCGGTCAGTGCAGCGAAGCGCTCGACGTTGCGGAATGCAGCGCGCGGCGTGCCCGAGTGCAGTGCGAGGTACAGGTCGACCGAGTGCCGGCCCTGCGTTGCGAACACGACGCCGCTGCGGAGTCCGATGGTTGGCTCGCCCGTGTGTCGTTCGATGGCGTCCCACAGGCGGTGCTCCGCGTCGACGGGCAAGCGCCCAAAACGCTCGTGGACCTCTGCGTGCTCGAGCCCTGCCGTGCGCAGGATGGGAGCCGACGCGATGCCGAGCTCCTCGAGCGTACGCACGACCGCGCCCAGCTGTGTCGCCGAGATGCTCCCGGAATAGCCCGCTACGCGCATGGTATGGCGTCCCTTTACGCTCCGACTGCCAGCTCTCTTCGTACGCGATGCACCCCCTTCTTGGCGATAGACAGCGCGCGTCGCTCGACAATATGGTGCGGGCGACCGCGTCAGCTCACGAAACGAGTTCGTGGCTCCGCGACGGGCTCTGCGGCCCCAGCACAAGGATTCCGGCAATGACCCCCACGGAAACAGCAAGCCCCCTCTCCGGCCGCGTGGCCATCGTCACCGGCGGCGCGAGCGGCATCGGACGCGCCACGGCGCTCCGGCTCGCGCAGAGCGGCGCGCGTGTGGTGGTGGCAGACCTGGACGAAGAGCGTGGGACAGAGACCGCACACGCGATCACCAGCAGCGGCGGCGAGGCGCTGTTTCAGCGTACCGACGTGGCATCGCACCAGCAGCTCACTGCGCTCGTGGCAAAGACGGTCGCGTCGTACGCGCGGCTCGACATCATGTTCAACAACGCGGGCATCGCGGACGGTGGACCGATCTTCGAGTGGACCCCCGAACAGTACGAGCGACTCATCGCGATCAACCAGCATGGTGTCTTCTACGGCATCCAGGCCGCGGCG
>JBEGTL010000094.1:0-18603 GCA_041179425.1 Pseudomonadota bacterium | reverse complement strand
TGGATCGCGCACCAAAAAGCGGCCCGGGTCGGCCACGATGGCACTCACGATGGAGTCGTCTTGGTGCGACCGGTCGACGGCGTCACGAATGGCGTAAAACCACGCGTGGTAGTCGACGGTCATGCCCAATGCTTCCATGTGCGTGACGCCCGCCGCAAACAGCGTGACTTCGCTGAGCGCGTACAGCGTGTCGATGAAGTAGAAGCGCGTCGAGCCTTTGGCCCGGATGCGCATCGAGTGGTACAGCTCGCGCCGCTCGTCGTACGAGAGCTCGCGCATGCCGTGATAGGCACGCTTGACGTACTTGTAGCGGTCCATCTTGAGGACGTTGCCGAGCTTGGCGTCGACCATCAGGCCGCGCACCGGAAACGTCAGCTCGTAGTCGAGCGTGCGCAGACTCTCCGGGTAGCCGTGCGCGATCAGCTTGGGCAGCGCGGCTTCGATGGTGAGCCGGTCCATCTGCTCCTGGTCGTAGATGGCCAACGTGTAGTCCATGTCGAAGCCAATCCACTCGATCTGGTCGAGGCGCAGGCTGCGATTGCAGAACACACGATGCACGCGCGCGGGCTTGGGCACGGGAGCGGCGGCGCTGACGTCGACTTCGGGGAGGCTGAGCTGTTCGAGCAGGGGTCGCGGCACGACTACGTGGGGATCGTACCAGCGGTGTTGGGCCCGGTGCTAGCGGCGGCCTTACTGACGGGGTCGATCGCGTTGACGGCGACGGCGACGAAACACGAGACCGCGGCGAAGCACGCGCAAGGCCAACGAACCGCGGGGCGCCCCTGAAACACGAAAGGCCCAGGTTCCGGTGAACCTGAGCCCTTGGCGCTGTTGTGGTCGGCTAGCGCTCAGGTGAGCGCCGCGACCTTACTCTGCGGCGGCGGCGGCAGCTGCGGGCTGCACCGGAGCGAGGCGTGCATCGCCCACGGCGTACACGGCCACGCGGCGACGGTCTTTGCCGAAACGCTCGAACTTCACCACGCCGTCGATCTTTGCCCACAGCGTGAAGTCGCTGCCGACGCCGACGTTGTTGCCAGCGTGAAACTGGCTGCCCACCTGGCGAACCAAGATGTTGCCGGCGAGCACCGTCTGTCCCGCGAAGCGCTTGACGCCCCGGTACTGCGCGCTGCTATCGCGGCCGTTGCGGGACGAGCCCTGACCTTTTTTATGTGCCATTTGCGCTGTTCCTTCGCTGGACGATCAGGCCGTGATGCCGGTGATCTTGACTTCGGTGTACCACTGACGATGACCGTTCTTGCGACGGTAGTTCTTACGGCGACGCATCTTGAAGACGATGATCTTCTTGGCGCGGTCCTGCGCCACGATGGTGCCCGTGACGCTGGCTCCGCCCACGAGCGGCTTGCCGACGTTGAGCGAGTCGCCGCCCAACAGGAGCACCTCGCCGAACGTGATGCTCGAGCCGACATCGCCCGGTAGCTTCTCGATGCGAAGGGTCTCGCCTTCACTCACGCGGTACTGCTTGCCGCCGGTCCGAATCACTGCGTAGCTCATGTGCCTGGTCCTTGCTGAGCGCTGCCCGTCTTGCAGGGCGGCGCGACCTGATATCTGTAACTTGTCTACTGAGGTCGCTCGTGTTCGCCGCCCGGCCGCTTGTGCGAGTCGCGGAGCGTGTACGTGCGCCCATCAACAGGGAGCCCGAGTGTAGGGCGAGAAAGCGCCAGCGCAAGCGCGTTGCCATCTGCTATAGGCAGCGCCGTGTCACGACGACCTAATAAACCTGCACCTGTCGTTGTGAAGCGACCTGCCGATCAACGCCGCAAGCTACCGCCCGAGCTCGAGGCATTTGCCCGTAGCGACGACGAAAAGCTGCGCATTCGCCGGCCCCATGTCGACCGCGGCCTGATCCGAGATCCGCGCGAGGGCTACACCATTGCCGGGGTGGCCAACCGCGATGCGCGGGCCGTGTACGACGTGCGGTCGACCGCCATGCAGGCCCTGTGGGACGGCGGCGCCGCCGACGAAGACGCGCTGAACACGCTCGGCCAGCTGTTCCACGACGTGCTCCGGCTCGAGCTGTGGCACGCGCGCCGGCTCACCAGCTTTGCGGCGTTTGCCGAAGAAGTCGTCGGGGTCCCCGCCGAGCGCGCCGAGGCGCTGGCCGAGGCCGCGTCGGCGCGCACGGGTGAACCGGTGAGCCCGCTCACCGAGGTCGCCATTGCCCTCTGGCTCCGCACCGAGGCCGGTCTCTACGAAGGAGACGAGGGCGCTCGCTGTCGTGTGCGTAGTGGCGCGCGTGGTCCGGTCCTCGAGCTCACCGTCGACCTGGTCGACGCGTCCACCGCCCTCGCAGGGGTGGGGGCACGACATCTTCCGCTCGCCCGCTCGGTGCCGCAGCGACCGCACGAGGACCGGGGTGCACCGCGCGGCGACAACCACGAGCGTGCGCCACGCGACGCACGTGACGCCAGCGACCGTGCCGGGCCGGCGCCCCGCGACAGGTCGCGTCCAACTGGCCGCGAGGATGCTGCGTTCTCGCGCAGCCCCAATGTTCGCTCGCGCGCCGAAGACCCGCGCGCTTCGACGCCGGCGCGCGACGTGCGCCATGCCGATGTGCAGGAGAGCGCGGGCGAGTTCGACGAAGAGCAGGACTACGAAGCCCAGGCCGACTCCCCCACGGGTGAGCTGCCTCGCGAGGCCGAGCTGGCCCACGAAGGCGACGAAGGCGAGCTTGCAGACGACCTCGAGGGCTCCGACGCAGACGAGGGCGAAGGCGAGGGCGACGACGAGGGCGACAGCGTCGACGAAGGCGATAACGATATCGATAGCGTCGACGAGGGCGACAGCGACGAAGAGGGCGACAGCGACGAAGACAGCGAGAGCGACGAAGACGGCGACGAGGGCGACGACGGCCTCGTCGACGAGCTCGACGGCGACGTGGCTGAGCAACAGGTCGAGCGGGCTGCAGCGCGTCCCGCTCCGGCTGCCGGCGCTCGCCTCCTGACGCGTAAGGTTCACACCCCGCCGGCGCACGCTGCAGGCGACGGTGCTGGCGATGCGTCGGGCGAGCACTGGGGTCGTCGCGAGCCGCGCGAAGCATCGAGTGGGCGCGCCGATTCTTCGCCCAAGGGTGGAGCCGCCACACGTCCCGACCGACCGCGCATCGGCAACGATCGAGCGCCGCGTCCTGAGCGGCCCGGCTTCGGGCGGCCCGATCGGCCGCACGCTGGAGGGGACCGTCCGCGCTTCGATCGCGGCGGCAGCGCAGGGGGCGATCGCCCGTCGGCTCCCCGCTCGCGCGACGAACCGCGCGCTTCGACTGCAGGTCGCCAAGACCGACCGGGTTTCGCGGATCGCAAGGCCGCGGGTGACCGGGGTGGTTTCGACCGCGGCGGTAGCGCGCGGGGCGAGCGGCCTGCCTTCGCGGGACGCGTCGACCGACCGAGCCTTGGAGAGCGCACGGCAGGCGGCGACCGTCCCCGGTTCGACCGCGCTGGCGGTGGCGATCGAAACAAGTTTGGCGGCGATCGTTCAGGCGGCGCGGGTGCACGCGGCGGAGACGGCACACGCGGCGGCGATCGGGCGCGCGGCGGATTCAACGTCGAGCGCGCCTCGGCTCCGCGTGGCGATTCTTCGCACGCGCGCTCCGACCGTCCGCGCTTCGGCAGCGAGCGCGGCGGTGCGGCCGGCGGCTTCAGCAAGCCGCAGGGTGGCAAGTTCGCACGCGACGGGGAGCGCGGCGGCAAGCCCGCGCACAGCAAAGGTGGCTTCACCTCGGGCGGGGCAAAGCCGTCTTTTGGTGGCAGCAAGTTCGGCGGCGGCAGCAAGTTCGGCGGCGGCAGCAAGTTCGGCGGTGGCGGCAAGTTCGGCGGCGGCGGCAAGCCCGGTGCGCAGGCCGGCGACAAACGCGGCAAGGGCTTCGGCGCGCGCCAGTCGTTTGGCGACAAGGCGCCGCGTGGCGACGCGCCCGTCAAGAACACGCGTCGCGACGACGTCGACGACGAGTGACACCGTGGGCCTGTTCGATGTCCACGCGCATCTGACGCACCCCAAGCTCGCTCCGCAGCTCACCGAGATCCTCGCGCGCGCACGGTCGGCCGGGCTCACCAGCATCGTGTCCAACGGACTCAACCCGCAAGACAACGAAGCGGTACGCGCACTCGCGAAAGAAGACTCGCTCGTCAAGCCCGCCTTCGGCCTCTACCCGGTCGATGCGGTGCTCCCCGAGATGCGCGCACTCGGCATCGACTACCCACGCGAGACCGACCTCGAACACAGCGCCGAAGACGCAGTGCGCTGGGTGCGCGATCACGTCGACGAGGCGTTTGCGATCGGCGAGATTGGCCTCGATGGCTACTGGGTGCCCGAGGCGCTGTGGGAGCGTCAAGAAGAGAGCTTTCGAGCACTGGTTGCGCTCGCCATCGAAGCCGACAAGGCGGTGATCATCCACACGCGCAAACGCGAGCGCCGCGCACTCGAGATCCTGCGTGAGATGGGCGCCAAGCGTGTCGACTGGCACTGCTTTGGGGGCAAGCTCAAGCTGGCGCGTGAGATCGCCGACGCGGGTCACTGGCTGTCCATACCGGCCAATGCGCGACGCTCCGAGAGCTTCACACGCATGCTCGAGACGCTGCCCCGCGACAAGTTGCTGCTCGAGACCGACTGCCCGTACCTCGGGCCGATCAAAGACGCCGACAACGAGCCAGGCAACGTGCGTCACACACTCGCGTACGCGGCCGAGCTGTGGAACGTGAGCGAGACCGCGGCCGAAGCGCAGCTCGGGGCGAATTTCGCCGCGCTGTTCGGCGTCGCGCCGTGAGAACGGGGTAGCGCCCATTTCGAACGCAGTTTGCGCGTCACCCAGGATAGGCACCGGTGTACTGAGAAGAAACGGCGCAGAGACGCCGCCGATCCATTACGCTCGACCACTCTTGGGAGGTTCTTTTTGGCGACAGGCGTCGAATCATCGCTCGTGCGCCTCGCGACGCGCGGCACTCGGGTCGGGCGGCGAGCGAGAGGGCTTGGGCTTGCCTGCGCAGTGCTAGGGCTCTCGGCCTGTGTGGTGTCGGACGATGACGTTCCCGTGGGTGGCGAGTCCATCTCCGTGGCGACGCAGGCCATCATCTACGGCGATGACAGCCGGGTCGAGGTGTACGACTCGCCCGACGAGCGGCTGCGCAACCTGGCCTCGTCGTCGTTCGTTGCGTTGATCCCACGCAGCCACTTTGGGCGTACCTCGACGGGCGACATCGCCATCTTCACGCGCCGCCTCTCCGATGCGTTTCAGGTCTGTCCAGACGCGCGTTTTGCCAGCCAGCCCACCGCTGCCGATTGCTCGGGCATGCTCATCGACGACGACCTGGTCCTCACGGCTGGCCACTGCTTCACGAGCGACGATGCCTGTGAGCGCTTCGCGTTCATGTTCGACTACTTTTTCTCCGGCCCCAAGGCGTTCGAGCCTACCGGCTGGGGCGACGTGTACGGCTGTCGTCGCATCGTCAAACGTCAGATCACCGCCGACACCAACCCGCCGCGCATCGACTACGCCATCGTCCAGCTCGACCGGACCGCAGTCGGCCGCACGCCCGCCACGTTTCGCACCACACCTCTGTCCGACGGCGAGCCTCTGTCCGTGCTCGGCTGCGTCAGTGGCCTGCCCGCCAAGATCGACTCGGGTGCGCACGTGGTCAGCAGCCGTGCACCCAACAGCGACTACTTTTTGCTCGACTCCGATACCTTCCAGGGCTCGAGCGGCTCGGGCGTGTTCGATGCCAATGCGCAGCTCGTCGGGGTGCTCGTGCGCGGCGGCGAAGACTACGTCGATCGCCCCGATGCAGCGTGCAAGGTTCCCAAGGTAGTCAGCACTGTTGGTGATAGCGGCATGCTGCGCGCAGGCGTGGGCGAAGAGGCCACCTACGTGGCGCGTGCGATCGAGGGGCTGTGCGCGAGCGGTTGGCCGAGCCCCCGCTTGTGCGGCGCGCAGCCGCGCTGCGGTGATGGCTTCTGTTCGGCGGGCGAAAATCGTGTGGTGTGTGCGGCCGACTGCGATTGCGCCGACGGCTCGTGCGCGCTGCCCGGCCAAGAGACCGCAGCGACCGTCGGCTTGCCCGCTCCCAAGGCCAAACGCAGCACGCACGACTCGGGCTGCGCGGTGAGCACGCCCGGTGACCCCACCTCGTTAGCGGGCGGCCGCGCCGGCTGGCTCGTTGCGTTGTGCGCGCTCGGCAGCCTGTGGGCGCGCCGCTCGTTCGCACGCAGTCGACGCGTGCACGCAGGCGCGCGAGCAAAAAAACGCCTCGTGCGCTCGCGCTGAGCGTGTGGGCGCTCAGCCGCCGAGCTGCTTGATGGCGGTCTTGGCGGCTTCGTTCTTGGGGTCGGTTGCGAGCGCCTTCTTGTACGCTGCCAAGGCCTTGCCCTTGTCGCCGAGCGCGAGGTAAGCGCGGCCCAGTGCTGCGTGAAAGCCCGACGTCTCCGGCGAGAGCTGCACGGCGCGCTGGTACGCCTGCACCGCGGCCTTGTTCTCGCCGAGCTGCAGTCGCGCAGCGCCCAAGCCCGCGAACGTACCGGGATGCTTGGGGTCGTACTTGGCCGCGCGCTCGTACGCAGCCGCGGCGTCTTTGTACTTCTTGGCCGCGTAGGCGTTGCGAGCCTCGTCGCGCGCCGCCGCAAACAGTGCCGCCTTGTCGGAGGTGCTGCTCTTGCTGCTGGTCTTGGCGCTGGCGCTGTGGGCCTTGTCGCGGCTGGCGCTGGCCTCGGCACGTTTGCTCGTCGTCGCCTCGTCAGACGCGTGCTTGCTCGCGCTGTGCGAGCCGTGGCCGGGCTTGGCTGCGGCAGGCTCCGGCGTCGAAGCGCGCGGCTCTTCGACGCGCGAGCGACGGCTGTCCGCCTCGGCGACGGGCACGGGCTCTGCGGCGGCCTTGGCGACGGCTGCCGCAGGGTCGGCTTGCACGACGCTGGCGACGGTGGTGTTGGCGACGGTCCCCGTGCTCGCGGGTTCCGCGATCGGCGCCAGCGAGGTGACACTCGGGCCGAGCGGCTCGACCGTGGGATGCGGCGCCTCGGCAAGCGCTACCGCCGAGGGCGCGGGCTCGGCGGCCGCGGTCGGCAGTGCCGCAGGCAGGGGAGGCGGCACTGCCGTCTCGCCCGTGCGACTCGCAGCGGCTTCGGGTCCGGAGCGGAGCGCACTCGCACCGACGCCCAAGAGTGCGAGGCCGACCAGCGCTGCGCTGGCGTACATCAGCGGGCGCCGTGAGTCGCGGAACCCACTCGGGCTGACCGAAGGCATGCCTTCGGTCAGCGAGAGGGAGGCGTCGAGCCCTGACTCACCGTCGTCGGCTTCGCTGGCAAGAGCCACGCGCTCGGTGGGGTGGTCGCGCTCGCCGTCGAACTCGCGGGTGCGTAGCTCTTGGGTGGGCATCTCGAGCGACGGGTCGAAGCCGTCGGAATGGTCGTCTTCGCCGGGCTCGTCGTCTTCGCCGGCCTCGTCGTCGTGGAAGTTGCCGGGCTCGTCGTCGTCTGCGGGCGGGATGCCCATGCCCATCAGCGTCGCTTTGCGAACGAAGGTCGGTGTGGAGACAGCGGGCTGTGCGGTCTTGAGGAACTCTGCCTCGGACGCGTCGAGCTGCGCGACGGGCCCAGCCTTGGACTCGGCGGCACGCGCCGTCGCAAATAGCATCGGCTCTTCGCGCTGCTCGTGACGTGGCGAGAACGGCTCGTCTTGCACCGCGAACAGCGGACGCTGCGACAGGCTCGGCAGCGCCTCGGCGACCTTGGTCTTCTCGTCGTCGTCGTCGTGACCCAGCCCAACGTCGTCGACGTCGTCGAGCGCTGTGGCTCGTTCGACCTTGGGCGTCGCTACGGAGGCTGCGAAGAAGGAAGGCAGCGGAGCCGCCACGGCTGGTTGTGCTGCCGACGGGGGCAGCACGGGCTCTTCGACGACCGGCTCTTTGCGCGCGGGGGGAGGGCTAGACGCCGTGGCACGCGCGTGGTTGACGGCCAAGATCTGGTCGAGCCGCAGGGGCTGCGTCTTGTCGGACAGCGCGGTCGGCCTGCCTACCGGCGGAGGCGGAGGAGGCAGGGAGCTGGCGAGCCCAGGCGCAGGGGGCGGGGGAACCGAGACGATCCGTTTGGCCGCTGCGGGCCGCATCTCTTCGATCTGACTGATGTCGATCTGCTGCGTGCCCTCTTCGCGCGGGACCGCGGGACGGGCCGCTGCGCGCGGAGGCGGCGGGGGCGGTGCGCTGTGCGTCGTGGGAGGCCGCAGGCTCGCCGAGGGTGGCGCAGGATGACTGGGCCGCACGCTCGGGGGCGCCGGAGGCCGAAGCGTACCGCTGGGTTGAGGCGCGACCGAGGGTTTGGGCTCGGGCATCGTCTCGAAGGTAGTCGTGGGTAGCTTTTCCATAAGCGCACCGTCGGGCAAGAAGGGTTCGAGGGTTCGGCGAAGCTTCTGCGCCGAGAACGGACGTTGCTGCGGGTCCTTGGCTAGAATCGATTGGAGCAGCGCACCTATTCCGTTTGGGAGGTCGGCGGGCATGGGAGGCAGCTCCCCGTACCGCTGTGCTGCCAAAGTCTCGTCGAGGGAGTCACCGGCAAAGGCAGGCCTTCCGGTGAGCATTCTGTATAGAGTGCAGCCGAGCGAATACAGGTCACTGCGAAAGCTGACCAACTTGCCCAGCAGCTGCTCCGGAGCGATGTAGCCGGGGGTGCCGTAGAGGGGGGTGTTGCTCGTGCTGCGCGCCACGACGCGCGGAGAGTCCGCGGCCGCACCTAGAATGGAGAGCTGCGCGGGCAGACCGGCATCGAGCAGCCATGCGCGCGGAATGCCGTGCGGCGTCGGCTGCAGAAAGATATGACCTGGCTTCACGTCGCGGTGCAGCAAGCCGCCGCGGTGAAGCTCGTCGAGCGCGCTGGCGATCTGGGCGGCGATGGCGAGTGCTTCGGTCTGGGGGAGGGCGCCCTCTCGCGAGAGGCGCACCTCGAGCGCGACGCCGTCGAGCCACTCGCGGAAGAGCCACGTGGTGCCTTCGGTCTCACCGCTCGCGAGTGGCACCACCAGGTTGGTGCGCGCGAGCGTGCTCTGCTTGACCAGCTCGCGCCGCAGCCGCTGTCGCTCGCCCAGCTGATCCTTCGCTACGGGCGCGAGGATCTTGAGCAATCCTCGGCGACCGGTCTCGGGCTCGTCGGCGATGTACAGGCTGCCGGTGTCACCGTGAGCGAACGGCTCGATGACCTTGAAGCGCTGCGCCAAGGTCGCTGGCACAGGCAGGCACGACACCTCGCGTCCGGTGTGCCCATCGCGGGGACACACGTCGTCGACGGGAGGTAGGGCAATGTGACAGAGCGGACAAACCAGAGCGTGCATGAGGCCTCGTAATAGATAGACCCCGGCCGGCCTGGAGCACCAGCTTCGACCACTTGATTTGGAAGGCAGGCCGCGATTGAGGCCGCGCTTCAGGGCAGCGCGAGCTCACCGAGAGCAATCTCGGCGGTGGTCCCGTCGAGGCGTGCCAGGTAGGTGGTGACCTTGCCGCGTGACTGGACACTTACCACGACCGAGCCCGGAGTCGTGCTGCTGCCTTCTGGCCGCGCGCGGACGATCAGCGCGTGCCGACCGCGCGCGAGCTTGTCGGTGGACAGCTGAAGTGTGCAGTAGGACTGGGTGTCGTCGCAGGCCGAGGCCGCGAGCTCGAGCTGCTGCGAAGCCGTGCGTAGGGCGAGCGCAACGTTGGCGCCGTGCGGGTAACCGATGGCGAGCAGCAGGGATTCCGAAGGGGCTGCGTCGTCGACCTGACCGTTGCAGTCGTCGTCGAGTGCGTTGGCGAGCGGCAGCTCTGCCGCGCGGCACGCCAACGTGAGCGTGCTGAGACCGGAGGCCGGGTCGAACGCAGCGATCTGGGTGCTGCCGCTCGGCGCCGCGGGCAGCACTGGGTAGCGCAGTGGCTCGGTGCCGGCCTGCGTCGCGGTCGACGCGCAGGCGCCCAACATGAACAGCATGGCGAGGGTGTGCTTCACGCTTGGAGCTTAGTCCGCGTCGGGATGGCGTGCAGAACGACTAGGCGTACGCCGCACTCATGCGCCGCTGCATCTCTTCGTACGAGACGTCTTCCTTGCGCGTCGCGAGGTGCCACTTGTGTCCGAAGGGGTCGACGATCAACGCCACCCGATCTCCGAAGAACTCGTCGCTCAGCGGTCGCAGCAGGGTCGCGCCGTGCGCCACGGCACGCCTAGCGACCTCGTCTACATCGGCCACGTACAGGTGAATCGACACCGGCGTGCCGTTCAACGTGACCGGACTGAGCGCACCAAAGTCGGGGTACTCGTCGGCCAACATGAACTGCGAGCTACCGAGCTCGAGCTCGGCATGACCGACCTTGCCGGAGGGCTCTGTGAGACGGAAGAGCTCCCTGGCACCGAACGCTTGCTGATAAAACGAGATGGCTTCTGTTGCACCCTTCACGACCAAGTAAGGGGACAGCGCGCTCTTTCGCTTGGGTATGGGCTCCACGGGCATGTTCACGCTCCTTCGCTGGATGCTCGCACGTTACAGCGCCTGTTACGCGACGCCGCGCCACGGTAGGCTCACTCGCGCAGTGCGGCCAGTGGCAGCCCCGACTCGCGTAGTGCATCCGCAACCAGGCTGGCCAACACACGCGCGCCGTGTTCTTGGAAGTGTGTGCCGTCGACGGTGCCATCGGCGCGCAGCAAAAAGAAGTCTTCGGGCTGCGGTGCCGGACAAATGGCCTTGAGGTAGGCCACCGACCGCGCGTTGAGGTCGAGCACCACGGTCGCCCTCTTGGCGCCGAGCTGACGCATCGCCTCGGCGTGCGCGGAGGTGCCATTGCCCCCCGTGCAGTACGCGGAGTTGCGGGGCGGCGGCGTCACCAACACGGCGGTGGCACCGCGCGCCGTCACGCGCTCGATGTACGTGGTGAGGGTCGCCGTGAAGTCCGTCTGAGGGTCCGCATAGTAAGGGTAGGTCTTGCCGTCGAGCTCGTACGTCGCGCTGCGGTTGCCGTCGTTGGTCCCGAACTGTACGAACACGTAGTCGCCGGGCGACGTGGCCTCGAGCAGCTGATCGAGCCGCTTGTCGTCCAAGAACCGCTTGGCAGTGCGGCCACCGATCGCGCGGTTGTCCACGCTCACACCGTCGCGAAACAGCGCCTCGAGCATCTGTCCCCAGCCGGCCTGGTCGTGCTCACTCGCCGTGTTCGTGTAGGTGGAGACGGTCGAGTCGCCGGCCAGGTGAATGGTCGTCCGCTGCGGGACAGACCCTGCATCTGCATCGCGCAGAGCGGCGTCGCGCGCCGCAGCGTCGGTGGTGGTGGTGGCGCTAGCATCGACGGGCCGTCCGCCAGTGCGTGTGTCCGGCGCGCCGACAACGTCGTCGCTGCCCGCATCGAACTTGTCTGCACCAGTGGCGATGGTGTTTGTCGGATCGGGGCGGGTCGCATCGCGCGCTCCGCCGTGAGCGGCGTCGTCGTGCGTTGGGCCCGCGTCGGTGGCGCTCGTCGGTTCACTCTCCAGGTCGTCGTCGACGTCGGGGCTGCACGCGCCGAGAACGAACAGAGACACGGGCAGGAGTAGACCTGCCAAGCCACGGCGCGAGGGGGCGCGCGCAGGGAAAAACGAACGGACAGGCGGCACGCGCCCCTTATCGCACGCCCTCCGCCGCGACGAACAGTGGGTACATGCCTCGGCTCTCAGGCGGCCGCGGAGAGCGCCTCGGAACGGCTGAGCAGCAGCTCACACACGCGCTCTGCGTCACGCAGCTCGTAGAGCACAGGGGGCACCAGGTCGCGGGCAGGCCCGAGCGGCATCAGCGCGCCGGAGTCGGACAGGGCCCGTGAGCCCGGGGCGTCGAGGATGAGAAACAGCGTGCGGCAGCCGAGGCCGACCGGCACCACGGCGACGTCGACGATCGCCTGACGGTCGAGGGAGAGCTCCGTGCGCCCGCGTCGGATCAACACCCGTCGCGAGGTGAGCAGGTACTCCGTCTCGCGACTCATGGCGCGCGCGAAGATGAAGCCCCGCCAGATGAGCCACGCGCCCACGCCCGAGATGACACTCCACGAGAGCGCGGTCGCCAGGAACAACAACAACCACGTGGCCGAGCGCACGGGCAGGCCGGTGCGCTCGAGGTAGACGATCATCGCGAGCGCACGCGCGCCGTAGCGCAGGCCCATGGTGAGCACCACGGCACCCAGAGCGCCGGTGGACAAGTCGCGCCAACCCAACAAAAAGCCCTGCGGACTGCCGCCCCACACGACCTCTTCGCCCTCGTCGAGGCGATCGGTCAGCGCCAGGTCGGGGTCGCCCAGCTGCGCCATCGGCTCGACGCCGCGCACGCGCGACAGCACACGATCGGGCGCGTGCAGGTTGTGCAGCACCAGGCGTTGTTTGCGCGAGAGAGGGCCGAACGGCGTGGCGCGCACCAGCTCGAGGTGTCCGACACCCGGCGTCACGCTGTTCCAGATCACGCGTCCGTAGCTGAGGCCCTGACGGTCGATCCAACGCTGGAAGTTGCCGCGTCGCCAGAGCACGCGGCGGTCGGTCAGCAGGTACTCGCACTCGTCGTGCAAAAAGTGCGGCGCGAGCCAGAACGCGGCGGCCAACAGTGCGAGGTAGGCCGCGACCCAGGCCATCTGACGCATGCCGGGCAGGTCGGTCGCGTAGAGCAGGGCGCTGAACAGTGCAGAGATGAGCGCGATGGCGGTGACCAGCAGCGGCCCCACGCGCCACAGCAGATCGCGCGAGACGCGACGCACCGGCGTGCCCTGCCAGAGCACCTGTTCCGAAGGGAGTAGCCGCCACGAACGCTCGAGCGCCATTTGCCGACCTCCTCACAGTGCTTGCTGCAGCGTGTGCTCGTCTCAATCTACAGTGCAAGCCGACGCGCATGTGTCCGATTTGCGCGGAGTCTCAATTTCGCGTGAGCAGTCTTCCCATCTGCTCGGGAGCATTATGGTTCAGCTCGAAGAGTCAGTGCTGTTGGTGCGCAAGACGATCACCACGGCGCCACGTGTCGCACTGGTGTTGGGGTCGGGGCTAGGCGGTCTGTGCGACGTGTTCGACGCGCGCGTGGCGCTGCCCTACGCGGCAATTCCAGGGCTGCCGTCGGCAACTGTGCACGGACACGCGGGCCAGCTCGTGGCGGGCAGACTCGAAGGCGTCGACGTGATCGCCATGCAGGGCAGGCTGCATCCCTACGAGGGGCACTCGCTCGCAGCGGTGGTGCTCGGCGTGCGTCTGATGCTCAAGCTGGGCGCGACCACCCTGATCGTCACCAACGCCAGCGGCGGCATCGACCCGCAGCTCGGGCCCGGCTCGCTGCTCGCGATCACCGACCACATCAACCTCACGGGCCAAAACTGTCTGGTCGGCCCCAACGACCCCGAGCTCGGTCCGCGTTTCAGCGACATGTCGGCCGCGTACGACCCCGAGCTGCTCGCGCTTGCGAGCGAGGTCGCTGGTGAACAGGGCGTCCCCCTCGCGCGCGGCGTGTACGCGGGCGTGCTCGGCCCCAGCTACGAGACGCCGGCCGAGGTGCGCATGCTGCGCGTGCTCGGCGCGAGCGCGGTCGGCATGAGCACGGTGCAGGAAGTGATCGCGGCGCGTCACATGGGAGCGAGCGTGCTGGGTATCTCGTGTGTGACCAACCCTGCGGCGGGGCTGAGCGCGGTGCCGCTCAATCACGCGGACGTCGAAGCGACGGCGAGAGCGAGCGCAGAGAAGCTTACCAACCTGGTGCGCGGGGTGGTTGCTCGATTGGTTTAGTTGGCCGCTTGACGAGCACGATCACGAGCACGAGCACGATCACGAGCACGAGAGACAACGAGCACGAGACCGTCCACGAACACGCGGCTCGCGACCTGGCCGGCCGCGGCGTGATCGGGCTCGGGCTCGAGCTCGGCCAAACCTTGAACGTGTGCGTGTGCTCAGCGGCGGGTTTGGTAGAGCAGCTGCTCGATCTCGGCTCGGTCGGGGTGTCCCAACGGGGCGAGCTCCAGGAACAGCCGGTAGTGATCGGCCGCTTCTGCGCTGCGCTTGCTCTCGCGCAGGACGTCGCCGTACGCCCTGTGCGCTTCGGCCAACCAGCTGGGTCGGTCGCGCTGCCGGTCGCCGCGCATCACGGCCTCGGCGAGCGCTACGCGGGCGTCGTCGCGGTGACCCTTGTCGAGGTGCAGCTGGCCGAGGCGATACCACCACTCGGCGTTCTCGGGCGCACGCTTGAGGGCGTCTTGGTAGCTCTTGATGGCTTGGTTGAGATCGCGCAGCTCGTCGTAGGCGTCGCCCATCGCGGCGATCGCTTCGACGCGACCCGGCTTGAGCCGTAGCGCGGCCTGGAAGTTCACCAGCGCGTCTTTCACCGCGCCGGTGCGCAGCTGAATGCGACCGAGGATCCAGCGGGCATCGCCCAGGTTGGGGTCGCGCTCGATGGCCTTCTGCACGCTCTCGAGCGCGCCGCCGAAGTTGCCCTGCTCGAGCAGCGCCCACGCCAGGTACAGGTGGTAGTCCGCCTTGAGGGTGTCGAAGTTGACCGCGCGCTCGAAGCGCTGGGCCGCCTGCGCGGTCTCTTTGCGCGCAAACAAGACGCGCCCGAGATAGTGCTCGGCCTCGGCCGAGGTGGGCCGCTCTTTGAGCACCTGTCCGAGCACTGCTTCGGCCTCGTCGACCTGTCCTGCGGTCACCAGCGCCGCGCCGAGCCGTAGCTTCAGCTCGCTGTCGCCGGGCCGCTGGGCGAGCGCCTTGCGGTAGGCCTCGATGGCGGCCACGTAGTCGCCGCGATTTTCCAGGATCTGACCGCGCTCGAGGGCGAGGCCGGGGAACGTGGGGTCGGCTTTTTCGAGGCGGTCGATGGTGATCGAGGCCGCATCGATGGCGCCGCTCCTGCGCTGCGCGGTCGCGAGCCCGAACAGAGCGCCCGGGTCGGTGGGATCGAAGTGGAGGGCCGCCTCGAACTGGTGCACGGCCTCGGGCAGATGTGTGCGCACGAGCTCGGAGTTGCCGAGCATGCGCCGCACTTCGGCGCTGTCGTCGACCTTGCCCGACGCCAGGCTGAGCACACGCGCGGCCTCTTCGGGACGACCCCGCTTGAACAGCAGCTGCGAGAGCGCGACGTAGCCGCTGAACAGCGTGGGCGCCTTCTCCATGGTCTCGCGGTAGGCGGCCTCGGCTTCGTCGAGGCGCTCGAGGGCTTCGAGCGAGCTGCCGTGCCAGAGCTTGACCTCCGGCTCGTTGGGGAACTGGGCAAGCAGCGCGGACGCGCGCGCCAGCGCTTCCTGCGGACGCTGCAGAGCGAGCATGGCCTGCAGCGCGCCGAGCCCGGCATCGAGCAGCGGGATGCGGCCGTCGGTGCCAGGAGTCGCGCTCGGCTTGGCATTCAGCGCGGAGTCGAAGCGCGACAGGGCATCTTGGGGGCGACCCAGGCGCATGAGCATGCGGCCCGAGCCGAGCAGGTCCGTCACGCTGAACGGGTCGCCTGCCAAAGCCTGCTCGTAAGCGGCCTGTGCTTCGCGCGGATGATCGCGCTTCTCCTCGACGCGCCCCTCGACGGCGAGCGCGCGCGCCCGTTCCGCCCGCGACGGGCGCGCAGGGGCTCCGTCGATCGGCGTCGCGCCGGCGGCCACGCGCGCGTGCATGAACGCCTCGTCGATGGCCCCGCGAGTGAGCGCCTGTTGCGCGAGCAGGGTGTGCGCGGGTGCGTGCCGCGGACTCGCCGCGAGGGTCGCCTTGGCAGCTTGCTCGGCCTCGGGCAGCTTTTGTGCGGACAGCAGCGCGCGAGCCAGACCCCATTGTCCACGGGCCACCTCCCCGCGCTTGACCGCTTCGCTGAACGCGCTGGCTGCCACCTCGGGCTGCTTCTCGAGCAGGGCAAGCTCGCCCGCGACGAGGCCGTAGTAGCGATCGTTTTTGTCGGCCTGCGCCAGCAGCGTCTTGGCCGGACCGAGCTCGCCTCGACGCGCCGCATCGGCGGCACGCGCCAGCGCGAGGCCTGGTACGGTGGTGCCGCGCTCGAGCACGCGCGACAAGATGGCGGCCGAGCGCTGGGCACTCTGCGCGTCCTCGCCGAAGCGCAGCTGGTAGAGCGCCTCGTGCAGCAGGCTACGCGCGAGCAGCTCGCGGTTGAGCCCCGCTTCGTTGCGCGCATCGCTCAGGGTCACGAGCGAGCGCCGCACGTCGACGTACGAGTCCGTCTTGGCCTGACGCTCGGCTTGCTCGACCGCGGTGCGCACCTGCTCGGCGTTGCCGGCCGCGGGCAACAGCTGCTCCATCAAGTACACGCCGAACCAGCCATGCTCGGTGAACAGGCCGAGGGCCACGCCACTGCTTGCGATGACCGCCACCAACGCGACGGGGACGGCCCAGCCCGGCAGCGACTTGCCTGCCTTCTTGTTCCGACGACGCTTGAGTCGATCTTCGTACTCGTCGGCACCGCCCTCTTCGACCAGCTCCGCGTCCTCGATGCGCGGCGCGAAGCTTTGCTTGGCGTCGAGCCCGCGGCGTGGCGAGATCGCGATCGGGATGCCCACCGACGACTCTCGACCGATGCCCAGGTCGAGCTCGCCGAAGTTGCCGCCGTCGCGCGGGCCCGTCGGCGGCGAGCTGAGCTCGTTGGCGAGCTCGAGGCCCAGGTCGGCACGGCGCGACGACGCAGCGCCGCCAGCCGAGTCGCCGAACGAGATGCCGCGGTCGGCGCCGCCGAACATCAAGTCGGTCGAGCCGAGCTCGACGGTGTGCGCCGGCACGGTGTTGTTGTTGCTGGCGCCCGCGCTGGGCAGCGCGATGGGCTCGAGGTCGCCGAACGAGCCCACGTCGCGTTTGGCCCCCGCCCGCGGCGGGAGATCGAGCTCTGCGCCGAACGCGCCGAACGAGCCGCCGCCCTTGCTCTCGATGTTGTCGAGCGCGCGCTCGAACTCGCCCAGATCGATCTCGGGCCGCGGACCTTCGCGCCCGCTCATCGGCGGCAAGTCGAGCGATAGCTCTGCGCCGCGCGCGTTGGCAGCGCGGGGCTCCTCGGCGTGCGACCGAAGTGCAGACGCACTGGCCGCGCCGCCGCTGCTGGCCGTCGGTGCGCCCAGCAGCTGCACCTCGAAGTTGTTCTTGGCTGCGCTCGCGATCGGGGCGCCGAGTCCGAGTGCCGTGGCCTTGGGCGCCGGACGTTTTTTGACGGCGGGCAGATCGCGCGGGGCGGGCAGATCGAGCTCGGACATGGAAGGCGTGGCCAGCGCATTACGCGTGGAGGTGTCTTCGAGTCCGAACGCCGGGGCAGGCTCGGCGGCGCCCAGGATCTCGGGCAGCTGCGCACGCGACGCGCCGAACTCGGCGGGCATGTCGAGCGAGTCTTTGGGCATGCTGCCGCCGAGCCCGAGCCCGAGCCCGAGCGCCGTGGCCTTGGGGTTGGGGCGTTTGACGGCGGGCAGGTCGTTGTGAGCGGGCAGGTCGACCACGTCTTGGTTGGCCAGGGAAGGCTTGGGGGCCGGCTTGGGGGCCGGCTTGGCGGAAGCCTTGGGCGCCGCCTTGGCGCCGTCGTCGATGTCGTCGAGGTTACCGAACATGCCGAGCGGCGGCGCACTCGCGAAGAACGGCTTGGGCTCGATGGCGAGACTGTCCTTGGGCATGCTGCCGCCTGGACCGAGACTGCTGCGCACCTCGATGCGCGGCGCGAGCTCGTCGCCGAGACCAAAGGCCGAGGCGGAGGGCTTGGGGCTCGGGCTCAGGCTGTTGCCGGGTGTGGCAGCGCTCGGCTTCGCGAAGCTCTTTTTGGGCATCGCCGGCGCCTCGCGACGGTCGAGCGGGGAGTCGAGGTCGAGCCCCTGCGGCGTCGCGGCCGAGCCAAACACGGGCGCGGGCTTGTTGCCCTTGGGCACCGGCAGATCGATGTCGAGGTCGTCGCCTGCGGGTTCGGCCAGGCCGAAGTCGAGCGGACTCGCCAGCGGTGCCGGCTGCGCAGGCTTGTTGAGCTTGGGCGCGGGCAGGTCGATGTCGAGGTCGTCGTCGGCCGCGCCCGGTTTGTCGCGCGGACCGACCGCCTTGAGCCCGGCCGGCGCAGTCTTCTTCAGCGACGGATGGAGCTCGCTCGACTCCTTGCCGAACCCTGTCTTGAAGCCGGGCAGAGCGCCTCCGGGCTTGTTGATGCGGGGCGCCGGCAGATCTGTCAGGTCGTCGGCCGGGCCTGCTTGGCTGCTCGGCGGCTCCGCGCGCGCCGTCGGGGCAGAAGCTGCCGCGGGTGCGCCTGGCTTGGCCTGGGCGCGCGACTTCACGGCCGGCAGATCACTCAGCTCGAGCTCGGGCAGCTTGGCGTACGGCTGTTTGCCCGGCGCTTTTGCAGGTGGCAGCGACGCAGCCTGGGCAGGAGCGGGTTTGGCTCCCAGCGGAGTGGCCGGCTTGGGTGGCTTGGGAGCGGGCAGATCGAGATCGAGATCGGCCAGACTTCCTTTGCCGACCGGCAACTTGGCGGCTGCCTCGGGTGCGACGTGCACGGATGCGCCGCAAGCCGGGCAGCGCATCTTCATTCCGTTCGGTGGAATCCTCCGCGGGTCGACCTCGTAGGGCGCGCCGCACGCTTCGCAGTTGACCTTGCGCATGCGTCAGCGAGCGTACCATGGGCAATCGTGCGACTTCATCGCTCGATGTTTGTGTTTTTAT
>JBEGTL010000093.1:0-18675 GCA_041179425.1 Pseudomonadota bacterium | reverse complement strand
TTGCTCCCTGCCGAGTACTTCGAGCGGGTTGTTCAGCGTGTGCCTACGCGCTTCGCTGAGCTGCGTGTAGCGCGTCGTGCTTTTCACGGAGCGATGCCCAAGCAAGACCTGCACGGCATGAAGGTCTGCGCCCAGCTCGAGCATGTGCGTCGCAAAGGCGTGTCGCAGCAGGTGTGGATAGAAGCGTTTCCCGAGCCCTGCGTGAGAGGCGGCATTGCGCAGCGCGAGCGCGACCGCCGCGCGCGTCAGAGGTGCCTGCTCGAGCCTGCCCGCAAACAAGTAGCGCCCCTTGGGACGGCGCTCGCGCCAGTATGCGCGCAGCTCGGCCAGCATGCGTGGCGTCAGAGGAGCGATCCTGTCGTGGCGATTCTTGGTGTCCTTGACGACGATCACCATCCGCGCGCTGTCGATATCGCCCGCCATCAAGTTCAGGAGCTCCGATACGCGCAGCCCCGCACCATAGAGCAGCATGAACATCGCGCGATGCCGGATGTCGGTCGTCGCCGCGAGCAGACGCTCCACCTCGCTGCCACTCGGCAACTCGGGGCACAGGTGGTTGCCTCGCACATTGCGGATGCCCGACATCACGTCGGGACGCTGGAGCGTCGTGCCGAACAGAAACCGCAACGCTGCGATGGCCACGTTGACGGTGGCTGCCTTGCGGCCCAGCTTCGTCAGCAGGTGCAGCACCCACGCTCGCACGTGTTCGCTGCCAAGCTGGCTGGCAGGTCGTTTGAAATGCGCGACGAACGCGCCTGCATAGGTGATGTAGCTCGCCTGCGTCGAGCGGCTCATGCCGCGCATCGTCAGGTCCTGTCTCATTCTCTCGCGTAGCTGGCCCACGGGGCTCTCCTCGGTACGGGCACCCGGAAGTCGGGCACCACGAACGAGGCGTGGCTGTCAGTGCGAGCGAGCGCGATCCGGCCGCAGCGAAGACGTCTCCGGCGCCGTTGGCGCGCGAGCTGGGCTTGCCGCGAAGCGGCTTGGTTCAACTCTATTTAGCGATAGTTAGAAGTTTCCGGCAGGGCGGCCCGGTGGACGTCTTCGGCTGGAAAAACGGCGACAAAGGCAATGCTTGCCGCTGCTCCTCCCTGACACGATAGCCTGCAAGCTCGTGTACCTCGCCGTCGTGTGGCGGATGATGGACATCGCCAAGCCTGGTCGCTACGCCATCAGCTGACGTGGCCGCTAACCACGACCAGTCTCGATGGCCGCCGCGGCGCTTGGTCACTGTTCCAACTGGCGGCATAGCAGCCTCGACTTCAGCTGCAGTAAAGACGCTTCCTAACCACGGCCGTACCGTCCTCGATGGGCATCGCAAGTCGCTGTCCTTCCATCAAGCAGAAAGTACTACGAGGGTCGGCACAGCTCCGCTCGATGAGGTCATTTTTCGCGATGATGAGATTGGCGTCCAGGCCGTACCGCTTGGCGGTGTTGCACAGCACTTCACCCCTAGAAACCACATGTACTTTTTCCCGACCCGTCTTCGTTTCGTTGCGACCAACGGTCAGCCCTTGTGCGTGCTGAATCGCCATCTTACTTAGCGAGAGCTGGACGTCACGTGCCACGGCAGCGGCCACGTCAGCCGACTTGGTCGCGGCCGCGTTCGCAGCGACGGCAGCAGCGTCCGCCGCTTTCGCTGCTGCCGTCGCCGATGCCACTGCGGCAGAAGTTTGGTCGGGCTTGCCGAACGTCACCAATCCAAGTTCGTGGCACGAGAGTAGCAAACCTCCCAGCAGGCCAGCTGTGGCGAACGACGTCTTCAGAGCTACGTCGTGATTCTTGATCCACTTTTGAATCCGGCTCACCGCATTCTCGACGCCCGTAGTGTGCCGAAAATCTGCCGATCATGCGGCCTCACGATGAGAGTAGCTGAGCAGCCCGCCGAGACGCGCTCGTCGCTGCACTCTGCTATTGCCGACGACGGTGGCGAGCTGCGACACAATCAACGCATTGTCCAGCCCCTGATGGTTTCGCTCCGCGTGGTAGAGCTCCACGTACTCGCGAACGACGGTTCGCAGGTGCTGCTCGCCCAGCAGCACAACGTGGTTGAAGCAGTCGTCTCGGATCGAGCGCACGAAGCGCTCGGCGTACGCGTTCAGGTTCGGACTTCTCGCCGGGAGCCGCAGCGGCTCAACGCCCGCATTGCGCAGCAGCCTCCGGAACGCTGCTGTGTAGAGCGGGTCGCGGTCGAGGATCAAGTACCGCTTGTGCAGCAGAAAACCGTCAACCGCATCGAGTAGATTGCGTCCGACCTGCATCATCCACTGGCCGTCCGGTTGGTGAACGATGCCTGCGATCTCGACCCGACGCGTCTTCAGTTCGATCACAAAGAACACCAGGTAGCGCGTCAGGCCGTGGAGCGTGAGCACCTCGACCGTGAAGAAGTCCGCGGCAGCGATGGCTTCCCAATGGGCGCGCAGGAAGGTCTTCCACGATGTGCCGCGACCCCGGTCTGGGGCGGGTGCGATGCCCGCCTCGGCCAGCATGCGCTTTACCGTGTTGCGGCCGACCTCGTGCCCGAGGTTCTTCATCGCGCCCACAATGCGCGTGTAGCCCCAGCGCGGGTTCTCGCGTGCCATTCGTTGCACCAGTTCCGCGATGGTGCGGGCCTTGCGCGGCCGACCAGGCCCTCGCTTGGCAGTCCCGTCGTACTTCCTTGCGATGAGCTCGCGGTACCATCTCAGGATGGTCTCCGGCGTGACGATGCTCGCCAGTTCCCGAAGCCCCTTGCGGCCGAGCGACTGCCCCTTGATGGCGAGCCTGCGTCGCTGGGCGTCGGTCAGACGCAGGCCCCGGTCGCCGAGGCGCTCGCGCAGCACTTGTTTCTCGGCGCGCAGGTACTCGATCGCCGCAAACTGCCGACGCTGGAGCCACCCGGAAACCGTGAGCACGAGGAAGTGAAGCGCGGTCGCCTGCACGATGTGCCTTTCGTACCACGACTCGTGCGACGCGGCGCCTACCGGCAGCAGCTCCGATTACCGGCAATTTCGAAGGATCGGGTTTCGGCACACCACGCCCTGCGCAAGGCCATCTGCAACACATTCGGCCAGCGCGTGCTCGTACAACGCTGCCAAGAGCACAAGCGGCGCAACGTGCTCGCGCAGCTCCCCAAGAAGCTGCATCCGAGCGTGAACAAGACCCTGCGCGACGCATATCGCAGCCCCTCCAAAGCCGTCGCCAAGCGCCGCCTGCTGCAGCTCACGTCGAAGCGGCCAAAAGTCTTGCCCTGATAGTCCATCGCGCGCCGACGTAGACCGGATGGAGAGCGGCGCGAACGCGTCGCGAACACAGGGGGGACGACATGACAAAGCAAGCAAGACCGCGCCGAAGCGATGGCTCGCTAGAGCCGATGGCAGCAGAACGCAGTGGCCGCTCGAGGAGACGCATGGTCGTATGCGCGACGGCGCTGTTAGCCTGGGGCCCGGGATGCGCTCCGCCGGACGCGGAGGACGCGGAGCCCGAGCTCTCGCGCCAGAGCCAGGCTCTCACCGGGAGCGTGATGTTCGGCACCACCTGCCTGACCGCTCCGTCTCCGCAGACGACGCCACCCATCGCGCCCACCGACGTGCGTCGGCACCTCGAGATCAGCGCCGCGTACGCGCGCATCGCGATGAACTCGCCTGCCTTCCGCGCCTGCATGGCCAATGTGATTGAGCAGCCCATGCGCGTGCGGACGTCCTTCAGCGGCACCTGGGAGTCTTACATTCCATGTGCCGCCGATCCGCGACCTGCCACGACCGAGGCCGTCATGACCGCCGCGCTGTCGCCGAAACCGACGGTGATCGAGTGCGACTTCGCCGCCATCGGCACTTCCCGTGGTGGCTCGGCCGGAGTCGGCAACGCCAACGGTCAGGCTCGCGAGCTCGTCAGCTTCGGTAGCAACTTGGCAGCTCTCAACCAGCCTGAGAACTGTCAGTTCAATCCCGACGGCGCAGCCTGCGTGCGCGACCCGGCGTATCGAGGCTCCGCCGCCGTGATAGGTCACGAGGTCATGCACGCGCACGGCTACGGCCATGTCTCCGGGTTCGTCTGGCAGCGCAATGCCATCAATGTGGGCGACAGACTCGGGGACCACACCTTTACCCTGGAGGACTTCTGCGGCGTGCGGCCAGCCTTCACGCCGGGCAACCGCGGCGTCGCGCCGAGTGACCCCACGGATCATCCGACGCCGGGACCGCACCCCACCTACGGCACGAGCGTGCCGTATGCAGTCTCCAACTGCATCAACGCCGTGCTCGATGCGTCCGAACGCACCCAGCGAATGCATGCTGACTGCGGGCCTGACTTCCCAGGGCTCAACCTGGTGGACAGCGTGTTCGTGGACCCCGCGCGTTCGCCCGCCATGCACTGCGTGCGCGACCCTTACACGGGCAGTGCCTACGGTGCAGCGGGTGTCGGCCCCGTGCCGCCTCACGCGCCCTCGGCTTGTGAGCTGAGGGTATGTGGAACGACAGGTGTCATCAGCGTGTTCTGCGCCGACAATGCCAACCCCCTGAGCCTGGAGCATCGCCATCGGGCCAGCACGAAGCGATGGACGAACGAAGACTCTGACTACTCGGCCGAGGACGAGTACCGCGTGTGCGCGGAATCGCTGTATGGCACGGCCTGCTCCGTGCCGCGACTGGGTGCGCCGCTGTGTCTCTCGGAGCCCACGCGAGGTAGCGAGCCCGTACCCGTCCCGCCCTGGGAGCGCGAGCCCTTCTACGACGCCCTCCAGGAGACACTCCGCGGGATCAAGGGCAACCCAGCATTCGAGCGGGCCCGGGACCAGACCGCGCGCTGAGCGCTCGTGACAAGCTGCCCAGGTCTGGGCTGCAGGGACAGGCTGGCGACCATGGACAAAGGGGCGTACGGCCCTTCGCGCGCTCCACGATGCCGGCTCAGAAGTACTGCGTGAGACCTAGCTGTGGGAGCCAGCCCGCGCGTGGAGCGAGGAGCCGCGCGAGGTCGACACGCAGCGCGGCCTGGGCCAGGAACGTCGGCAAGACCCGCGCCCCCGCGCCCAGCGACGCCGCAAACACCTGCTCGCCACGCTTGCCCGCCGCGGTCATGCGCTGGAATTCCGCGACATCCGCGAACAACACCGCCTGTAGCGCGACGCGCTCGAGCAGACGCACCGCCTGGCGCAGCTCGACGTTGACGAACACCTGCGCCCAATTGCGGTAGAGCGCGTCGGGCAGGCCACGCACGCCCTCCACGCTGCCGAGCGTCGAGCTCGCGTTCGGGTTACCACGCGAGCAGAGGGCGGCCTTGACGCGCAAGGCGAGCACGGCCTGGTGCACGAGCGGCAGCGCTGCCTTGGCCTCGAAGTCGAGAAAGTGGCGGGGCTGGGCGCTCGGCATGAAGAAGCCCGGCCCGAGGTTCACGCTCAGCTTTCCCCCGCGCGGAACCAGGTCGTGCCAGTGGTAGCGGTCGTAGCTCAGCCCCGCGCCCAACAACATCCCGTGGCCGCTCGGCGCTGCCGCTCCACCTTGCGCGTCGCGCACGTCTTCGCGCTGATAGCGCACGGCGAGCTGGTAGCGGAGGAAGCGACTGACCACCGGAGGCGACTTGAGCCAGCCCGACACGCGCGGGCCCACGGTGCGGAACGTCTGCCCATCATCGAACCGAGAGCTCACGTTCGTGTACTCCAGGGAGGCTCCGCGCGACCAGCGTGAAAGTCGATAGGAGTGCTCGCTGAGCCAAGCCACGAAGCCGAGCCCACGCTCCTTTCGGTACAGGGTCGCGCCAAGCTCGGTGCCGAGTCCGAGCACGTTGTACTCGGTCGCCCCGATGTCGAGCGACAGGTCGGCCGCGGTCTTGCCCGTGCCCAGCGCGAGCTCCGGGATCAGCGTCCACTTCTCGCGCACCGTCACGTCGAGTGTGGCGCCGTGGAGCGTGACCTTGACATCGTCGAAGATGGCGAGGTTCCCGAGGCGCCGCGCGAAGTCGTCGAGCTCGGCGCGCTCGTAGTTTGCAGGAGGCGGGCGCGGAAGCAGCGTGCTGATGGTCTCGTCGCGGGTGCGCCTGGCGCCGCGTACGTGCACGGAGTCGATGAATTCGCCGCGTGCCGAGCTGGTCGAGAGGAGGAGCGCCGTGAGCAGTACGACCGGAAGGAGCTGACTCACAGCGAAGAGGGAGTCCTGCGCAGCATGTGCTGGAGCAACTGCCGTGACACCTGGAGGATGCGGGCCGCTCCGCGGCGGTTGCCTTCGCTGCGCGCCAGAGCCTCGTTGAGCATGGTCGTCCGCACGATATCTTCGAGCTGATGCAGCGCGATGCGGCCGACCGCCGCACGCAGGTATGGCTTGAGATCGGGGGCATCCTCGAGAGCCTCGCGGATGGCTGCCTCGAAGCCGGGAAGGTCGATGGGCTTTTGAACGTAGCGACGGATGCCGAGCTGCGCGAGCCGGAACGCCGCCTCGGGTCCCGCCACGCCGCTGATCCCGATCACCGCAGGGGCCTTCGATGACTCTTCGAGCAGCGCGAGGACGTCGAACGCCGTCCCATCGGTCAGGACGACGTCGAGAATGAGCAAGTCTGGACACCAGTCGCGCAGCGCGTCGCGGGCTTCCGCGACGCTGGCCGCTTCGACGACCTTGCACGAAAGCAGGTTGGAGACCGCCCTGCACAGGCTTGCGCGAAGGGCGAGGTTGTCCTCGACGACCAAGGTGGTGGCCACGTGACGCAGAGGGGTTGTCATCGCTACTCGTGCTCGAAGTTCGTGGCCCGGCTGCGCTCGACACTCGCCCTGGACGATGGGTTGCCCCATGCCGGCGAGGCGGAGTACGCCAGGACGCGCTCGAGAGACATCGTCGAGGGGCTCATCCGCCGCGCGCAACGCCGGACCGAGCTCGGGTTCGGCGTGGTGCGCGTGCTGTTCTGCCTGGCGATTCTGGCTCGCTTCTTCCGCACCAATGACCTCGATTCGTGGCGTAGCATCGCGCGCGCGTGGCTGGAGATACCCGCCATGCTCGGCGCCGCAGCAGCGTCCGCACCGCTCATGGTCCGCGCCTCGCGCAGCAGCCTACCTCGCTGGGCACTCGACGCTTCCGCCCTGGTCGACGTGCTAGCAACGACTTCTACGCTGCTGGCCGGGGTTCTCTACCCGTGGCCCACCTATGTGGGCCTGCTTCGCCTCCCCGACCTCGCGGTCCTGCCAGCAGTCTGCCTCATGAGCGGGCTGCGCCTCTCGGTCCGCACTTCGCTGCTCGCCTCGGCCGTAAACGCACTGCTCTTCGCTGCGCTGGTCTACCTCGACCTCACGCAAAACCGCGCAATCGCCGAGTATGGCGCGAGCGAGATCGACCTCTACGTGCTGTACCTCGCTGGGGCGGCAGCGCTCAGCGTCGTGCTCGCGACGCGCGGGCGCTCGCTCGCCGAGAACGCTGCGCGGCATGCACTACGCGCAGAGGCGGCTCGCGACGGACTGACGCACGTCCTGCAAGACCGCCACGATGTCTCGAGCCTGCTCAGCTCGGCCCGCATCAACACCGACCTGCTGGCCCGACCGTCGGGGCTCTACCCCGCAGAGGGCGGGCGTGCGCTGCTGGGCGCGCTGCAGGGGAATTTGCTCGAGCTGTCGCGCATCATCGACGAGTCTCGCGACCGGACCTACACCGAGCTCGCGGCCAGCGCCCAGTCCGAGTCCGTCGATCCAGCGGCGATAGCTCACAGCCTGCTCGCGCCCCTACGCAGTCGCTACCCGAACGTGCGCTTCGAGCTGCACGACGAGCGCGTCAGGCAGAAACCACTGTGCGTCGCTGGCGGTGCGCGCGGCCTCGAGCGCGTGCTCATCAACCTGCTCGTCAATGCGACCGAGGGCAATGGCGAGAACGGCGCGACCGAGGTGCTCACGCTGCTGTCGGCGCGCGGCGCAAGCGCCGAGCTCAGCGTGCTTGACAACGGCCCCGGCTTCTCCGCGAGCCTGCTGGCGCTGCGCTGCGAGCGCTTCTCCAGCACCAAGCGGCGAGGCTCGGGGCTGGGCCTCGCGCTGGTCGAGAGTATCGTCGTCGCCAGCGGCGGTCAGCTGCGGCTGGAGAACACGACTAAGGGAGCACGTGTCACCATCTCGCTGCCTACGCGTGGCGCGTAGACGTCTGCTCGCAGCTCACGGGGCAAGCCGCAAGCGCACCGGGTTGAAGACGACGCGCATGCGCGTGTCGTCGTTGCAGTTGTTGTCGTCGCTGATGTCGGGGCCACCCGTGTCGCCGACGATCTCGAACGCGCGGACGAGGTCGCCGGTGACGGGCGGCACGGCGCTGAGGTTGGGGTTTGCGCCTGGGCCGAGGATCTGGAACCCAGCCGGCGTGGAGATGACGTGCGTCTCGGAGCGCGTCGCCGAGAGGATCTCCGCCACGCGTCGCCCTGGTGGCGAGAGGACGACCTGCCAGCTGCCGCGCGTCTCGGACCAGTCGCTGACGGTCTCGCGTGCGCGCAAGGAGAGGTCGGCCACGGCGGCGCCGTTGGGCGCGATGCGCAGCTGCGCGTCGGCCCAGAGCTCGGGTCCGTGGCCGTCGAACTCGCGGTCACCCGCCAGCACCGCGCTCGGGCAGAAGAAGTCCGTCGCCGGAGGCGCGACGGTGATCACGTCGACGCTCGGCGTCGGCGCCGCGGCGCGCGCGCGCGAAGCCGCTAGCTTCGACGCCTGCGCTCGCTCCCAGACCCTTGCAAAGCTCTCTGCAGCGCCGCTCATGCGGGCGGCCGCGAGCGCATTGGTCGCGCGCAGATCCGAGACCAAGTCGGGAATCATGCCGTAGTTTGCGACGCCGTCGTTCTGGAAGCTCCAGGTCCGCGACTCGCCCGCGACGGTCCAGGTGCCGGTCACCGACGTGAGCGCACCGGGGGGCTGCACGTGGCTCTCCAACCCGTTCATGTCCGTCCCGAGTGCTACGCGTCCGGGGCCCATGAGGCTCTGCGCAGTCACCATCTTGCTGCGGAACCTGACGACGTCGTCGCCGGCCCAGCCGAGGCCGAGCATGCCGCCGGCATCGCGGATGCTGACGAGCTGATCCGCGCGCAGCTGGCGTTCTACGCCGCCTTCCTCGCGCGCACCGTTGTGCCCCGAGACGAGTGGATAGCCCCAGCCGCTCTCGAACTCGCGCGCGAACTTCAGGCTGTCGTCGACCGCCCGCTCGGACATGTGGTCCACATCGATGAGCAGGCCGCGCTGCATCAGCGCGCGCAGAGCATCCTTGCCCGCCGAGGTCAGGCCCAGTGCATTTCGCAGGCCTTGCTGCCGCGGCACGCCGTCCCTACCGATCTCGGTGAGACAACCCGGTAGGACTGGCCGGCCGAGCGCGCCTAGTTTGAGCGTATTGATGGCTGTCACGATGCCGTCGATGTCTGGGCGGTACCTGAAGTGGGGAGAGCACTCCATGTCGAGCCAGCGCCCAGTCTGCAGCCGGTCCATCACGATGAAGAAGTCTTCGTAGAGCGCGGTGCCTCCAAACTGATTGTTCGTGAGATGAATCGGAAAGAAGTAGCGCACACCGAGGCCCTCGAGACGCGCCACCTCCGCCGCGATCTCCGCTGCGGTGACCTGCCCTGGCGCGCGGCTTGCGAAATTGCCCAGGTCGTCGAGCTCCACGCCCAACACCACGGCGAGCTTGCCGTCGCGCACCGCCGCGCGCAGCTCGGCGGGCGTCTTCACGACGCGCATGAAGTCATGGTTGCGCTGCGCGAAGCTCTTGATCTCGGCGATCTGCAGGTCCGCGGAGCCGCGGTCGTCCGTGGGTGGGTCGCCGTGCACGAGTCCGGCCAGCGTTCGGTTGTTGGTCGCGAGCGCGACCATCACCCTCATCCCTTGCGCATGCGTGCGCCGGATCCACTCGACCCACATCTGCTGGTGCGTCGTGTCGTTCCAGCGAGGCCAGTCGCGAAACGTGGGGAACCCCGTGGTGCTGGTCCCATGGGCGCTGTGCGTGCGCTTTTGTGCCTCGAGGAAGCTGATGACCAGGTTGCGCTGGTGATCACCACACGTGTTGCTGAAGGCGTCGTGGCCGCCATGCGTGGAGTTGTCGTTGCCGAGGGCGTCGGCCTCCGAGCCGGCAGGCAGGTCGGCGGCGTTGCAGCCGTGCGTGCCCGCCGGGATGATCGAGCCCTTGTCGGGTACTCCGTGCCTAGAGGTGCTTCGGGAGGGCCGATATCACGCGGCTCCGCTTGGCCCTCGGCAGCCCGGCCGAAGAGCGCGAGAGTTCGAGATCGAAGGTGGCCTGGATGCACTCGACGACGAGGCGCTCGTTACGCTCCTTGCGCACCAGCACGTAACCGCCGGGACCGTGCAGCTTGACGTCGCCCACCTCGCCCGCCCAGCCGGGGTCCGTGGTGGTGAAGTGGTCCGCCGCGATGGGCGGAGAACCAGGTGTGCAGCGGCGCGGTCTGCGCGTAGGCGGTCGTGGCGATGCACTAGGCGACGATTGTCGTCACCAGCGCTTGCGTATTCATGGCTGACCTCGAGTTGGACGGCGTACTCAAGGTCGGGTAGCAGCAGCTGGCGCGCGCCATCAGGGCAAATGTTTTTTCCCGGCGCGAGGCGGTGGCCAGCGGCGGTGCGCGCTACGGGAAGACATGGGTTCTCGCGACCAGGCGCGGTCGCCGGAGCGCAGCAAGGATACGTGCCCCGCAGCACAGCGGAGCATCGCTCGACGAAGCGCGAATCGCCGCTCAGCCCTGCTGGAAGACAAGCTCAGGCAAGAGCAGCAGGCGAAACGAGTCGCTACCATAGCCAGGCTTCTGCAGGATCGCATCGACCTGCATGATGGGTACGGTGCGCTCGGTGGTCGTCGTGCCTCGAACGAACTCGGCCGCTGGCAGCACGACCTTACCAACCTCCGTGCAGATGGTCGTCGTGACGCCGCCCACGCCGCCACCCCACTTCAAGTTCGACCATTGCAGTGCGCCCGTGCGCGGCGATATGGCAAACGCCATATCATCGAAGTCAGGCCTCTCCAGGAGGAGTCGCGCCGGTCCGCTGACTGCGTCTGCTGCAAACGTCGCTTCGCGTCCAAGTCCCATGTTGAACGTGATTGCGCCGGGTTGCGTCGGGGGCACTGTCGACGTGGACCGGTTCACCAGCAGTCCGTAGTGAATGCCCGGCGTCCCGCTGTTTTCCCGTACGAAGGTGATGGCCCCGCCGGCTCGGACGTTGAGTTCGAAGACGCCGGCAAAGCCGCCGGGTAGCAGCTTGGTCTTGAGGTTTGCAAGCTTCGCCACCAGGTCTGCGCAAGGGACGGACTGCGCCGAGGCGGCGTGTGGACTGAGGGAGAGTCCGAAGATCATGATAAGGCCGATGCTACGCATGAGCAGGCGTCGGACGTGGGTCATCCTTGAAGCCATGAGGTCCTCCTGAGTGTGTGTGTGTGTCTGACGACGAGCCAGAGGCTGGCATCGACAGACACGGACGAACACGGCAAATGATTTTGCCGGTGCGCACCGCGCGCGCGAAAAAACACTCGGTTTTGCCGATCGAGCAAGACGCTCGATCCGTGGCTGGGTAAGCCGAAGTGGAAGCAGGCCGAGGGCCGCGCGGCCGGCGGCGCGGAGGCGCGGCGGGATCATGATCCATCCGGCTCTCCCTGCAGGCCGATCGATCGCGGGCTCGTAGAGGTGACAGGTGGCTCGGGCTGGGTATCGCTCGGACGTTGCCTGGCCTGGGATCCTTGCCAAGACCATTTAGAGATGTCCGCCTCGGCTGCAAGTTAGAGATGTCCTCTTGCGCGACCGTAGGGAGCGCTCTGGTCTCCAGAGGATTTGAAGAAATGGCTGTGTCCGTCGGCGCTGTGGTCAGTGTGGGCAACGCGCCCTGGCGTTGTCCAAGGGGCTGTGAGGAGCTTGCTCTCCACAGCCCCGGCACTGTCCACCAGCGCATCAACCCCCCGCGCCGGAGGCAGGCAGCATTTTGACGAGCTCACGAGCCGCTTCAGTCAAGCCGTGCTTGGCTGGCGACCACACGTTCGTCGGCCGCCGACCCGGCTCACTTATGCTTTAGCGCGCATAGCTTCGTCGCCGAGTCACAGTATGCCTCCAGGCTGGACGAGGGAACGCAGTCCGCTTCCGCGCATCCACACTCAGGCTCGTACACCGCCTGCTGTCTGGGGCCGGTGCGATGCCCGCCTCGGCCAGCATGCGCTTTACCGTGTTGCGGCCGACCTCGTGCCCGAGGTTCTTCATCGCGCCCACAATGCGCGTGTAGCCCCAGCGCGGGTTCTCGCGTGCCATTCGTTGCACCAGTTCCGCGATGGCGCGGGCCTTGCGCGGCCGACCAGGCCCTCGCTTGGCAGTCCCGTCGTACTTCCTTGCGATGAGCTCGCGGTACCATCTCAGGATGGTCTCCGGCGTGACGATGCTCGTCAGCTCCCGAAGCCCCTTGCGGCCGAGCGACTGCCCCTTGACGGCGAGCCTGCGTCGCTGGGCGTCGGTAAGACGCAGGCCCCGGTCGCCGAGGCGCTCGCGCAGCACTTGGTTCTCGGCGCGCAGGTACTCGATCGCCGCAAACTGCCGACGCTGGAGCCACCCGGAAACCGTGAGCACGAGGAAGTGAAGCGCGGTCGGCACTCCGCCTTTGGTACCACGACTCGCGGGACCGCCATGACCTAGAACCGCCCAAGAGAACCCGCGAGTTCGGCAGATCTGGTTTCGGCACACTACGACATCAACATGCTGTTGCCGGGTTTCGATTGACGTGGCTGGTTCGCTCGCGCGGGCGATCGCCGCGCTAGCGGGTCGAGGCAGGCCGAAGGCGGTGCCTGTTTCGTTCAGTTGCAGATCGGCGACGGTAGCTGTGCGGGCACAGCGTTGCCGTTGGCTCTTACGTAGGCATCCACGCGCCGCCACATACGGATCACGTCTTCTGCGGAGTGGAAGAGCTCTTCGGCGACTGCTGAGCCCCCAGGAGCCGCATCGACCGCTTGCAAGAAGTCCGGCAGCATCCCTACGTTTGCAATTCCATCTCGCTGAATCGAGTACGTGTTGCTATTGCTTCGCTGCATCGCCGGCAAAGGCTGCGCGCCTGCAATTCCAAGGCGTTTGGCTAGATCGCTGCGCCCCGTGCTGATGCTCGTATAGGGAATCTGCCTTTCGGGCGCGTTGAGGTCGGTACCGAGCGCAATGCCCCGACCTCCTATCGTCTGCAGCGCGCTCGTGACCCCATTCGTCCAGTGCACGATCGGATCGTTCATAACGTCGACTCTCAAGCTTCGCAGATATCCACGCGCTCGGGCGGCCAGACGGAGCGTCTTGAACGCGTCGTAGTCGACGGGAGTCTGCAGCCGAATGATCTGCGTGGGACGGGTTGAGAATGGAACCTCGATGTCTCGACCTTCACTTCTGAGCAAGATGGAACCGAGTTGGCTGGCCCTGCTCTCGCTGTTGAAATCGCTGTCGACCTCGACGCGAACCATAGCGACCTTCTGGGTCCCTGGCCACGCTGTGTCGTTCTGGCAAGGTGAGATCACCGGCGCCTCGCGCACGTCGACCGCAAAGTTACTTACGAAGCTCCCACCCGTTTGCAGTTCGTCGACCGCACGCCGCCGAAGAATTGTCCTGTAGCGACGCACTGCGCTCACGTACTCCGCGACCTCAATCGATTTGGTGTGCAAGCGCTGCCCGCTCGGCGTCTCGATTGCAACGGAAGCGACTTGATCGTAACTGCTCATCCCCTCCACACGAAACTCTTCATGCGGCGGGACAGCGGCGTTGAGCAGGCGCAGAGGAGAATGATCGGTCGGCAGCCGTACACTTGAAGGAGTGAACTGGAGCGAGCGCTCCAGCGTACGACCGTCGCGCAGCTTGATTCTGAGCGTCGCCGCTGCCCTCGACACCGCCGTATCGAGCCCATTGGCCGGCAGACGCTCCATGTAAGAGATGTGACCTTCGATCGTGATTCGGATGAGTCCGTACTTGCCTGGCCGCGCCAGGTCCAACTCGAACCCAGCAACGAGTGGCACGTCTCCGACACTTGCGAGAGCGGCGCTGGCGCTGCCTCCTGCTGTACCAAAACCCAGCACGCCGCCGAGCGCGCGGAGGCGCTGCGCCTGCTGTGTCGTGAGCGAGCGTTCGCTCTCCGAGCATAGCTCGGCACGTCGAATGCCGGTGTGGCTGCTTAGCAGCGGATAACCCTTGGCTTGGTTGCTGCCGCTCGTCTCCGCGAGCGCGAGCGCGTCGTCAGTGGACTTCATGCTCATGTGGCTCACGTCGATCAATACGCCGAGCTTCATCAACTCAGATAGCAGAGCCCGGCCAACGTCAGTCAGGCCAGCCGCATTGCGATGACCCTTGTGTGCCGAGATGCAACCGTGGGCCGGCGCGCGGTCCGCGAAGCACGAATAGCCCGCCTCGAAGACAGAGCGTGAGGCGACTGTGGCTGGAGACCAGCCGACTCCGAGCGCTTCCGCCACGACTACCCCCCAGGCCCCGAGCCGAAACGAAATGTTTGGGTCTCCGAGCACCGCGAAAGGGCGACCATTTAGGAAGTTGCTGCTGCTATTGAAGAGGTCACGATAGACGGCAGTCCCGCCGAAAGCGTTATCCGCAAGGTGGATCGGGATGACGGTGCGGACTTGGTGGCTCTTCACCAGCTCGAGGAGCTGCTCGGCGCTGAGCTGATCCATCTCCACGCCGAGGATCACTGCCATCTTCCCTGCACGAATCAGTTGCTCCGCTGTGCTCGCATCCGTGGCAATACCCAAGAAGTCTGAGTTTGCTTGCACGAGACATTTGATCTCGTTCAGTTGGCGAATCGACGAGTCGAAATCGAAGTTGCGATCGACCTGAGGGGGATCCTCGTGCCCGATGCGCATCCTGTGAGCCTCCGCCAGCAGTTGGTTGTCGTGTGCGGAGGCAACTAGCAGGCGCAGGCCGCCGTCGAAGGCGCGTCGGAGCCACGAGATGTGCATCTTCTGATGACTCAGCGATTCGGCGTGCGGCCACGACCTGAAGGACGGTGAGCCGTCCCCCTCATGCACCCAGCCGTTCGCACCAGGCTCGAAGTTCGCCATGATCTTCTGCCTCGCCGTGTGTCGGATTTGATCGTCGTCGTAACCTGATCCGTTGCTGCCCAACGAATGGGTGTCGGGCACGCAGGCGCGTAGGTCTGATTGCGGCGACGACGTTGCCAGCGCACGACCTGGGTAGCCCCAGAACATGCCGCTGCCGTCCGCTGGGCCATCAAAGGCCAAGTGCCCTGCCGGATGCGTGTGCAGGTCGGCGAATCCGAGCACTTCGTCCGCCACCTCCGCGTTCGGTTCGAAGGTGAACATCCATGATGCGGAGCTCGGCGAAGCCAACCCGCGCACCGCGTAGCGCACGAGCGTCCGCGAGGAGACTCGGGCGCACTCCAATGCCACGATCGTCTCGGAGTTGCCGGGCGGGCCGGGCGCGACAATCTGCAGACCCGCAGGCGACCAGGTCCAAGAAGCCGCCTTCTGCACGACAGGAGTTTGATCGAGCGACACTAGCGAGAACGTCCCTGACAGGGCGTTGCCAGCAGTGGCCACCGGCGAGTTGGCCGCATTAAGGGCATACGGTGACGACAGTGGCGTGCTCAGCCCGAAACCGCGCTTCACGGTGATGGCGCGCTCCGGGAGTCGACCGGCTACCGGAGCCGCACGCACGCCGCGGACCGCGAAACCTGTGCTCGCTGCAGACCGCACGATCGCGCCGAGTGCGTCGGAACAAGCTACAGTCTCGGCCGCCGGCTGGAGCGGCGTTGGCTGCGCGCGGACAAGCGGGCTGTCGAGCATGCAGAACAGCGGCAAGACGGTGACAGCTGCACCGAGCCGCGCGAGTTGGCGGTTCAACTCGTTCACCTCAGCACCGGCCCGCCAAGCTGCAACTCCATTACGAACCACTGGAGTGCGGTCTTGGTCAGCGTGACGCTGAGTTGCACGTTCTCGGAGTCACGTCGGACGCACGAAGCGAGGGCGGACAGCCTGAGGTGCGGCGTCTTCAAGGTCACAAGCCCGTCGGGATGCACGCTAATGGTTCCGCGCAGCGCACCCGCGTTGCCCGCGCCCGCGTTGGCGTCCAGCAGTACGATCCCTCCGCTCAGCTCTGTCGCGTTCGCTTGCTCGAGAGTGGCCGTGTGCCGGCCTGCGCTCTGCATGTCGAGCGCCACGTTCGGATTGAATGCGGCGCCGCTCAGCACGTACATCTCGGTTTCTGGAGGAACGGGCCAGGCCGCTTTGGGCGGCGCTTTGCGAATCCGTAGAAAGGAGCCACGCGCCATCGCGGAGTGCCCATCAACGTAGAACGGCGCGAGTGCCTGCGCGCAGGACATTGCCTGGGCGGAAGCCAAAGGCGGCGCGGCGCTGGCGAAGCCCGCCACCATCAACCAGCAAAGGTACTTCCGACTAACAGCGCGCATCCTGGTCCTCCCCATGCATTGCTCCCCTTCGCCAAGCTGTTCGAGTCTGCGCAGCGTGGCTCCTGGACGCGAATCGTTGCACACGACTCTGTCCGGGCATCCGGATGAGCGCATACCGCCTGGGATTCAGGAGAGGGGCGCCGGCGGGCTGGCCGATGCACTTCGCGTGGCGGCCCGCTCCGCGCGCACCTGCTCACGGTACACGTGCGGCAGTATTGTGGGCCCGCCGGTCAGCGCTGCCTCCGACGCCGCTCGCAGATGGGCTCGCGGTTCGACGCCGGCAAGCTTGGCGCGCTCGAGCAAGGTGTAGAGGATGGCGGCGACCTCGGTGCCGCGTACCGACTTGCACCCGCCAAAATTCTTCCGCCCGACGACGGGCCCACGTACGCAGCGCTCGGCCGCATTGTTGCTGAGCGGTACGCGCGGGTAGTCGAGGAAGACGAGCAGGCCGTCCCACTGATTGTTCAGGTAGCTGACGGCCTCGCCCAGTCGGCTGCCTTTCAGAGCGCGCTGGGAGCAGCTACGAACTGGCGCTCGAGATTGCGACGGAGCATGCGGCCGTAGTGTGCCGAAACTCTGCCGATCACGCGGCCTCACGATGATAGTAGCTCAGCAATCCGCCGAGACGCGCGCGTCGATTCACTGCGCTTTTGGTGGTGGCGACAGGCTGTGGCGCAATCAGCGCGTTATCCAGACCCTGATGGTTTCGCTCGACATGGTAGTGCGTCACGTACTCTCGAACGACGGTTCGCAAGTGCTGCTCACCAAGGAGCACGACGTGGTTTAGGCAGTCGTCTCGGATCGAGCGGACAAAGCGCTCGGCGTACGCGTTGAGGTTCGGACTTCTCGCCGGGAGCAGCGCGGCGCCGCCCCTCTGGGCGCGCACCCGACCGACACGCACGACGCAGCGTTGGACCCTCCTCCTCGGAGTTGCGGAGGGACGCAGCGGCGCGCCCCGGTAGAAGGGAAGGTTGAGAAGACGCGAGCCGTACTACCGCCAGCGAAGCCACGACAGACCCGATCGACGCGACGGTTTGATCTGGGCTTTGCGCTAGGGTAGACGCGATGAGCACGGTCAATCGCGCAAGCGCGTTCCTGGATGGGAACAAAGACGAAGTGAAGGGTTTCGCCAAGGCGCTCGCAATGCGCTCGCCGGCGGACGCTGGCGCGGCAGGTGTCGCCCTGGTGGTCAAGATGCTAACCGGTTCAACCACCGCGGCTTCCGCCGCCGAAGCGTATGTCGCGGCACCGCTCGGACGGTTTCTGGCCGACACGCCCGACCAGAGGCTGCTCGAAGCCGCCCGGACCTTCGACGCGCAGGACGAAAAACGGGAGGCACTGGAAGCCTTCGCCAGCGTGGTCGAGGAGCGGATTCAGAATGTGCTCGCGGGCACGCAGGGAGCGCTCTCTCACGTCCAGGGGGAACAGAACTCGGCGGGGGATGCCTTCGACACGCTCGCGCATGCGATGGTCGAGCAGCTCGATACAGCAGAGCGGATGGAGAAGAAGGTGACCGCGATCAAGCGCGTTCTCGCCAAGCTCGCATCCGCCACCCGCGCGGAGCGACGTTCTTCAACTCGCGTGACCGTGGGCGGCGACGTCATCGGCGGACAGATCGGCGACCGCAACACGCAGACGAACAACTTCGGCGACATCGTGCGCCGGATCAAGCGCTGAGCGCCGCATGCCGCACGAACAGCCGCCAGAGGTTGTCGGGGTCGTCTTCGGGCAGCAGGTCGGCGCGGCGAGCTCGGGCGTCGCGCCCGGCGCAACGTTCCTGGCTGCGCGCGCTGCAGGCTTCTCTGGCGCCCCAGCTACCGTTTGCGCGGCCGACGAACGGGCCTTGGGTTTCACGGTTCTTCGCATACTGGTTAACGCTGACATTGTTTAGCAATAGCCAGACTGCCGCTCCCTGGTCGGCGCGCAGTGTTCGGCCCCTCGGCCGGCGGCTCCTCGAGCTCGGCGAGGATACGCCTTCGCCTGCGGTGCCGTCTGAGTCTTGGGGTCTCGTAGGCCCTCCATCTAAGGACCGCTTCCGCCCTTCCCTGCTTTACCCGAACTGCTGACTTGCGGTAAGTAGTAGCGATTCGCCGAAGCGCACGAGCACGAGTGGCCTCACGGGCAGCCGCGCTTTGGCAAATCGCGGTTGAACCAAGGCGCGTAGGCATCGCGCCGATGTCTATGGAGAAAGAGCCAGGGCGGGTGCAGTGTGCACTGGCAAGCGAGACCGTCGACGGCTGCCCGGTGCTTCGTAGCCGAGCCGCTGGCCACGTCCGAACGGGCCCAGCTTGCGACCGAAACCAGCCCGAGGGCGGTCAACGCAGCAACGC
>JBEGTL010000092.1:0-18706 GCA_041179425.1 Pseudomonadota bacterium | reverse complement strand
TGAGCTCGTCGAGAGCGACCTGGCCGCCAACAAGTTCCAGGGACGCGTGCACACACGGTTCCCGCCCGAGCCCAACGGGTACCTCCACATCGGTCACTGCAAGGCCCTCTCCACCAACTTTGGTGCGGCGGCCCTGGCGCCCGGCGGGCTGTGCAACCTGCGTTTCGACGACACCAACCCGGTCAAAGAAGACATCGAGTACGTCGACTCCATCAAGCGGGACATCCGTTGGATGGGCTTCGACTGGCAAGATCGCGAGTACTACGCGTCCGACTACTTCGAGCGCATGTACGAGTGCGCGCTCGATCTGATCCGGCGCGGGCTCGCCTACGTCGACAGCCAGACCCTGGAAGAGATCCGGAAAAACCGCGGCGACTTCTACGCGCCCGGCAGCGACAGCCCGTACCGCGAGCGCAGCGTGGACGACAACCTCGCGCTGTTTGCGGACATGCGCGCCGGCAAGTTCAAAGACGGCGAGCACGTGCTGCGCGCAAAGATCGACATGAAGTCGCCCGACGTCAACCTGCGCGACCCGCTCTTGTACCGCATCAAGCACGCGCACCATCACCGCACCGGCGACGCCTGGTGCATCTACCCGATGTACGACTACGCGCATCCGCTGTCCGACGCGTTCGAGGGCATCACGCACTCGCTCTGCTCGCTCGAGTTCGCCAACCATCGACCGCTCTACGAGTGGCTGGTCTCGCAGTTCTCGTTCGACCCGGTCCCCGAGCAGACCGAGTTCGCCAAGCTGTTCTTGACCTACACCATGCTCAGCAAGCGGCGCCTGCAAAAGCTGGTGCTCGACGGTCACGTCGAGAGCTGGGACGACCCGCGCATGCCCACCATCGCGGGCTTGCGTCGGCGCGGCTACACGCCCGAGGCGCTGCGCCGCTTCTGCGAGCGCATCGGCGTGTCGCGTCGCGACAGCTTCATCGACATCCAGCTGCTCGAGCACGCGCTGCGCGAGGACCTCAATGCTCGGAGCCCGCGTGTGCTGGCGGTGCTGCGTCCACTCAAGGTCACGCTCACCAACTTCGCCGAGCGCGAGACGGTCGAGCTCGACGCGCAGTACAACAGCGAAGACCCGGGCTGGGGCAACCGCAAGGTGCCGCTCACGCGCGAGCTGTACATCGAGCGTGACGACTTCATGGAACACCCCGTGAAGGGGTGGTTCCGGCTTTCCCCCGGCACCGAGGTGCGTCTTCGTTACGCGTGCATCATCAAGTGCCAGGAGATCGTGCGCGACGCGACGGGCGAGATCAGCGAGCTGAAGTGCACGTGGGATCCCGACTCGCTCGGCGGGCAACCCAAAGACGGGCGCAAGGTGAAGGGCACCATCCACTGGGTGAGCGCGACGCACGCGCTCGACGCCGAGATACGCCTGTACGAGCGGCTGTGGCTCACCGAGAACCCGCTCGACGAGAGCGACGGCAAGACGTTCGAGGCACAGCTCAACCCGCAGTCCATCGAGGTGCTCCCGCACGCCAAGGTCGAGCCCAGCCTGCGCGAGGCGGCACCTGGCGCGCGTTTTCAGTTCGAGCGGGTGGGCTACTTCTGCGTCGACGAGCGCGACAGCAAGCCGGGCGCGTTGGTGTTCAATCGGACCATCTCGCTGAAGGACAGCTGGTCCAAGCAGACGCAGAAAAAGTAGCCCTTCCACAAAAAGAGACTGGGAGCGGGTTCCCACTCGGCATGCTCTGCGGGTTATCAGGGCGATGCCACCACTGATCAGACCACGGTCGATTCTGCGCGCCCTCTGCGTCGCTGGCTTGCTCGCCCTGGGCGTCGCTGGCTCGCTCGCCCCGGCGCGCGGTCGAGCAGACTCCGGGCTCCACTCCTACGCGCTCGTCATCGGCAGTAACCGAGGCGGTGCCGGCCAAGGCCAGCTAGCCTTTGCGGAGCACGATGCGGCGCGTATGGCCGACTTGCTGCGAGAGCTGGGGCGCACGCCCCGCGAGCACATCCAGCTCCTGGCGGAACCCACCTCGCGTGACGTGGAGACCGCGCTGGGCGCCCTCCGCAGCAAGCTCGTCGCGCACGCCCAGGCCGGCGAGCGTGCGCAGCTCTTGTTCTACTACTCGGGCCACACGCGCTCAGCCTGGGCGACGAAGAGCTGCCGCTGGCCTCGCTCCGCGCGTCGCTCCTCGCACTGCCCAGCACGCTCACGGTCGTGGTGCTGGACGCCTGTCAGAGCGGCGCCTTTTCAGGCGTCAAGGGTGCGAGCGCCGCGGGCGACTTCTCCATCAGCTCGGTACGCGACCTCCACAGCTCCGGCGTGGCAGTGATGGCTTCGAGCACCGGCAGCGAGCTGAGCCAGGAGTCGAGCGAGCTCAAGTCGAGCTACTTCACGCACCACCTACTCCAGAGACCCGAGCCCACGCTCGACCTACCCTTTCTGTATCGGGCGCTCACGCATCGTTGTCTAAACCTGCTGCGCGACGAGAAGAATCGCGCGCGCTTGCTTTCGCGTGAGAGCCCGAGCCTGCGTGGCAGCTCGCGGATCTCCCCCGATGCACAGGTGTTGGGTCTCGACGTGCTGTGTAAGTTGTCCGCCGTGATCGAGGAGACCGTCATGGAGACCTTGGTGTATCGATTCTTCGACGAGATGGGCCTCGAAGAGATTGCGGAAGTGATGAAGGTCAGCCGCAAGACCGTGCAGAAGCGTCTCACGCGGGCAGCCGAGGCGCTCGCCGCGCTCGGGAACCCGGAGGTGCTCTCGTGACCCAGCTGAGTATGGAGCCGCTGTCGTGGCTCATTCTCGAGCGCTACGCACTGGACGAGCTGTCGCCGACAGAACGCGCGCGCGTCGAGCAACGACTTGTGCAGTCGAGCGCGGACCGCGCCTGCCTCGACGAGATCTTGAGCGACCAGAGCGAGCTGCCGCCGCTGTCGTGGCCCGAGACCTCCGACGTGCGACCCATCGTGTCAGGTCGTGCGCGCCGTCGGTGGCCTTACGTGAGCGGGATGCTCGCCATCGCGGCGGCGCTGGCGCTCGCGGTGCTGCGCCCGTCGGAGCTGCCGGCCCCGCGACGGCAGGTGCACGACGGCGTAAAGGGGGGTGAGGTGGCCCTCGTGTTGGTCAGCGAGCAGCAGGGCGAGCAGCCGAGCCACTTTGCCGACGGCGAGCGCTTCAAGCTTTTGGTGACGTGCCCCCCGTGGCTCGGCGAGCGGCTGCAGGTGAGCGTGTTTCAAGGCGGTCGACGTTACGAGCCGCTGCCCGAGGTGGGCACCCTCACCTGCGGCAATCGGGTTCCCTGGCCGGGCGCCTTTGCCCTCGATGGTGATGCGCCAGCGGACGTGTGCGTGCACTGGGGCGAGCCAGCACACCGCGCGCAGGCTGCCGAGCAGCTGGAACCTGAGGTGGTGTGCACGCGCCTGCTGCCGAAGTAAGACCGTCAGGTTTTATGGGTCCTGACAACCCACGAGGGCAGCCTGGACGGTGTTGGCGCGCGCGTACGTGACCAGGTACTCACCCGGCTCGCGCAAGCGGGTCACGCTGGGATGGCGTGCGTCGGCCGCGAAGGTCGGCCCTTGTACCGTGCTGACACCGTCGAGCAGCTTGAGCGAGATCTCGCGCGGTGCATCGGGCTTGGTGTCGACCGCCACCTCGATCGCGAACAGCGCGCGCGCGCCCGAACGAGCGGCCGCGAACGACAGCTCGCCGTACCCCTTGGAGGGCGACAACGCGGTCGGCTCGCTGGCCTTGCGCAGCGGCACACGGCCGATGGCAGTCATCGCGAGGCGCCCCACCGCCGTGTACGCGACCTCGACCTCACCGCTCGCCCACTCGACCGCAGCCAGCAGCGGCGGCTCGTAGGGCTGGCTCACGGGCGTGCGCACCACGGCCGCACTGGGGGGACCCGCGACCCCGAAGCTGAGCTCGAGGAGCGGCGACATCCCCGCCCACGGGTCCAGCGCGACCAGCGTGGGCAGCTTGCTGCCGAGCACGAAGCTGGGCGCTGCGGCACCGTGTGCACGAGGGGTCAGATCGACCGGAATGCTCAGCTTGCCTGCCTTGCTCTCGAGCCAGAACGTGTGCATCGCCTTGTCGACGTTGGCCGTGTACGCGTAGAGCACGCGCGTGCCCGTGTCGACGAGCGCAGGGGCAAAACGACGGTCGAGTCCGCTCGCCAATACGCGCGGCGACGAGAACCCCTTGCTGGTCAGCTGAAGCCCCAACAACCGGGCACGCACGTCGACGATCGCCAGCTCGCAACGAACCCCGCTACACGCGGCCGAGGCTCGCTGTGCCTTGGCTTCGAGCGGCGCCGAGAAGGCGCGCGTAAAGCCTGCGGCCGTGCTCGTCCACAACGCGAGCGTACTGCCCTTCTCTTCGAGCACGATCACGATGGGCGCGCCCGAGAGGCTGGCCGCGACCGCGCGCTCGGCGTCGTTGCTGAGCGCCTGCTCGTGGCGGAGCACACAGCCGTCCTTGGGAGGCCGCGCGTGGTTGCGCGCCTCGGGCAGCGGGGCCGAAGGTGAAGGCTCCGCGGTAGACGGGCTGTCGAGCCTGGGTGCAGCCTGCAGTTTTGGCTGTTTTTCAGCCACTTCTGCGCTCTCTTCGCGAGGTTTTGGGGGCTCGACGGGAGGCGCGGACGTATCGCAAGAGCAGAGGAGCACGAGCCAGGCGGTTGTGAAGAGTGCGCGCACGCCGGCGAGCATGCCATCTTAGAGCGGCGATGAGCACGCGCTGGAATCGCGCCCCCGAGGACTACCTACCCGACGCCCGCGACGGTCTCACGCGTCTCGACCGCGTGATCCTGTACGAGCTGTCGCGCGCGCAAGAAGAGCGCGGAGGCAGCCACGTGCCGAGCGGAGAGCTCTACGGGCGGGTGATCGAGTACCTCAACGTCGGCGTGCCGGAGTTTCAGCGCGCGTTGGCGAGGTTGGTGGGCAAGTGACAGCTCAGAACACCGGCACGGGGAAACCCCTGCCCGGGCGCGCAAACAGGTACCCCTGCAACAACTCGCAGCCGTCTTGCTCCAGCGCATCCCTCTCTTCGGGGACCTCGACGCCTTCGCTGATCACCTGCACGCCGAGGTCGCCTCGACACAGCTTGGTCATCGCGCGCACGACGCTGCGCTGCTTTGCCTTGTGGTGCAGGTCGCGCACGAGCGACATGTCGAGCTTGACGAACTCGGGGTCGAGCTGGGTGAAGCTCGACAGGCCGGCATAGCCCGCGCCCAGATCGTCGATCGCGATACGAAAGCCGCGCCGACGTAGCTCGTTGATGCGCCCTACCACGCCGGGCACGCGGTCTAGTGCCGAGCGCTCGGTGATCTCGAGCACCACCCGCTCGGCAAACTGGGAGAGCGGCGCCGACGCATCGCTCAGCTCGCGATCGTTGAGCTCGCCCGCGTGCACGTTGACGAAGATGAGCGCATCGGCCGGCGCAAGAGGCACCGACTCGGCGACGCGGCGACGGATCGCGCGCCCGAGGTCGTGCATGCGCTCGAGTCGGTCGGCCGTGTCGAACAGCGCGCCCGGGTGCGCGATGGAAGGCTCGGCACAGCGCACCAGCGCCTCGTAGCCGAACACGCTGCGCCGTGACCAATCGACGATGGGCTGAAACGCGACCCAAAGCGTGTCGAGCGCATTGGCAAAACGAGACTCGAGCGACGCGCGATCGCCGAGCTCGAGCACGTCGGCGCCGGTGAGCGACAGCGCTTCACGTTTGAGCCGCGCCAGCGCGTGCAAGTGGGCTGCTTTTTCGACCACCTGCCCGAGCACCGCGCGGTCGACGGGCTTGGTGAGGTAGCGGAACGCGCCGTACTCGATGGCTTGCATCGCGGAGTTGATGTCTGGGAGCCCGGTCATCAACACGACGGGGATGTCGAGATCGCGACCGCGCACCTCGCGCAAGAACTCGAGTCCACCCATGCGTGGCATGCGCAGGTCGGACACCACTACGTCGTGGTACTCGGTCTCGAGTCGCTCGAGAGCAGTCTGACCATCGCCAGCCGCGTCGACGGAGTAACCGAAGCTACGGAGCAGGCGGCCGTAGTCGCGCAATACGTCTTCGTCGTCGTCCAACAGCAGAACCTTGATCGGTCCCGCGCTCGCCTCCCGTGGCATCCCCGCTCCCTTGCTTCAACGCACCAGACTGTTGATGAGCGCTCTGAGCTCCGTGCCGTCGATCGGCTTTTCTAGTCGGTGGTTGTGTACGCTCTCCAAGAACTCACGTGCTCTGGGCGTGAATGCGCCCCCCGTGAAGAAGACCATCCGCTGGGCCTGCTCTGGGTATGATCTCGCAAGCTGACCGTGAAAGTCCATGCCACTCCTCTGTGGCATCAGAAGATCGCAGAGGATGACGTCGAAGCGCTCGCCCGCGTCGATGCGTGCGTAGGCATCTTCGGCGTTGTCGAGCGTGAACACATCGTGCTCCTTGGTGAGAGTGCGACGTACGACTTGTGTGATCATCGGCTCATCGTCGACGACCAGGACCCGCCCCCTGCGGGTGTTGGCGCGGTCGATCGAGCGCACGGCCGGGAGGTCGACGGGCACGTCGAGGCAGGGCGGCAGCACCACACGAAACTCGGTGCCCCGCCCCATCTCGGTGTCGACCGAGATGGTGCCCCCCAGACCGGTCACGATGCGATGACAGATGGACAGACCGAGACCCGTGCCCAACCCCTGCGGCTTGGTCGTGACGAACGGCGTGAACAGGCGTGACCGCATGGTGGGCGTCATGCCGCTCCCGCTGTCGCCGACGCTGACCACGACGTTGCCGCTCGGGTCTGACGACAGCCGCACGACGATCTCGTTGCTGTCGGCCGCGCCCTCGTCGATGGCCTGTGCCGCGTTGATGATGAGGTTGAGGAACACCTGCCCCAGGCGCGCCTCGTTGGCCTCGACCGGCGGCACCCGGTGGTACTCCTTGATCAGCCGCGCCCGCTGGCGAACCTCGTTCCAGGCCATACGCACGGCCGAGTCGAGCACACGCTCGACGTCGACCGCGGTTCGTTTGTCCTCGTCGGCGCGCGAAAAGATGCGCAAGTCGCGCACGATGCGGCGCACGCGCTCGGCCGCTTCACGTGCGTCTTGGAGCTCGTCGAGTAGCTCGCCGGGCGCTGCCGGCAACAGTGCCTTCACTTCGCGAACCGCCAGATCGAGGTTGGCGATGACGGAGGCCAAAGGGTTGTTGACCTCGTGTGCGACCCCTGCCGCGAGCGTGCCCACCGAGGCCATGCGGTCTGCAATGATGAGCTGCGCCTCGGTTTGTTTTTTGAGTGTGACGTCGCGCTGAATGACCAGCGCACCCACGATCTCGTGTCCCGCGCGGATGGGCCCGAGGTGGCTCTCGGTCCAGCAGATGCTGCCGTCGTCACCGCGACCACTGGTCTCGATGGTGCGGCCTTCGCCCTCCGTCACGACCGCGTTCAGGGCTGCCATCATCTCGCTGCGGTAGTCGTGGCTAGCCAGGTCGAACCACGTAGGGTTCTGCACCAGCTCGGACACACCCTTCGGCAATCGATTGATGAAGCGCAGCTTGCCAGTGGTATCGAGGTGCATGATCACGTCGGGCGCGTGATCGACCAACGCCCGCCACACCGCAGCCTGCTCGCGCGCCAGGCGCTTTTGTTGTTCGGCCTCGCGCTCGGCCACCTCGCGATCACGAAAAGCCTCCGCCAACGCGATGGCCTGGGTGATCTGGTTGGCAACCCCCTGTGCGAACGACTGCCACTGCTCGAGCTCGACCATCCGGTCGTCGTCGCGCGCGGCCATGAACAGCGCGCCGAGCGGGGTGCCGAGGTGCACGAGCGGCACCACGATGGCGCGTTTGACGTGGGCGGACGCGAGCACGTCGAGCGTACGTCGATCGGCGACCTCGCCGCTGGTCAACAACACGCTGCTGTCGGACTTGACCAGCTCTCGCAGCCAAGCTTCGTGACCAAAGAACGTGGCCAGGCCCGCGGCGTCCGTGCTGGGGTGGGCACCTAGCGCGCGCACGCGCAGGTGTTGATGACGGTCGAGCAAGTAGAGCGCGCCGAACGAGCTGTTGCTGGCGTCGAAACACGTGGAGAGCGCGGTGACCAGTGCGCCCTCGACGTCGCGCTGGTGCAACACGGCCTCGGACAACGACGTGAGGATGGTGAGCTCTGCCGAGAGCTGCGACGTGCGGCGCAGAAGCTCGCTGTTGTGGTGCAGCTGGCGCTCGAGCTGGCGCTCCGTGCGACGCGCGTGCTCGCGCTCGATCTCGTCGTTGCCAGTGTGGCTGACCACGGCACGACTCTGCCCGCGCGCGACGACCGTGCGCAGCGAGAGCGCGAGTTCGCCCAGGTCGGGCGTTCGCACCACGAAGTCGTCGGCACCACTGCGTCGCGCCAGCTCGCGGTCGCTGGTCTCGACGAAGTTGGACGTCACGAGGACGAGCGGCACCGTGCGCAGCTCTTGTTCGCGCCGGATCGCCATCGCGAGACCAAAGCCGTCGAGGCGTGGCATCAACACGTCGGACACGATGACGTGCGGCTTGTTGATGCGGGCGAGCTCGAGCGCCTGCTGCCCGTCTTTCGCCTCCTCGACATGAAAGCCGAGCCGGCCGAGGCGAAACGAAGTCAGGTGGAGCTGGATGGGGTCGTCGTCGACCAACAAGAGCCGCTTGCCCTCGCCAAACGTCTCGGTGGTGGGCTCGATGCCAGCCCAGTGCGCCTCGACCAGCGAGACCAAACGAGTGGGCGCGATGGGCTTGGCGATCACGTCGTCGAACCCCACCGAGGCGATTCGTTTGGCATCGAGGTTGGAGACGAGGCCGGAGAACGCGAGCAGGCGAAGCGGCACCTCACCGGCCAGACCGCGCAACCGAGCCGCCAGCGCGAAGCCGTCGACGTCTGGGAGCACCAGGTCTTGAATCACGATGGCCGGCCGGTGCTGGCGCATGAGCGTGACCGCCGTCTCCCCATCGCGCGCTTCGTACACGGTGAAGTTGGCGCGCTCTAGCGCAAGCCGCACGAGCTTGCGCGTAGTGGCGTGATCATCGACGAGTAGAACGCTGCGGTTGTCCATTCAGGGTTTGATCGGCGCGGTTGCTCGAGCGAGGTGTGCTGCCACGATTCCGGGGAGTGCGCGTGTGTCGACCGGCTTGGGCACGTAGCCGTCGCAGCCCGCTGCACGCGCTCGCTCTTCATCGCCCTTCATCGCGTACGCAGTCACCGCGATCACGACGATGTCTTTCGTCTGTGCATCGGACTTGAGCTTCTTGGTGAGCTCGAGCCCATCCATGCCCGGGAGCTGAAGGTCCATCAGGATGAGGACCGGGCGCACGCTTGCGATCTCTTCGAGCGCGGTCTCCGCGTCGATGGCCGTCCGCACGTCGTAGCCCTTTGCCTGCAGTAGGTAGGCAATGAGCTTGAGGTTGGTGGGGTTGTCGTCGACGACCAGCACGATGGGAGCGGACATCACGCGCTCCTTTGCTTCGTCTTACACCCAGCTCGGCACATCAGTCTTCCTCATGCATCTGACTGTTGTTGTCTGCTTTCGAACCTTGCCGCAGCACACCGACGTCTAGCCTTCGTTGCACGAGACACGCGCACGAGATCACGAGTCTACAGCGTGCCGCCGTATTTGGAGCGCGTACTCTTTGCGTCTGAAAGTAGGTACGTTCCAAGCGCAGGACAACGTGACCGAACTTGCGGATGAAATCGCGTGAAATCGCGAGCGCACCAACAAACGTAACCAACGTTGGACGGCAAAACCTGACAGAACGACGAGTCACTCTTTGAGCCGCAGCGGTCAGCCCTGCCAGAATGCGGCCACTTCGGCGCGTGAATAGCAGCGGCTTGCATCGGGCAGACTGCGCAGCAGCACCTGACCGTAACTCTTGGCGGTAAGCCTGCGATCGAGCACCGCCACCACACCACGATCGGTACGGGTGCGGATCAGACGACCAAAGCCCTGCTTGAGCGTGAGCGCTGCACTGGGCACCAAGTAGCGCATGAACGGCGACTCACCGCGTTCGCTCAGGCGCTCGCAACGTGCCTGCACGAGCGGGTCGGTAGGCACCTCGAACGGAAGTTTGTCGATGATGACCAAGCGCAGCGCGTCGCCGGGCACGTCGACCCCTTCCCAGAAGCTTGCGCTCGCGAACAGCACCGAGTCGGAGCGCGCCTTGAAGGTCTCGAGCAGCTCGCTCTTGGGTGCCATCCCTTGCATCAGCGCGGTACGTTTGAGCCGTGGCGAGCACAGCGCATGCAGACTCTGCATATTGCGCAGCGACGTGCACAACACGAACGCGCCGCCGTCGGTGAGCTCGATGAGCGACACGATCTCTTCGACCGCAGCGAGCAAGAACCTGGGGTCCTTCGGCTCGGGCAAGTCGCGCGGCAGGTAGAGCGCGGCCTGGCTCGCGTAGTCGAACGGCGAAGCCAGGCTCAGCTCGAGCGTGGGGTAGTCGAGACCGATGCGCTCTTTGAAGAACGCAAAGCTGCGCCCCGCACCTTTGCCGCCCGCGCTGCTGCTCCCGCCGCCGGTGGTGAGCGTGGCACTGGTGAAGATGGCCGCACCGCTGCGCTCGAACATGCGCTCGCGCAGCACGTGGCCGATCTCGATGGGACTCGCACCGATGGCTGTGCTGCGCCCACGGGCCTCGGCCCAGGTCACGTGGGTGTCCCGACCTCTGGCGATGATGGCGAGGTCGTCCCGTACGCGCGACAGACGTTTGGCGAGCTGCGCGATGGGCTCGCTCGCCACGGCGCGCGCTTTGGCTTCGCCGGCCAGCGCCTCGAGCGCAGCGTCGAACCTGTCGAGCGACGCGCGCGGTGCACCCTCCAACGCGTCACGCGGCAGCAGCTTGCGCCCTGGCTCGAGCTCGCGCGACGAGGGCAAGCTCGCAAAGAACTCACTCGCTGCGGCCAGCGCGCCGATGCCGAGTGGCAGCATTGCCTCCAGCATGTGGGCGGAGCGGAACGCCCGTTCTGCATCGCGCACGATGGCCTCGATGCGGGCTGTGCTCACCCGCACGCCAAAGAACTCGGTCACCACCGACTCGATCTGGTGCGCCTCGTCGAAGATCACCGCGTCGTAGTCCGGAATCGCGCTGCCACCGTGGGGGCCTCGCAACGCCAGGTCGGCGAAGAACAGGTGGTGATTCACCACGACGATCTGCGCGTCTTCGGCCTCTCGGCGCATGCGCGTGACGAAGCACGCCTCGTAGTGCGCGCAACGCTGACCGATGCGCGTATCAGAGCCACTCTGCACGTCGGCCCAGATGGGTGCGTCTTCGGGCAGCCGCAGCTCGGAGCGCTCGCCGGTACGGGTGGTCAGGCGGAACTCGCGCAGCTGTGCGAGGGCGCGCGGCGAGGTCACACGCTCGGCCTCGGGCGAGCCGATGAACTCCGCGTAGCGGCGCAAACACAGGTAATTGCCGAGACCTTTCATCATGGCGGCCGACACCGGCACACCCAAGTGGCGCGCCAACAGGGGCAGGTCGCGATGAACGATCTGTTCTTGCAGCGTCTTGGTGCCGGTGGAGACGACCACCTTTTTGCCCGAAAGCAGGGCCGGCACCAGATACGCGAGCGTCTTGCCGGTGCCGGTGCCGGCCTCGACCAAGGCCACGCTATCCGTCGCGAGGGCCTGCTCGACGAGCTCCGTCATGGCCAGTTGCTCGGCACGCGCCTCGTAGCCGGGAAGTGCGCGCGCCAAGGGCCCGTCTTCCCCCAAGACTTCGACGGCCCGCGGGTGCTCACCGCTGTTCATGGGCGCGGTGTAGCAGCTGAAACGCTGGCCCGCGCGGGGGCGACTTCGTGATAGGTGCCCGACCTGAAACCGTGGTAGGTGCCGAGGACCAACAGTGCTTCCCCTGCGCGACATCAACCCGACGCGGCGCGTGCCCTACGTCACCTACGCCTTCATCGCGCTCAACATCGCGATGTTCGTGTACATGTTCATCGACCTGACGCCGACGCAAAACCAAGCCTTCGTGCAGCAGCACGGCGTGATCCCTTACTATCTGCTGTCCGGCTACGGGCCCGCGCTGAGCACCCCCATCACCAGCATGTTCATGCATGGGTCGCTCGGGCACCTCATGTCGAACATGTGGTTTCTGCACGTGTTCGGCGACAACGTCGAAGACACGTTGGGCCGCCCTCGGTACATCGCGTTCTACTTCCTCACGGGCATCGTGGCGGTGCTCGCGCACGCGCTCATCCAGCCCTCGAGTCAGCTGCCGCTGGTGGGTGCGTCGGGCGCCATCTCGGGCGTCCTCGGCGCGTACGTGCTGCTCTATCCGCGCGCCAAGGTCGTCACGTTCGTGCCGATCTTTTTCTTCTTCGAGCTGCCGGCCTTCATCTTCATTTTGATCTGGTTCGGCCTGCAGGTCATCTCCGGCTACGGCTCGCTCAGCTCCACCGAGACGGCAGGCATCGCGTTCTTCGCGCACGTGGGTGGCTTCGTCGCGGGCCTCGGTTTTGTCGCCCTCGGCGGTCGCCCAAAGCGGCGCGGCCCCGTGACATACCTAGGTCCACGCGTACCAACACGCGAGCTACGCAGACGCTGAAACTGCCGCGTCCGCTCACTCTCCGAACGGGTTGTCTGGGAGCTTTTCTGGAGGCTTGGTCGCCGGCGCTTCGGGTGCGGGCTTGGCCTCGGGCGCGGGCCTGGCCTCTGCCGGGGGTGCTTTGATCTCCGCCGGTGTCTCGGCTGGCTCGACCGCCTCGGGTGGGACGGGGGCCGCTTCGACGCTCGGCTTGGGCTCGGCCTTCTTGGCTGCGGGTGCCTTCTTCACGCGCTCGACGGCGGGTGGTTTGGGGTCGGCCAGAGGGGCCGCGTCTTTGTTGGTGTCGGTGGTGGGCAGGCTTGCCTTGAGCGTCAGGCTCAGCTGCGCGCGCATGGCGTCGTCACTCTGGCTGAACGAGCCGGGTGCGAGCCGGGTCCGTGTGCTCTGGTAGCCCTCGAGCTTGGCGTTGACCGAGAGCTCGCCCTTGGGCGGATCGTCGAGCGTGAGGTCGACCGGCGCGACGCCTTTGTGGCCCCCCACGTTGACGGCCGCACCGGGCGGTGTCGTCTCGACGTGCACGATCCACGGCGTCTCTTTGAGCTTGAGCTTGAGCGTGGCCCGCTTGCTGGGCGTGAGCTCGCTGCGCGCTTCGCCATGCCCCTCCGCCTTCGCACGCACCACCACGAGCACGCCAGCCGGCAGCTCGAGCGTGACGGGAGATTTGCCCCGGTTCTCGTCGCCGACCCAGATCTCGGCACGCTTGGGCGTGGTGGTGACGTCGACCTTGATGAGCTCGGGCCCAGGCTGCGGCGTGGCCGCTGACACAGCCGCGTGCACATCGGCCGGCGCAGGCGCGGGCACAACGGGCTCTGGCGAAGGCGCGACGGGCGCCGGCGCGACGGGTGCCTCGGGCGTGACGGGCGTGGGTTGGTCGGCGACTTCGCGCAGCGACTCTTCTTGTTGGGCTTCGCCGGCCGGGTCGACGGCGCGCTCCTCGGGCGCCTCACGCAGCGCAACGATGGCCGCCACCAGCACGAGTGCAGCGATGACCGCGTACGGGAGGTAGCTCTTGCGCGGCGCCTCGCCCGAGTGAGGGATGGACGTAGTGGGAGCGCCGGGCGCGTTGAGCGGCGCGGGCGGCGGCTCGGTGTCGGGCTCGTCGGCAGCCTCGGCAGTGAGCGCGGGGTGCGGGCGAGGCAGCGGCGTGGCGTCACTCTCGCGCGCCTCTTCGGACGGACGCCCGGCGCGCGGCTCGAGACTGGGATCGATGATCATGGAAGGCAGCCCGGCTGCCGCTCCATCCGTCAGCTCGTCGAGCGCGCGCTGCGCGGCTTGTTCGCGCGTGACGGCTGCGCGCTCGACCTGCTTGGGCTGCGCGACCTGCGCGTCGGCCTGCCTTTTGGCTTCGGCCTGCCGTTTGGTCTCGGCCTGCCTTTGTGCGGCCTGTGCGCGCTGATCGGCCTCGCGCTGCGCATCGGCCTGCGCCTTTTTCTGCTCGCCGTTGGACTTGTGCTCGGCCTGCTTTTTCTGCTCGGCCTTGCGCTCGGCCTCGACCTCTTGCTGACGCTGACGGGCCTGCTCGGCCTTCTCTTGCGCCTCGCGCGTAGCCACGGTGTCGGTGCTGCCCTCGGTCAGCGCGGCGGCCAAGAACTGTGTTGCTTGGCGCACCGCGGTGCGGTCTTCGGGCGGGGGCAGCACGGCGGGCGGCAGGTCTGGGAAAAACTTGCCACCTTCGCTGGGTGGCGGCGCCGAGCTCGGCTCAGCGCTGCTCGCGTTGTAGCGGCCGCTCTCGTACGTGCCCTGCTCCGGCTCCTGCGCGTCGACGATGCGCTCGACCATGGCGCGGCTATCGTTGTCCATCTTGATGAACTTGATGCCCATGCCTGCCGGGTTGTCAGCCGTGGCGTCTTCTTCGACGCGCGTCCACACCACGCGCCCCACGCCTCGGATCAGCGCCGTGTCGTCCTTGAGCTGGAACTGGAACTTCAGCAGCGTGCCGACCTGCATGGGTAGGCTCGACTTGATGTAGATCCCGCCGCGGGAGACGTCCTTGCTGTAGTGCTCGATGAACTCGTCCACGGTCGCGCTCTTGAAGCGAACCTTGAGCGAAACTGGGGCGCGCTTGTCCTTGCGCGTGTCGGCCATCCGATAATCCTCCGCCCTTTTCGCAGTTCCCCCGGTCACCCCGCGTCCGCGTCCGCGTGTGCGGAGACTGCGGTCACTACCGAGACACTGCGCTGCACTTACGCCGAGCCTTCACATGGTACCGGATCCATTGAAATCAAAGCCACGTTCAGACGTGTCGGCGCGGACTTTCACACGCCGCCACCCGTCCTCACGCTGGTCGAGGTGCACCGAGAGCGCCGCCCTGAGCGCCTCTGCAAGGCCGCTCGGCACCTCGGCGCGAGCCTCGCCGTAGCCTACCAGCACCCCTGCCGTGCGTGCCTCGTCTCGCTCGATGACGGCCGCACCGCGCACCCGAAAGCCGCGCGCGGTCGCCCGAACCACCACCGTCTCGAGCCAGCTCCGCCCCTCGCCGTCGAACAGCGCACCAGGCCCGGTAAATGCCTCGATACCCCAGCTCTCGGCGCGGGTCGGCACCGCCGCCGACGCGCCTGTGTCGCCGTCGCGCAGCATCTGGGAGACCAGCGCGGCGAGCTGCGATCCGAGCTCGGCATCGTCGTGCTGCCAATCTCCACACAGGTAGGCACCTTCGCGCACCAACGCAGGCCAACCCGGGTTGGCGCGTGGCGGAACACCCCCGAGCGTCGTGAGTGTGTCGTGCCACGTCGCCGCGAGCTCGGGTGCGACGTCGAGCAACGGCGCGAGCGCGAACGTGCGCGCGCCCAGCTCCCGGTGTGGGATCTCGAGGTTGGGCAAGCGCACCGGGCCCTCGCTCCAGTGCAGCAAGTCGAGGTCGAGCGTGCGCGCGCCCCAGCGGACATGTCGCTCGCGCCCGAGCAGCCGCTCGATGCGCTGCGTGTGCGCCAGCAGTTGCTCGGGCGTGCCCGACCAAGACACGCGCACGGCCGCGTTGAGGTAGTCGGGCTGCGGCGGCCCGACTGGCGGCGTCTCGTAGAGCAAAGAGCGCGCGAGCAGCGTGCAGCCTGCTTGCGCAGACAGCAGCGTGAGCGCCGCGTCGAACAGGGCCCGCCGCGCTCCCAGATTGCCACCGAGCCCGAGCACCGCTTCTGGCATACCGGCCGAGGGCTACCATATTGCGGCGGCAAACGCGCGTGATAGACGGGACCTCACGTGCGCATTCGTGACGACCAAACGCTCACCGTGGCCGCGCTCAACCGCGCGATCAAGCTGGGCCTCGAGCAGGACTGGGGCGACGTCGTCGTGGTCGGCGAGATCAGCGATCTCACGCGTGCGGCCTCGGGCCACGTGTACTTCACGCTCAACGACGAGAACCACGCCGCGCAGATCCGCACCGTCCTGTTCCGCAGCGACGCACAACGCACGCGCGCCAAGCTCGAGCCGGGTGCGCGCGTGGCAGTGCGCGGAGGTCTCACCCTGTACGAGGCGCGCGGTACGTTTCAGTTTCTCGCGCGCACCGTCATGCCGGCGGGCGAGGGCGACCTGGCCGCGCAGATGCGCAAGGTACTCGAGAAGCTGACGGCCGAAGGCCTCACCGACCCCGCGCGCAAACGCAGCTTGCCACTGCTGCCACGCTGCATTGGCCTGGTGACCAGCGAGCAGGGTGCGGCCCTGCACGACGTGCTGCGCGTGGCGCGCTTGCGGTGTCCCGTGCGCATCGTGGTGGCCAACTGCCGCGTGCAGGGGGCCGAGGCACCACGCTCCATCGTGGCCGCGCTGCGGGCGATCCAAAACGTGCGCGAGCTCGACGTGGTGATCGTCGCGCGCGGCGGTGGGTCGGCCGAAGACCTGTGGGCCTTCAACGACGAGGCCGTGGCGCGCGCCGTCGCGGCTTGCCGCGTGCCGGTCGTGTCGGGCATTGGCCACGAGATCGACGCGACGCTGGTCGACTTCGTGGCGGACGTGCGCGCGGCCACGCCGTCCAACGCCGCCGAGCTGGTGGTGCCCATGCAGAGCGAGCTCGAGCGCCGGCTCTCGAGCCAGCTACGGATGCTCGTGCGCAGCCTGGAGTCACGCCTCGGCAAACAACATCAACAGCTCGCGCGTGCCACCGCCAAGCTGCGCGATCCGCGCCGCCTGCTGAGCCGCGGCGCGCAGCGCATGGACGAGCTCGATGCCCGTCTGCTGCGCGCGATCCGTGCGCGCATCCAGGCTGCGCAGCTCACCCTCGACGTGCCCCGACTCAAGCTCTTGCCTCACGATCCGCGCACCCGCCTGGCCCATCAGCGTGCAGCCCTGGCGCGGCTGTTGGCCCGCACCGAGCTGAGTCCCAAGCGCTGGTTGTCGCCCCAGCACGGCACGCTCGAGCAGCTGCGCGCACAGTCCCAGCGCGCCATGTTGCGCCGCCTGTCCGAGACCCGGCACCAGCTGTCAGGCCACATCGCAAAGCTCGACGCCCTATCCCCCCTGTCCGTGCTGGCGCGCGGGTACGCCATAGCGCTCTCGGAGCGCACCGGCCGCGCACTGCTGGGTCCCCAGGATGCGGCCGTGGGCGATCGGGTTCGCCTCAAGCTGCACGCGGGCGAGGTGCGTGCCGAAGTGATCGAGTAAGCTCGCCCGGCGATGACTGCAACGTACGGAATCTTGGGTTGGCCGGTGGAGCACTCGCGCTCGCCCGCCATGCATGCCTCCGCCTTTCGGGCGCGCGGGCTCGAGGCTCACTACGTCTGCTTTCCGGTCCACCCGGACGACGTCGCCGAAGCCGTGCGCGGGCTCAAGGCGCTCGGCGTGCGCGGGGCCAACGTCACCGTGCCGCACAAAGAGACCGTGATCCGCTACCTCGACTCGGTCACGCCCGAGGCGCGTGCGATCGGCGCCGTCAACACCATCGTGCGCGAGGTCGATCGGCTGGTCGGACACAACACCGACGCACCCGGGCTCGCTCGTTCGCTCGACGACGCAGGGGTCGAGCTCGATGGCGCGCGGGTCTTGGTGCTCGGCGCAGGCGGTGCGTCACGCGCCAGCGTGGTCGGCCTGGCCGGACGCAACGCGAGCCGCATCGCAGTCGCCGCGCGTCGACTCGACCAAGCCGAGCAGCTGGTGCGCGAGCTCGAGCCCGTCTGCCCCCGAACGGTCCTCACTGCCATCGCGATGACGCGCGACGAGCTGGCCGAAGAGCTGCGCGAGACCTCCCTGCTCGTCCAGTCCACCAGCGCCACGCTGGCCAGCTCCCCCGACTCGGCCGGCTTCGCAGCGTCACTGGCCATCGAGCTGATGCCTGCGCACGCAACCGTCGTCGACCTGGTCTACCGTCCCCTCGTCACCACGGTGCTAGCGCGCGCGCACGAGCGCGGGCTGAGGGTGGTCGATGGATTGGGGATGCTGCTGCACCAGGGGGCGCTGGCATTCGAGTTGTGGACGCACATGCCTGCTCCTCTCGAAGTGATGAGGGCTGCACTGCAGTCGCCTTAGTCACCCCCAACGTGCACGAGCACGAGCACGTCAACGAACACGTGCACGAGCACGAGAGACAACGTGCACGAGCGCGTCAACGAACACGTCGGCTCCGCAGTGGTCGCGGGCACCGGCTCGCGCCACTGGGCGGTAGGCGGCCCGACCCACCCGTGGCGGATTGCCTTCCGCGTGTTCGTGCCCGTGCTCGTGCTCCTTGTCTCTCGTGCTCGTGCACGTGTTCGTCCTCGTGTTCGTGTTCGTGTTCCGACGGGTGACAGCGTGGCAGTCAGCTTGCGGGCTCCCCTCAGCGGCAGTGTCAAAATGTCAGTTCCGCCTCCCGCACCCGTCCCATCCCCCACGAACATCCAACGCTTTCCCAGCCCGACCCTGCTGGCACACCCTCTGCACAGGGACAGAGCGTGAAACGAATTTGGATGCCTTTCCTCATCTTCGTGCTCAGCCTCAGCGGCGTCGCCGTCGCCGCGGATGTGCTGGTGGTTACCGAGCGCGAGCAGCTCGACGGGTTCGTCGACCAGGTCACGCGGGGCCGCCTCGAGGAACGGCTCGATGGTGCGCTCAGCTACGTGGACCCCACCTCCGTCGCCTGCCGCCTGCAGCAAGGCGCGGACGCGCACGACTTTGGCCCAGGCGAGAGCAGTGAGCTGGCCGATGCGGTGCGCAGCGCCCTCGGCGTGTTCGACGGCAGCGAGCAGCACCTCTTGCAGCACGCCGTGCGCGTGGACGGCGACCGCGCCACCGTGACCACCCGCATGG
>JBEGTL010000091.1:0-18714 GCA_041179425.1 Pseudomonadota bacterium | reverse complement strand
GTCCGTCCAAGAACAGCAGGCCCCAGCCGATGGCGATCCAGATGTCGGCCACGTTGAAGACTGGGTACGAGAACAGCGTGGGGTCCACCTGGATGAAGTCGACCACGAAGCCGTGGCGCACGCGGTCGGCCAAGTTGCCAAGGGCCCCCGACAAGATGAGCGGCACCGCGGCAGCGAACAGCTTGCCCCCCGAGCCTCGCAGAAACATCGTGACCAGCACGATGGTCGCACCGATGGCGGCCACGCCAAACACCAGCGCGCGCACCCAGCCCGGCGCCTCGCGCAAGATGCTGAAAGCCGCACCGCAGTTCTCGGCGTAGGTCGCGCGAAGCACCCCGTCGACCAGGGGGCGCGACGGCAGCGGCAGGTGTTGATACGACAGACGTCCGTTCTCGTCTGGCTCACACACCGGTGTGCGGTGCTCGCTCGGGCGCGACAGCACGTCGAGCGCCCACTCCTTGGTGGCCAGGTCGGCGAACGTGTACGCGGCCAGCGTGAGCAGCAGGATGATTAGCGCGCGCGCGCCGCGACGGGGTTGTACGGCCTCTGTCATGAAAGACCTCTGGGGACGACGACATGGGAGAGCGGGCGCGACCAGCGGCGCCAGAAGTACAGCGAGACGAGTGCGATGCCGAGGCTGACCCACTGCGAGGTGCTGACGCCAAAGTAGAGACCTCGATCGTCGGCACGCAGCACTTCGATCGCGGAGCGCAGCACGGCGTAGGCGAGGAGCGCAAGCAGCGCCACCTGCCCGTCGAAACGTTTGTGCCGCGGCCACCACCAGCTGAGTGAGACCGAGATGAGCAGGCAGCCGACCGCCTCGTACAGCTGCGTCGGGTGCACGGGCAGCGAAGGCAGACTGGGCGCGGCCAACAGGCCCTCACGAAACTGTCCCTCACTGGCGGGCGACCAGGCGGGGAAGCGCGTGCCCACGGCGCGAGAGGTGACCTCGCCGTAACAACAGCCGGCCAAAAAGCAGCCGATACGCCCGAAAAACAGGCCCATCGCGACGCCGACCGCGGTCACGTCGCACAGCTTGAGGAACGGCAGCTTGTCGCGTCGCGCGATGCGCCACACCGCCCACGTCCCGCCGATGAGCCCGCCGTAGTAGGCAAGCCCCCCGTTGTAGAACTTGGCCCAGGCCAGGCAGTCTCGCGCCAGCGGTCGACAGACCTTGGCCACGGTGTCCCAGCCGCCCTCGGCGCTCTTGCACTGGGCTTGGGTGATGTGCCAACCGACCTTCGCGGGCTCCGTGCACAGGTGCACGTAGTCCATGAGGTAGCCGTCCGCGAGCACGTGCAAGAGGCGCCCGCCGAGCACGCCGCCGATGATGGACGCGAGGCCGCAGTCGATCACGGACTGGTGGTCGTGCCCTGTGCGCTTGGCCCAACGCACCACGCTGAAGATGGCGATCGTGTACCCGAACAAGAGCAGCGCGAAGTAGGCCGAGACGGGCTCGCCAAACAGCTCTCCAAAGCTCGGGTGCACAGCGCGGGCTCAGGCCGGATCAGAAGGCGCGTGCTCGCCGCGCGCTGCCTGTGCGTTGGTTTTTGCCGACACAACGAGCGCGGGGTCTGGCTTCTTCATGCCGTCGATGAGCAGCAATACGACACCGATGGTGATGGCGATGTCGGCGACGTTGAAGGTGGGGTACTCGAAGAGCTTGGGGTCCACCTGGATGAAGTCGACCACGAAGCCGTGGCGTATGCGGTCGCTCAAGTTGCCGAGTGCACCCGACAAGATGAGGGGCACCGCGGCTGCGAAGGGCGGCCCACCCGACCCGCGCACGAACATAAAAGTAAGGACGACCGACGCACCGAGGCCGGCCACACCGAACACCAGCGCACGCACCCAGCCGGGCGCCGAGCGCAGCATGCCGAACGCCGCGCCGCAGTTCTCGGCGTAGTGAAAGTTGATGGCACCCGCGATGAACGGCTTGGGCGCGACGGGCAGGCGCTGGATCTCCATGTAGCCGCGCTCGTCGGGCTGACAGATGGGCGGCTTGGTGCCGCGCCGCTCGAGCGACAGCGTGTCGAGCGCCCACTCCTTGCTCGCCAAGTCGGCAGCTGTGTACAGCACCAACGTCACCAACATGAGGACCAGGGCGCGCGCGCCGCGGCGTACGTCGGTCGCGCTCGGGCCCACGGCGCCGCGCCCCTCTACAACGTGATCGGTCACGACTCAGTTCTCACGCTTGATGACGTGGTAGCCGAACGCGGTCTCGACCACGTCGCTCACGCCACCGGGCGGCAGGGAGAACACGGGCTTGTCGAACTCGGGCACCATGCGGCCACGCGGGAAGGTGCCGAGCTTGCCGCCGGTACCCTTGCCCGACGGGTCTTCGGTAAACTCGTTGGCCAGCGCTGCGAAGTCGGCTCCCTTGGCCTTGGCCTTCTTGCCGACGCTTTCGGCCAGCTTCTTGGCGGCTTCTTTGGTGCGCGTGACCTCGGGACCGGTGCGCATGGCGCCCGCGTAACGAATCAGGATGTGCGAGGCGGTCGCGACCTCGGCGGGCGGGGTGGGCGCTGCCGCAGCGGGCGCGGGCACGGGCGCCGCCTCTTTGGCCTTGCCCACGCCACCGTGGACGGCGTCGTTGGGCATGGCGGGCTTGGCCTCGGCCTGAGCGGCTCTACGCACGTCGGCCGGGTTGGGCTCGCTGACCATCTCGCCGGCCGTGAACACCTGGCAGCCGACGAGCCCCAGGCAAGCCAGGCAGCAGGCCAAGAAAGCCGCGGAAATTCCGAGTTTTCGCATGGCCGCTGCCATACCGCTTCGGTGCCGTTTTCGCAAGCTACGGGCACCCCGCGGGCAGCGCCTCACTCCGCCGCCGCACGCATCCGATCTTCGAACGCGGTCAGCGCGACCTTTGCGCCCTCGCCGATCGCGATCACGATCTGTTTGAACGGCGTGGTGGTGACGTCGCCTGCCGCGTACACACCGGGCACGTTGGTGCGGCCCTTGTCGTCGACGACGATCTCACCGAAGCGGTTGAGCGCGACCAGGTCGCTGACGATCGAGCTGTTGGGCGACAGGCCGATCTGCACGAACACGCAGTCGACCGCCACGGCGTGCGACTGTTCGCTCGTACGATCCTCGTACTCGAGTCCCGTCACCTTGGCCCCGTCGCCGGTGACCTTGGTGGTGCGCGCAGAGCTGATCACCGTCACGTTCTGGCGCGACGTGAGGTTCTTGATCAACACGGCATCGGCCTTGAGGCTGTCGGCGTACTCGATGAGTGTGACGTGTGAGCAGGTGCCCGAGAGATCGATGGCGGCCTCGACGCCCGAGTTGCCACCGCCGACGACGGCGACCGGACGCCCCTTGAAGAACGGGCCATCGCAGTGCGGGCAGAAGGCCACGCCGCGTCCGAGGTACTCCTTCTCGCCGGGCACGCCGAGCTCGCGCCACTTGGCGCCAGTCGCCACGATCAAGGTCGGTGCCTTGATGCGCTCACCCCCGGCGATCCACAGCTCTTTTTCGGGGCCGTCGACCACGCGCTCGACACGCCGGTGCTCGAGCACGTCGATGTCGTACGTGCGTACGTGTTTGTCGAGGTCGGCGGTCAGACGCGCGCCCTCCGTGTAGGCCGTGCCGATCAAGTTCTCGATGCCGAGCGTCTCTTGCACCTGGCCGCCGAACTTTTGCGCGACAATCGCCGTCTTGAGGCCCTTACGCGCCGTGTAGATGGCGGCCGACGCACCCGCGGGGCCGCCGCCGATCACGACCACGTCGTAGTGTTGCGCGGGCTTGGGCTCGCCCGACGACGCTTCTTCGCTGCGGCCGAGCTTGTTCTGCAGCACCTCGACCAGCTCGGCGAAGCTGCCCTTGCCGACGTGGACGAGCTCCTCGCCCGCAAACACCGAGGGCACGCCCTGGATGCCGAGCGCCTCGACCTCTTCTTGGTGCAGCTCGCCGTCGATCATCTCGTGTGTGATGTCGGGATGGAAGAGCGCAACCAGGTTGAGCGCCTGCACCACGTCGGGGCAGTTGGTGCAGCTGAGCGCCACGTACGTGCGCAGCCGCGCCGGCCCACGCAGCGACTTCACGCGCTCGATGGTGCCTGCATCGGGCAGCTTGCCCTTGCCGTCTGCGTTGAGGATGGCGAGCACCAGCGAGGTGAACTCGTGTCCACCCGGCACGCCGCGAAAGATGACCCCGGTGGGCACTCCGTCGCGCACGATGGAGAGCCGGACGCCGCTCTCGACCTCGCCTTCGACGACCGCCTCGAGCTTGGGAGACGTGTCGGCCAGCGAGCGCACGAGCTCGACCAGCTCGCCCTGCTTGGCGTTGGCGCCGTTGGCGACAACCAGCTTGTAGCTGGAAGACAGCGCGCCGAAGACCTGGCGCAGTTGTGTTGCAATGCCTTCATCGAGCATGGACGTTCTCCTGGCTCACGGGAAGCCGAAATGCGGGCGATCGTGCAGGACCCACAGGGCACCAGTGGGCGGCGCTGACACGCGCGCACGTTGCGCGTGTCAGATCGCAGACAACCAATCTATTCACGAACCGCGCCTCAGGCGAGAGGCCGCTAGCAAAGACCAAGACGACTAGCCAAGCGAGGCGCGGCGAGCGGGACGCTCAGATCTTGCCGACGAGATCGAGACCGGGCTTGAGCGTGGCCGCACCGGGCGTCCACTTGGCGGGGCACACCTCGTTCGGGTGTGCGGCCGTGTACTGCGCGGCCTGCACCTTTCGGATGAGCTCCTCGGCATTGCGGCCGATGCCGTTGTCGTTGATCTCGGCGAGCTTGATCTGCCCCTCGGGGTTGATCAGGAAGGTGCCGCGGTAGGCGAGCCCCTCTTCTTCGATGTACACGCCAAACGCGCGCGCCAGGTAGCCCGTCGGGTCGGCCAGCAGCGGGTACTGCACCTTCTTGATGGTGTCCGACGTGTCGTGCCACGCCTTGTGCGTGAAGTGCGTGTCGGTGCTGATGCCGTAGATCTCGGTCTTCAGCTCCTGGAAGCGCGTGTACTGGTCGGCCAAGTCACCGAGCTCGGTCGGGCACACGAACGTGAAATCTGCGGGGTAGAAGAAGAACACGGACCACTTACCCTTGAGGGTATCCTGCGTGACCGTCTTGAATGCACCCTGGTGATAGACCTGGGCCTTGAAGTCGGGAATCTTCGAATTGATGATCGACATGACGCTCTCCTGTGACGTGTCGTGGCCAGCTCAACGTAGGACGTCGAACGCCCCGCCACCAATACGTTCTCGTGGCTGTCGCGATAGCCTGGCCCTATCACAGTGTGTCGTCACCAGGCCGTCGCGCGCACAGCGTACCGAACGACGCGCCGTCGTCGAGGCATCTTCGCTCTCGCGCCCCAGGGCGGGCTTCGACCCTCAAAAAAAAGCGGAGGACGAGCTGGCGGCCGGGTGCTCGAGAGCGTCGGCGATGAGCTCGAGCACGCGCGCGATGTCTGCGCGTGAGACGTCGCCGCCGAGGCACACACGCACGGCCTCGGGCGCGGGGTCGGACACGCTGAAGGCGTCACTGACCGCCACGTGGACGTCGTGCCCGCGCAGGTGCGAGGCAAACGCCGCTCGCGTCCACGGCGCCGGCAACGAGAGCCACAAGTGAAACGCCTCGGGCTGCGTCTGGTAGCTCGCGCTGGTGAGCACGCGCCGCACGATGCGCTGGCGCTCGACGGACTCGGCGCGCACGGCGAGTAGCGCAGCCTCGGCCGTCCCGTCGTCGACCCACTGGGTGGCCAGCGCGACGGTGAGCGGCGAGGCCATCACACTCAGCGCCTGCGGTGCTGTGCGAGAGCGCGCGCGGCGTCAAGAGTGCGGTCGACCTACCCATCCAAGGGCAGTGCGAGCCGCCCGAGGACGACGCCTGGTTTCGACGCATGCACGACGCAGGCATCGACAGCTTGGGCATGCACCTGGAGGTGCTGACGCCTGCCCTGCGTGCCGAGCTCATGCCCGGCAAGGCCAGCGTCTCCATCGAACGCTACATGGAGGCCTTCGCCAGCGCGGTCGAGGTGTTTGGACGTGGGCAGGTCAGCACCTACGTGCTCGCCGGGCTCGGCGACTCCGTCGACACCATCGTAGAAAGCGCAGAGCAGCTGATCGCGCTGGGCGTCTACCCTTTCGTCGTGCCCTTCACGCCCATCGGCGGCACGCCGCTCGAAGATCATCCCGCTCCGTCAGCCGCCTTCATGCACGAGGTGCTGGCTCCGATCGCGGCCATGCTGCGCACGGCCGGCTTGTCGTCTCACGACATCAAGGCTGGCTGCGCAAAGTGTGGCGCCTGCTCGTCCCTGTCGAGCTACGAGTCCCCCCGCTGAGGAGCACGCCCGTGAAGCTCGACGACATCATCCGCGGCCTGCGCGACAGCAAGGGCTTCGCGCACAAGCGCGACATCGCGAGCGTGCTGCCGCGTCTCCCCGCGGGTCTCACGCAGGTCGGCGACGACTGCGCGGCGCTACCCGACGGCGACGGATACTTACTGTTCGCGATCGAGGGCTTCGTCAGCGAGCTCGTGACGCGCGATCCATGGTTTGCCGGCTACTGCGGCGTCATGGTCAACCTCAGCGACATCTACGCGATGGGCGGGCGCCCGCTGGCGGTCGTCGACGCCTTGTGGAGCGCGAGCCACGAGCGAGCAAAGCTCCTCATCGAGGGCCTGCTCGCCGCGTCCGCAGCGTACGGCGTGCCCGTCGTCGGCGGACACACCAACATCCAGAGCAGCAGCGACCAACTGGCCGTCGCGGTGCTGGGGCGCGCAAGCTGCTTGCTCGACAGCTTTTTGGCCCAGCCGGGCGAGCAGCTGCTCGCGGTGGCCGATCACCGCGGACGCTACCGCGAGCCCGACGCCTACTGGGATGCCAGCACCAGCGCCCCCGGAGCGCGGCTGCGTGCCGACCTCGAGCTCCTCCCGCAGCTCGCCGAGGCGGGCCTGTGTCGCGCGGGCAAAGACGTCAGCATGGGGGGTCTGCTCGGCAGCACGCTGATGCTGCTCGAGTGCTCGCGGCTTGGTGCCGAGATCGATCTGGCCGCCATCGAACCTCCGCCCGGGGTGGGACTCGAGCGCTGGCTGTCCACCTTCCCGAGCTACGGCTTCGTCCTGTCCGTACCTGACTGTCACGTCGACCCTGTGCGGCGACGCTTTGCCGAGCGCGCACTCGTCTGCACCAGCATCGGCCGCACCGACGGCACGCGCCGTGTCGTGCTGCGGCACGGCGACGCGCGCGGCGAGCTCCACAACTTCGTCACCGACTCGTTCATCGGCGCCTCGCCCCGCGGCGACGCCTCACCCTGAGAGAACATCGTCATGGAGTCAGCGCAAAAGACGTTCCCGGTCATCATCGTCGGAGGCGGACAGGCCGGCTTGTCCGTCAGCTGGTACCTCAAGCAGCGCGGCATCGAGCACATCATCCTCGAGCAGCGCGTCGCGTGCCACACCTGGCGCGACAAACGTTGGGACTCGTTCTGCCTGGTCACGCCCAACTGGCAGTGCCGCCTACCGGGCTTTCCGTACGCAGGCAACGACCCGGACGGCTTCATGAAAAAAGACGAGATCGTGGCCTATCTCGACGGCTTTTTGGAAGTACTCGCGCCCCCGCTGCTCGAGGGAGTGACCGTCACGAGCCTCAGGCGCAACACCCAGGGCTCGTTCGAGCTGCGTACCTCACGGGGCGACTACCGGGCCGAACAAGTGGTGATCGCGTCGGGCACCTACCACGCCCCCAAGGTGCCGCGCATGGCGGAGCGGCTCTCGCCCGGCATCGTGCAGCTGCACACGTCGGAGTATCGCAACGCGGCACAGCTGCCGGCGGGCGCCGTGCTCGTGGTCGGCACGGGACAGTCAGGTTGTCAGATCGCGGAAGACCTCCACCTCGCAGGCCGTCAGGTGCACTTGTGTGTCGGCAGTGCGCCTCGTGTCGCTCGTCGCTACCGTGGCCGCGATGTGGTCTCCTGGCTCGAGGAGATGGGGCACTACGACCTGCCCGTGCACGAGCATCCGCTCAAAGACGCAGTGCGCGCCAAGGCCAACCACTACGTGACGGGCCGCGATGGCGGGCGCGACATCGACCTGCGCAGCTTTGCGCGCGACGGGATGGCGCTGCACGGGCGGCTGCTCGACATCGACGATGGCGCGCTCCGCTTCGCCGATGACCTACGACACAACCTCGACCAAGCAGACGACACCTTCGTCGCCATCAACCGCGGCATCGACGGCTACATCGCCAAGCACGGCATCGAGGCGCCCGCACAAGAGGCGTACCGCCCCGTCTGGTCGCCAGGTGTTCAACCTCTGACACTCGACTGCGCAGAAGCGAACATCAGCAGCGTCATCTGGAGCATGGGCTACCACTCCGACTACGCGTGGGTCGAGCTGCCGGTGTTCGATGGCAAGGGCCGCCCTGCGCACAGCCGCGGTGTGGCCCCTGTCGCAGGTGTCTACTTTGTCGGACTGCCGTGGCTCTACACCTGGGGATCGGGGCGTTTCTCCAGCGTCAGTCGCGATGCTGCACACCTGGTCGATCAGCTCGCGCAACGCCTTCAAATCGACGTGCGTGGCAAAGCGCCCGAGTCCATCGCAGCCAGCTGGTAAACCACGCGCGCTATCGTTTCTTTTACAAGACACGATGCCGGCGTGGGGCTACTGTCTTTTGTAGCGCCGGTGCCCGAGACGCGGGCCGCGCCAGCAAAGAGAGAGGTCACGATGACGTTACGCGCCTCCGACAAGGGCACGCGCGCCGCGTGTTGGGCGTTGTGCTTCCTGGCGATCGCAGGCTGCGGCGGCCTTGCACCGCCGGGTCAACGCGCGCACGAAGCGACGCCCTGCGTGCAGGGCAACTGCGCCGAGGGGTACAGCTGCCACTACGAGCACGAGCGAGACGGTGGCACGGCACAGCGGAGTGTCTGCAGACCGGAGGTCGGCCGCTGCAACTCCAGCGTCGACTGTAACCCCAGTCAGATCTGCTTCCGCAATACGGCGAGGCTCGGGACCTGCGGCCAGCGCGAGTACTGACGTCGCGTCAGCATCTGCGTCTTCTTACTGTGCGAGCGGCTTGGTGATCGCGTCGATGCGCTCGAGCACGTCGGGCGTCAGCTTGGGCGTCAGCTCGATGGCCTTGAGGTTCTCTTGCAGCTGACTGACCTTGCTCGCCCCCAAGATGACCGTGCTGACGCGCGGGTTGTGGTTGACCCAGGCGAGTGCGAGCTGCGCGACGCTGCCTCCCAGCTCACGCGCGAGGCCCTCGAGCTCGGCGACTGCGGCGTTCTTGGCCTTGTCGGTCAGTCCTGCGCGCAAGAAGCTCAGGTTGGGCAGCGTGCCGCGTGAGCCGTCGGGGATGCCCGCCTTGTACTTGCCGGTGAGCAGGCCCGAAGCGAGCGGACTCCACGTCGTGAGGCCCAGTCCGATATCCTCGTACAGACGCGCGTACTCTTGCTCCACGCGCCGCCGATGGAACAGGTGGTACTGCGGCTGCTCGACGATGGGCTTGTGCAGGTTGCGCCTGTCGGCGATCTCCCAGGCTGCGCGGATCTCGTCGGCGCTCCACTCGCTGGTGCCCCAGTACAGCAGCTTGCCCTGCGTGATGAGGTCGCTCAGCGCCTGCACGGTCTCTTCGATGGGCGTGTGCGGGTCGGGCCGATGGCAAAACACCACGTCGATGTGCTCGAGCTGGAGGCGCTTGAGCGAACCTTCGATGGCGTGCGTCAGGTACTTACGATTGAGCGTGTTGCGCCCGTTGACGGGGCTGTCTGCGCGGTTGAGGCCCCAGTAAAACTTGGTGGACACCACGTAGTTGAGACGGGGCCACTTGAGGGCCTTGAGCGCCTCGCCCATGACCACTTCACTCTGGCCCGCGGCGTAGGCCTCGGCGTTGTCGAAGAAGTTCACGCCGGCGTCGTAGGCGGCGGCCATGCACTCGCGCGCGGCCGGCACGTCGATCTGATCGGCGTAGGTGACCCACGAGCCGTACGACAGCTCGCTGACTTGTAGGCCCGAGCGGCCCAGGCGACGGTATTGCATGGCCGTCTAGTACACGAGACGGGACCTGACGCAAGCGCGCGCGCCAGCACCCGCGTCAGCACAGAAAAGCAGCGTGCACAGGACGTGTTGTGCCGCCGCTGGGCCCTCTGGACAACGAGCAGGCGAGCTCAGACGGCGCGAGAGCGCGGCTCGCCCACCGCATCGCGCTCACCGTGGATGGCTTCGGGTCGAGCCTTTGCCTTAAATCGGTGCACCGTGAGACCCGCGATGCGTCGTGCGCGCCGCTGCTCATCGACTGTGACCTCTTCGGCACGCGCCAGCTTGGGGGGAGGACCGCCATCGAGAAAGGGTCGCGTCTCGACCGGCTCTGGCTCCATCACGGGAGCGCGCCCGAGCAGGCGCGGAACGTAGCGCAGCAGCGCGCGCCACAAGACAGGGCGCAACACGAACTCCGGGTCGCGCGCGATGGTGAGCAGACCCAGCTTCAGCGCGTCGGTCCACTCGCCCGCCTGCGCACAACGGAACGCGAGGAACCAAAGCTGATTGGACGCGGACCACCGAAAGAGCCAGCCGGGCAGCGACGGGTGGCGCTCACGTGCCAAGTCACGTACGGCCTCGTGCCCGTCTTTCATGCGCCACACGTCGTGCGACTTGCTGGTCTGCAGCACGCGGTACGCGGTGAGAAACTCCGGCACCACGACGAACTCGTAGCGCTCCGCCAGATCGAGGTAGATCTGAAGGTCTTCGTTGCCGATCGCGAGGTGCTCGCTGTAGCCGCCGATGGCCTCGAGGCACGAGCGACGAACCAGCCACGTGTTGTTGATGAAGTTGCCGAACAGCAGCGCGGCGTACACGTCGCCCTCGTGTTTGCCGGCAAAGACGCGGTTGGGGATGATGTGCCCCGCCTCGTCCATGTACGTGCACCACGTGTAGACGACGCCCACCTCGGGACCGCACTGCGCCATCTTCTCGACCTGCATGGCGATCTTTTCGGGGTGCCAGAGGTCGTCGGCGTCGATGAACGCGAGCAACGCGCCAGACGAGGCGCGAATGCCGGTATTGCGTGTCGCCGGCGGCCCACCGTTCTCGGACCTGCGAAGGAGCCGGAGCCGGCCGTCGCGCTCCGCGAGATCGGCGAGGATCTCGAGCGTGCCGTCGGTCGAGCAATCGTCGACGACCACGACCTCCAAGTCGGAGTAGGTCTGGGCAAGCACCGACTCGACCGCTTCACGGATCGTCTGCCGTGCGTTGAACGCCGGAATGACAACCGACACCAAACCAAGTTTGTTGGTCAAGTTGAACTCCGAACAGCCCACATATCGAAAGACGCTCAGATGTCGCACGTGAGGCGAAACGCGTCAACGAGTAGCAGACACGAGGCGCAACCAAACCAGACATGATCAAGAACCACTGGACTGCGATCCAGCGAAGTCAGACTGCGAAGGTCGGCTGCCAGCGAGTACGAACGCGAGGCGAGGACGGTTCCGAGGAGATTTTTCTCGCGTCATCGGCTGCGCGGATCTGCACTTGGGGTGAAGGTGCTGCCCACGCAGCAGCCTTCCAACGCTCTGGAGACACTCCGGGTCCCTGTGCCTGTCTTGCTCATCCAGGGTTGAGGACGTCGCGCGCACGCAGCGCTTTCGTCTCCCCGTCGCAGCTCGTCTATGGCGGTCGCTACGCCTCGCGAGCCGAAGCAGGCGTAACCAACACTTGCCCGTCGCCCTGCGCGGCCTCCGCGGGCAGCGGCGCAGCGGCAAAGCGCTCGGCCCACCGCTGGAAGTAAGCCGTGGCCGGCTGCTCGACATAGCGGTTGGCCAGGTAGGCAACCGCGATCACGATCACGATGGCCGACGCTGCGACGACGTCCATCGACCAGCGCTCGCCGAACGAGAGCAACACGAACGTCCCTCGACGGTGGGACCAGTCGTTGACGATGAACATGTCGACGTGCTGCGCGCGGCTCAGAGCTCGAAAGCCACGCATGAGCAGCAGGAAGACCAGCTCGTGCACCATGTAGATGGCGTACGACCACTTGCCGAGCGCCGCGAGCGGCGACGACGACAGCACGCGAGACAACCCGCCTCGTTCGAAAGCGAAGTACCAGATGGGTACCGCAAACATGATGGGGGCGAGGATGGAGAGCTGGTTTGTTGCCGCGTACACCATGAACACGAGGGTCGCCGCCACGAGCGCGAGCTCGACGACGGTTGCGCCCGCGCGTGGGGCCGAGAACCGACGGACCATGCGGTACACGAGGTGGCCGACGAAGAAGCCGAACACACAGCGCAGCATCGCCCAGTCGTAGGTGGCGTCCATGTTCGCCACCTGCGCGAACAAACCAGAGGCGCACACGACAATCAGCAGCAGCGCGACGGGCACGAGCCAGCGACGAAGCGCGAGCGTGCACAGCGCGAACACGACGTAGGTATAGAACTCGGTTCTGATGCTCCAGCTCGGGCTGTTCCAGGTGTTGCTCGGAAACAGGTGCAACGCGTGCACGAGCAGCAGGTGCGCGGGGATGGCGAGCGGATTGGTCTCGGGCGAGCCAAATGGCGGCGACTCCGAGGCCGCGCCGCGCGCGACGAGCACCCACTTCACACACTCGGAAAAACGAAGCAAGCGAGCATGACTGCGTGCAGCGGCCACACCCGCTCGAAGCGACGAATCACAAACGTACCCAACGCACGAAAGCTGCCGAGCCTGCGCATCGACGCGTGCGAGATGACAAACCCACTGAGCACAAAAAAGAAGTCCACCGCGAGGTACGCAGGCCGCACGATGGGAAGGTCGTAGAAGTAGCCGTAGACGTTGCAGTGGAGCGTGACGACCGCCAACGCGAACACACCACGCAGCCCATCGAGCGCACGAAAACGCGCCGCGTGCTCACCAGCCTGCATCGACTCTTCTCGCCTGAAAGAGGCATTTTTCCCGCAAAACCGCCAAACCACAGGCAGCCTCACGAACGACGATCAGCGTTTAAAAACATCCAACGCGTCTACGCCCTCCAATGACACCAGCCTCCACACCGGTCAAGACCGAGCGTCCCCCACCCGTAAGATCCAGCCCCATCTGACACTCAGCAAGCCTCCCCAACACGACAGTAAGCAAAGCGACATTGTCGTCTGTTGGCATGCGCAGCCGTGGCGTCTGCAGACAGTCAGACTCTTGGCCCAAACGCGCCCCAAATCTCCCCACGCCAGCACACTCAAGGCGAGTCGCAGACGAGCGAGCGAAGTCCGTTGGTGGACGAGCCAGGCACTCCCGAAACCCCACCCCAAAAAGGTGGACGGACTTCCCCACCGCGACCAGAGCGCGTCTGCCGAACGCCGTGATCGCCAAACACCCGACCGCCACGGGTGCGTAAGCTGGGGTGGCGGTCTAGGGCAAACCGCGTCCGGCTCAAGACAACCTACCCCGAGCGATTTCGCTTCGAAATCGCGTGCGCCGGAGGGGAGTATCTGCGCGCGCAGGCTTTGCGAGCACGGAGACGCTCCCCGCAGGAGGCCGACCCCATGTCCACCGCGACAGGCTTACGACCCGCAGGAGGCCGACCCCATGTCCACGGCCACCAACAAAAATTAGTTAGTCAGCCAAAGCACGACGACGAGCCCGCTCGATCCGAGGCTCCATGACGAGCTGCGCTTCGTCGCTCTCCACCAGCACGATCTCATCGATCCGATCGCTGTGTACCAACGCTTCATCGACGAGCAGATCGATCGCCTGCGCAGGCTCGAGCCAGAACAGGGACCCATGCGGCAGCGACAAGGCGACAGTCCGCACCCGCAGCGCCAATACCCGCGCCAGTATGGCTCGAAGCAGCGCGCGAAAACGCGCCTCGTCGAGCCCTGCGTGCGGCCCCGCGCCCACGCACAAGATCCGCTCTGCCAACAGCCGTCGCTCCGGCGGCGGCATCAGCAGCGCGCTATCGAAGTCCCCGCGCAGATCGCCGCGCAGCATCAGCTCGGACAGCCGACCGCACAACCGCCAGTCCACCAGCCCCGCCGCGCCGCGTAGCGGACGCACGTCACTGAACACCGGCAAGCAGAGCACCTCGGTCTTGAGCTCGTCCAAGCTAGGCAGCGTCAGTGGCGCAAAACGAAACTCCATCGTTCAGGCCTTGCCGACCTCGGTCGCGATCCGATCGAGCACGCCGTTGACGAAGCCAGCACTGCCCTCGCCTCCGTAACGTTTGGCCAGCTCGACGGCCTCGTTGAGCGTCACCTTGCGCGGCACGTCGGGCATAAACATCAGCTCGTAGGTGGCCAGTCGCAAGATGTTGCGATCGACCAGCGGCATGCGCTCGATGCGCCAGTGCTCGCTGACCTTACGGATCATCGTGTCGATCTCTTCGGCGTGATCGCCGTAGCCTTCGACGACGGTGTGCGCGAAGTCTTTGCCCTCGACGCTGGCCGCGAGGTGCGCCCAGTGCAGCCGCTCGGCATGCGCGAGCGAGCCGCCGGCGAGGTCCTCGGCAAACAGGATCTGCAACGCGGCCTCGCGGCCCCTGGTACGCGCTCCCATGACGAACTGCTCACTTTTTCAAAGCGACCACCCGCACGAGCGAGTGGCCAGGAAGGCTTCAGATACCGTTCGCCGAAAGCGAGCGGCTCAAGTTGATCATCTCGATGGCCGCCAGCGCGGCATCAAAACCTTTGTTGCCGGCCTTGGTGCCGGCTCGCTCGACGGCCTGCTCGATGGTGTCGGTGGTCAGCACCCCAAATAGGACCGGCACGCCGGTCTCCTGGGTGGCGGCACCCGAGCCGCGCGCGACCTCGCTGCACACGTAGTCGAAATGCGGGGTCGAGCCACGAATGACAGCCCCGAGTGCGATCACCGCCGCAAACTGACCGCTCTTGGCGGCGCGCCGAAGCGCGAGCGGCATCTCGAACGCTCCGGGGGTGCGGATGAGCGTGATGTTGGCGCGCGCCACGCCGTGACGCGTGAGCCCGTCGAGCGCGCCGTCGATGAGGCGGGCCACGATGAACTCGTTGAAGCGAGCCGCCACGATGGCCACGGCGGCGTCCGCGGGAGCACTGAAGTCGCCTTCGATGATGCGGATGTTGGGTAGCTCGCTCATGCTGCGGCCGAGTTTAAGCAGATCCCCTGGCTTGTCGACTACTCGCTAGGCGGCGTGGTCGAACTGGCGGCCCGCACCTCGACCTGTGCGTGGATGACTCGGCCCCCAGTCAGGGCACGTCAGCGGACGAGCCGTGGTAGAGCGCTCGGGATAGACCTGAGCGGACCCCCCTCGCACGGAGCCGACCCGGCCGAAAAAGCGCACCCTGCCTCCGCACAGCACGTCCGCCAGGCATGAGCCATCCACGAGTGACCGGCACGGACCGTGCGACAGAAACAAATCCGGCAACATGTGCAGTGGCTGTACTGCAGTCAAAGCAGTCAGAATGGAGCACGGCGATGAAGCATGTCATCCGCGTCGGTCTTCTCGTGTTGGCAAGCGTGGCCTGCGGCGGGACCGAAGACTCGCACACCGGCGGACTTAGCAGCGACAAAGGACCCGCACGCGACTGTCCCGCGCCCTGCAAGGCACCCCAACTGCGAGGCCGCACGTTCCTACTGCAGTCCGCGCAGGGCTTCGAGTCACTGGCTGGAAGCACACCGAGTATCTCGTTCTACGACGGCCGCCTCGGGCTAGGTGCGAACTGCAACACAGTCGAAGGCGAGTTCGCGCTGCTTGACGGGAGCTTGGTCGTGTCCGACGTCGGCGTTACCTTGGGCGGATGCCCACCTGCGGAGCACGAACAGGACCGGTGGCTGGCGTCGTTCATCACCGGCAGCCCCCGCGTCGTGTTGGACGCCGACGTGCTTACACTTTCGGGGGCCAGTGCGACCCTGGTCTTCGTCGATCGCGAGACGTCGGATCCCGACCGCCCGCTGATGACCACGCCGTGGACGATCGACAGCTTCATTGCGAACGACGCCGTTCAGCATCTGGCTAGCCCTCTAGAAGCCTCGATTCTGTTTGCCGAGGATGGGAGCTTGCGTTTCGAGACCGGCTGCAACAGCGGCACTGGCACCTACACGGCGACTGGCAACCGGCTGATGCTCGGTACAATTGGCTCGACCAACAGAGCATGTGTGGGTCCCCCTGCCGCTGCCGAACAGCCCATGCTCGAGGTCCTCATGGGCGAGGGTACCGTCAGCTTCGAGATCGCAGGCAGGCACCTGACGATTACCCGGGGCAAGGTCGGCCTCGGCGCCTTCGCTCCGAAGGCCTGACTTCACGGGCCAGACGAACGGAACGTCGTCGCCCAGATCGTGTACGGGCACGGGCACGCGTACGACCCAGAGCGGACCGTTCGCTTACGCGGTCTGCGTCTGGGACTGGCTCTGGGCCGGCGCCGCACCCGGATCGCTGACCCGCACCGCCCGCGGAGGCCCCTGGATCTCTTCCGAGATCTTGGAGCAGATGGCAGCGCTCTCGTCGACGACGTAGGTGAGCACCGGGTGGATCTGGCCGATGTCGAACTCGCCCTTTTGCGAGTCGAGCCACGCGATGAGCGACGAGAGCCGCGCTCGCGAGGTGTGGGTGGGCTCGGTCCAGATGCGGCCGAGCTGCTCGGAGGCTGCCTTGAGGCAGTACTTGAGGGAGCGAGGGAAGCCGGGCTCGAAGAGCACGAACTCGACCATGCTCTGCGCGGAGACGCGGCCTTGGTGCTTCTTCATGAAGCCCTCGGCCCCGGAGCACGCACGGAGCAGCGACATCCACAGCGCCATCCGCACGATGTCGTGCGCCGCCTCGCGCATCATCGTGTGGTGGTGCATGTCGAGGATGCGCGCGGTCTGCGCGGTGCGCTCCATCATCACGCCGAGCCACAAAAACCGCATGGCATCGCCGTGGAGCATGGTGCTGCGCACCAGCCCCAAGATGAGCTGCGTGCTCCTGCGCACGGCGCGATAGAACTCTTCGCGGTTTTCCCAGTACAGAGTCTCGGTGGTCTCGCGACCGAGGAACAGGAAGAGCTCGTTGATCTCTTCCCACAGCTCGAGCGACAGCTGGTCGCGGATGGCACGTGCGCACTCCCGTGCAGCGCGCACCGAGCTCGACAAGCTGGTGAGGTTCTCGCGGCTCCAGGTCATGTACTCCTGGACGAGCTCGCCGTTGCCGAGCGCTTCGCGGCCGTGGCGCTCGACGAAGGGTGCCTCTTCGCCCGACACGATGACCAGCGGCTGCCAGCAGTGCGTGACGGGGATGTCGGCGTCGAAGACGAGGGAGCGCGTCGCCTGCAGCAGGCGCGCGGAGCTCTCGGCCCGGTCGATGTAGCGACCAAACCAGAAGCAGTAGTCGGCGACACGAGAGATCACGTCGTTGCCTCCCGCTCGACCCAAGTGTCCTTCGAGCCGCCACCTTGGCTCGAGTTGACGACGTACGACCCCTCGACCAGGGCCACCCGCGTGAGCCCACCGGGCAGCACCCACGACCCGTGCGGACCCGTGAGGATGAACGGACGAAGATCGACCCGGCGCGGTGAGAGCTTCTCGCGTGCCGGGTCCCAGGTGGGACAAGTCGACAGCTCGATGCGGTGCTGCGCGATGTACTTGCGCGGCTCGGCGAGGATGCGGCGCTTGAACTCTTCGCGCTGCAGAGCCGTGGACTGTGGGCCCATCAGCATGCCGTACCCTCCCGCCTCGTCGACGGCCTTGACGACCAGCTCTTCGAGGTGCTCGAGCACGTATTTTTTGTCGTCGTCGCGCGCGCACACGAACGTGTCGACCTGCGCCAAGCTGGGCTCTTCGCCCAGGTAGTACTTGATCATGTCGGGCACGAACGGGTAGACGGCCTTGTCGTCGGCGCAGCCGTTGCCGGGCGCGTTGACGAGAGTGACCCTGCCCTTGGCGTAGGCCGTCATCAGGCCCGGCACGCCGAGCAGGCTGTCGGGCCGAAAGAACTTGGGGTCGAGGTACGCGTCGTCGATACGACGGTAGATGACGTGGACGCGGCGTGGGCCGTGAGTGGTGCGCACGAACACGGTGTCGTCATCGACGAACAGGTCCGAGGGCTCGACCAGGTCGATGCCCATGTGGCGCGCCAAGAACGAGTGTTCGAAGTAGGCCGAGTTGAACACGCCCGGCGTGAGCACCACCATGTTGACGTCGGTCTCGCCGTTGGGGGCGACGGACCGCAAGGTGTGAGCAAGCTCGATCGGGTACTGCTCGACCGACCTCACGCTGCTCATCTCCAGGTTCTCCCGGAAGATGCGCTTGGTCACGAGGCGGTTCTCGACGACGTACGACACACCCGAAGGCGTGCGCACGTTGTCTTCGAGCACGCGAAACACACCATCGGGCCCACGGATGAGGTCGATGCCCGCAATGGGGATACGAACACCTCCGGGAGGCTTGATGCCCTGTAGCGTCTTCTCGTAGGCCTTGGCGCCGATGACCAGGTCGGCCGGGATGACTCCCGCCTTCAGGATCTTTTGCTCCCCGTACATATCGTCGAGGAACATGTTGAGCGCGCTGATGCGCTGGACGAGACCCTGCTCGACCTTTGCCCACTCGGTGGCACCGATGACGCGCGGCACGAGGCAGATCGGGAAGATCTTTTCAGTGCCTTGATTGTCCGAATAAACCGAGAACGTGACTCCCTGATTGAACAGCGACAGCTCGGCCAGCGACTGGTAGCGGGCAAATTCACGCGCGGGGGTACCTGAGAGCAGCGCGTGAATGCGACGCGTGTGCGGCCGTGGAGAGCTATCGGCAAGAACCAACTCGTCGTAAGCACCGGCGAGCGGTTGGTAAGTGGTGAA
>JBEGTL010000090.1:0-18838 GCA_041179425.1 Pseudomonadota bacterium | reverse complement strand
GCCACGGCATGGTCATGCCGATGCAGGCAAAGACGATGTGAAAGCCGAGCGAGATGCCCATCTGCAGGCGCGCCGCGAGAAGATTACTCACCTACCCACACTGGTGTCAAAGCCCGCGGGAGAGAAGGCCAGAACACGAACCGCGCGGCCTTCCTCTGCTCGCCACCGTGCGTTTCGAGCATCGGGGTGTGAAAACGTCTGCGTAAGATCTGACTCACCCCGTGCCTGTCGCGACATAGCCCGCGCGACGGGTGGCACAAGCTGGCGCGGTCTACTGCTCGGGACTGACGCGTCACCCCACGAAAGTGTCTGCTTGGGCCCGTCTATTGGTGAGACCCATCGCTCGGGGTGATGGGCGGATGGCTCACGGAGCGATGGCATCTTCGTTGCCCTTAGAGCGCCAAACACTGGGCTCTCGAAAAGTTCCGAGGCTCCTTCCCCGTCACGTCACAGAGGCAACATGGGCAGATTGCGTGAGACGATTTCCGTGGTCGCTGTCGCTCTCGCTACGGGCGGGGCAGCCGGATGTTCGAGTGCTTTCTGGAAGGGCAACGACCCGCCTCCACAGGCGGACCCGGGGGAGGTCGACCCGATCTTCCCAGGCAAGCCCTTCTCCGATGGGGGGCAACCGGGGACGCCCGTCATGCTCTCCACGCTGATCACCGCCGAGCACACGCCGCCCCCCATCAGCGGAGGCAGCCTCGCCGTGCAACCTGACGGCAAGCTCGTCGTCATCGCCGACCCCGATCGCGATTTTGTGTACCTGGTCGAGCCGGACACCCTGTTCGTTCGCACCGTCACGCTCGCTACGGGTAGTGAGCCGGGCCGCGTGGTGCTCGACGAGCATGGCGGTGCACACGTCGCATTGCGCAGCACGGGCGCGGTCGTACGCATCGACCTCCGCACGGCTGCGGTCACCGCGGAGACCAAGACCTGTTCGTTGCCCCGCGGCGTCGCCTACGACGCAGCCAAGGGCGCGGTGTGGGTCGCCTGTTCCGACGGTCAGCTCATCTCGCTGTCCAGCGCGGACCACAAAGAGCTCAGCCGCAGCTTCGTCGCGCTCGACCTGCGCGACGTCGTCGTGAGCAAGACAGGCGAGCGCTGGGTCTCGCGCTACCGCAGCGCCGAGCTGCTGCGCATCGACGACGACGGCACCATCGCCCGCCAGACCGGCCCCCTGGTCGCCAAGACCACGCGTTTCGACTTCAACCAAACAGCGAGCGGCCCGTCTGGTGGCAAGGGCTCGGGCGGTCCGCGCGAGGTGGAGATGAGTCCCACCCTGGCGTGGAAGACGGTGCGCGGCGCCGACGGTACACCCGTCATGCTGCACCAGCAGTCGCAAGACGACGAGGTGGTGATCTCTTCCTCGGGCGGCTACGGCGGCGGCTGCGCCACCATCACCCAGGCGGGCATCACGCAGTACGACAGCGAAGGCAACGCGGGCGCGAGCGTGGGTCTCGGCGGTGCGGCGCTCGCGGTCGACATCGCGGTCTCCCACAGCGGACGCTGGATGGCGGTTGCCAAGCCCGGCGCCTACCTGCGCGGCGAGCAGCCGTCGGTCGAGGTGCTCTCTGCCTCGCTCTCCGCCTCGATCGTGACCGATGCAGGGATCAGCGACTCCGAGCTCCCGACGGGCAAAGATCCGTTTGCAGACGCCGGCACGTTCACGCCGCCGCCCATCCTGTCGCCCGGACAGACGTGCGCCACCGGCTGGGGCGAGGGCTTCGACATGCAGGCCACCGCGGTCGACTTCGACGACGAAGACCGCCTGTACGTGTTCAGCCGCGAGCCCGCGCAGCTGCGCATCTACGAGTCGCAGAGCGGCCGCAGCGACACCTTCCCGTCGTTCTTCGAGACACTGGCCGTCAACTTGAACCCCACGTCCGTGCGCGACACCGGCCACGAGCTGTTTCACACCGACGTCGGCACCGGCCTTTCGTGTGCCTCGTGCCATGGCGAGGCGCTCGACGATGGTCACGTCTGGAACTTCAAGGACGTGGGCCCACGCCGCACGCAGAACATGCGCGGTGGTCTCTCCAAGACACTTCCGCTGCACTGGGAGGGCGATCTCGCGACCTTCGACAAGTTGGTGGACGAGGTCATGACGCGCCGCATGGGCGGCTTCGTGGTCGAGCACAAGTACGCCAATGCGCTCGCCAAGTGGCTCGACAAGCAGCCGTCGCTGGCACTCGTGTCCACAGACCCGGCGGCGAGCGCACGCGGCAAAAAGGTGTTCGACTCCGCGGAGGCGGCCTGCGCAACGTGTCACTCGGGCGAGACGCTCACCAACAACCAAACGGTCGACGTCGGCACCGGCGGCAAGTTCCAGGTTCCGTCCCTGCACGGCGTGGCATTGCACGCTCCGTTCATGCACGACGGCTGCGCGCAGACGTTGACCGATCGTTTCGACGGTCCCTGCGGCGGCGGCGACAAGCACGGCAAGACGTCTCAGCTCACCAAGCCTCAGATCGCGGACCTGGTGGCTTACCTAGAGACACTCTGAGCGGAGCGCACGCAAAACCGCCGGCCGGTTCCTCACGGCCCTGCCATGGCCTACGTCGCGGATGTGTCGCCGCCCGAAAAGCGTGCGCACAGCTTTGGTCTCATCGGTGCGATGTTTGGCCTCGGCTTCATCCTCGGTCCCGCGCTGGGTGGCTTTCTCGGTGAGCTCTCGCCGCGCGCGCCGTTCTTCGCGGCCGCCATCTTGGCCGCGCTCAACTTTTGCTACGGCGCGTTGGTGCTCCCCGAGAGCTTGCCCGAGCATCGCCGCCGGCGGTTTTCCCTCGCGCGCGCCAACCCACTCGGCACGCTGTCGGCCTTTCGCAACGAGCCCCGGGTGCTCGGCGTCATGCTGGTGGCGTTCTTTTGGCAGCTGGCGTTCCACGTGTACCCAGCCACCTGGTCTTACTTTACGATCGCCAAGTTCAACCTCTCGCCGCGCGAGATCGGCGCCACGCTCGCGCTCTCGGGCGTGTCGATGAGCATCGTGCAGGGGGTGCTCACGGGCCGCATCGTCGCGCGCGTCGGGGAAGCGCGTGCTGCGCCCATCGGCTTCATCACAGGCATGTGCGTTTTTTTGGCGTACGCGTTCATGACGCAGCGCTGGATGCTGTACCCCACGCTCGTGATCGGCGGGCTCTCGGGCGTGGCCATGCCGTCGCTCAACGCCATCATGTCGCGCGGGCTGGCTGCGGAGCGCCAGGGCGAGCTCTCGGGCGCCATGGCCAGCGTGATGGGTCTCAGCTCCGTCGTGGGGCCGCTGCTGCTCACGCAGACCATGGCGCACTACTCGGCGGCCGACGCACCGGTCTACTTTCCCGGCGCCGCCTTCGTGCTCTCCGCAGGCTTTGCGGTGGTCTGTCTGTTGTTGCTGCGCTTCCAGCTACGCAGCCTGCAGAGTGCAGCGGTGGCGGCGACCAAACCGTGACCGATGAACTTGGCGGGATGCAGCGAGCGTCACCGCGCTAGCTAGATGGCGCTGCGGCTACCGGGGGCGGTGGGTAACAGGCTCACGCCCGACAAGCTGCCGTGTGCGCCGGGCCAGTCTTCACGATCGACGCGGTTGGCCAAGTCGCGCAGCGTGGCGAGCCGCTCGCCGAGGCGTGGGGACGGCGTGATCTGGAGCTTGTCGAGTACGACCTGCCAGCGGTACGCCCAGTCGTGACGGCGCAGGCTGTTGACTACGTTGTTGCGACGGATGGTGTTCACGCGCTCTGGGTCGGCGTCGAGCTGGTGGATCACATCGGCGATGTCGCGCGAGCCAAACGCCACGCGCACGTGCGCATCGGGCCAGTCGAACAGCTGCTCGAGGCTGGGCGTAGCGGGCGTGTGCCCGAGCAACACGGCGCCTCCGGCTGCACCTTCGAACGAACGAAACCCAATCTCTTCTTGGGTGCCCCGGTGCGCGGGCGCGTCGACTTTGGCCATGTTGGCGATGAAGTAGCGCGTGCGCTTGACGAGCTCCGCGAGCTGCGCGCGGTGGGACTGCAGACCGTCGCGCACGTGCACCGGGTCGATGCTGTCGAACAGGTAGGTCCAGTTGTGGGAGCTGGCCTCGGAGAGCAGCGCCTCGTGGCTGTTGTCCGAGCGACGCCCCATCGCGTACACGTCGATGGAGCGCGCGGGCGGCACGACGCCGGGGAAAAAGCGCAGCGCGTCGATGCCCGCGGGCACCCACACACAGGGTACGTCGATGAGCTTCTGCAGCGGCTCGACCGTGCCGTGGAACATGACCGCGACCAGGTCGAAGTTTTGGAGCCGCTCGAGCCGGCGCGCGTCTTCGGCAAAGTGGTCGACCCAGAACTCGTCGACGAAACACACGGCCTTTTTGCAGCTCTTTCGCCAGTTGGGGATGTTGTCGAGCAGCTCGAGGTCGCGGGGCTGCGCGGCGTAGGACGCAAACAGCTCGTACTCGCGGTCGAGCGTGGCGGGGACGACGCGTGGTTGGAACGAGAGCTCCACGTTGGCGAAGCGTTGTGCGACGCGAGCCGCTTGCCGCGCAAACAGACCCTGCCCGCGTACCGTGGGCTCGAGTGCCACGAGCTCGACGTCGTCGATCTTGCCGACCAAGTCTTCGAACTCGACTTGCCCGCAACGCCAAATCACTTTTTCGTAGCGGCGCGGAGTTACGATCAGTACGCGCGGTCGGTTCATGAGACGCCTCGAGCCATAAGTGAGCCCAGCAACGCGGGTGGCCAGGAGAGATGAAAGGTAGCGCGATTAAGCGGACGTGGAACAACATCGCGCTTTCCCGGGTGCCTGCTCACCTTGCCTGACGTCGCCGTGATTTCGGACTGCTTTCCTCGCTCGCACGCCCGAGGGCGCACTTGAACGCGAGCGGTGTTTTGGTGGGCCGCAATACTCAGACCGCAGCGTTCGTTCTTGTCTACGCTCGCGCTAGAGCTCTTCACCCTCGGTATCGATCACATCTTCTTGGCGAGGCATCTGTGGGCTCTGCCGGCCGTTGTGGATGCGGGTCGACGAGGCAGACCCGAAGGGCCCCGACGAGGGCGAGCGAGGGGGCCACGCGACGCCGAGATCTTGCACCTGCACGTGCACTCGACCCTGTGCGATCTTGCGCGCGAAGCCCGCTGCGAGTGCCTTCGCGATGGCGCGTCGTGTCGGAGGCAACAAGCACAAAAACCCGAGCAAGTCGGTGATCACACCTGGGGTGATCAACAGCAACCCGCCGGCGAGGATGAGCAGACCGCCGACGAGCCCTTCTTCGGGGACACGCCCTTCTGCCTGCGCTCGACGAAACTCGACCAGCACCTTCTGGCCCTCGGAGCGGACCAGCACGGAGCCGAGCAGACCCATGGCCAGGGTGTAGGCCAGCGCATTGAAGCCACCGAGCGCACTACCCAGCCGAATCAGGAGCCAGAGGTCGGCGAGCGGGAGCAGTACGAATGCGAGGAAGAGTGGACCCACCTGCGACTAGTAACCACGAGCCAGCCGCGAGCAACCCGAGGGCCTACTTCCACGCGGCGAATGGCTTGTCTCACAGGGTGGATGACCCCAAGAATGACGAATGGAAGCCGTGTCCCAGCGCGCCCTCAGCCGCGTGAGCGAAGAGATGAGCACCTATTGCACGCGCTGTGAACATCAGGTCGAACCGCTGCGTGCATGGCCAGGATTCGTCTGGGTCAAGCGTCCCTGGTATGCCGGGATGCTCGGCGTCCTGTGCTTCGCACCCATCATCATGTCCGAGATCACGCTGCTGCTGCCGCTCGCGCTGACGTTCGGGCTCGCAGCGGGGCCCGTCCACGCACTGGCCGCACAAAAGCCGAGCTGCCGAGACTGCGGCGCCGAACTGTAAACAGGGCGCCTTCATTTTGTTCGTCCAAGCGTTGGGCTCTGCGCAATCATGAGAGGAGCAGCGAACGGGACGGGCGGAAGCAGGAGCGTGAGATGTCGGTAGCGCATAGAGGCCTCAACCATGGACTCGGGGAGGAGCTCGAGCAGCTGCGCGACAGCGTGCACCGTTTTGCGCGCCGGCACATCGAGCCCATCGCGGCCGAGATCGACCGCAGCAACGAGTTCCCGCGCGCGCTCTGGCCGTTGCTCGGCGAGCTCGGATTGCTGGGTATCACGGTGCGTGAGCAAGACGGAGGTGCCGGTCTCGGCTACCTCGCGCACTGTCTGGTGATGGAGGAGATCTCGCGCTTCAGCGCGAGCGTCGGCCTCTCGTACGGCGCGCACAGCAACCTGTGCGTCAATCAGATCGCGCGCCACGGCAGCCCCGCGCAGCGCACGCTGTGGCTGCCCAAGCTGATCAGCGGCGAGCACGTGGGAGCCCTCGCGATGAGCGAGGTGGGCTCCGGCAGCGACGTCGTGTCCATGCGTACGGTCGCTCGCCTCGACGGCGATCACTACGTCGTCGACGGCAGCAAGATGTGGATCACCAACGGCCCGGATGCCGACCTGGTGGTGCTCTACGCCAAGACCGATCCGGCGGCCGGTCCCCGGGGCATCACGGCGTTCGTGATCGAGCGCGACACGCCCGGCTTCAGCGCCTCGCCCAAGCTCGACAAGCTGGGCATGCGCGGCTCGAGCACTTCCGAGCTCGTCTTCGAGGGCTGCCGCGTTCCGCGCGACCACGTGCTGGGCGAGGTGGGCGGCGGGGTGCAAGTGTTGATGAGCGGCCTCGACTACGAGCGCGTGGTGCTCTCGGCCGGGCCGCTCGGTATCATGCAGGCCTGTCTCGACCTGGTCCTGCCCTACGTGCACGAGCGCCAGCAGTTTGGGCGCCCGATCGGCGAGTTTCAGCTCATGCAGGGCAAGCTCGCCGATATGTACAGCACGCTCAGTGCCAGCCAGGCCTACGTGTACGCGGTCGCCCGCGCCTGCGACCGCGGGGAGGCGTCGCGCAAAGATGCGGCCGGCTGCATCTTGTACGCGGCCGAGCGTGCCACCGCGTGCGCTCTCGAAGCCATCCAGGCCCTCGGCGGCAACGGCTACATCAACGACTGGCCAAGCTCTACGAGATTGGGGCCGGGACCAGCGAGATCCGACGCATGCTGATCGGCCGCTCGCTGTTCGAGGAGACCCGCTGAGCCAGACGCGCGCGCCACGGGCTTGCGCGACGGCACTTTTTGGGGTTGGCTGTTCGCAGTGAACATCGCGATCCGCTTGCTCCGTACCGCCGACTTGCGCGCCGCAGGACAGCACATCGAGCGGCACGCGGGCGAGTCTGGCCGCGATGGCGACATCGTGTTCGCGCCGTTTTCGGAGTTCGATCGCGACGCCTACGAGACCAGCCGCTTCGAGAGCTGGCGGCGCGCAGTCGACCTGCCGGGCTGGGAGCGCTGCTGGGGGGCGCTGCACAACGACCGCATCATCGGTCACCTCGACCTCACAGGGGGTCACCTCTACTCGGGCCTGCACCGCGCGCGCCTCGGCATCGGGGTCGAGCGCACGCAGCGCGGGCTCGGGGTCGGCTCGGCCCTGCTCCAGGCGGCCATCCGCTGGGCCAACCAAGAGCGCGATCTACTCTGGATCGATCTCTCGGTCTTCGCCCACAACGAGCGTGCGCGGCGGCTGTACGAGAAGCTGGGCTTCGTCGAGATCGGGCGAACGGCGGATGCCTACCGCATGGGCAAGCAGTCCATCGACGACATCCACATGACCCTCCGGATTGCTTAGTCATCCCGGTTTCGCTGGGTGAACACGAGCATCAGCACGAACACGAACACGTGCACGAACACGTGCACGAACACGAGAGACAACGAGCACGAGAGGCAACGAGCACGAGCACGTCAACGAACACGTGCGTCTCGCTCCGAGGCTGAGCTCGGGAAACCCTGGCACGCGATCTGAGCTCTCGCGAGGCTGCCGAGCGACCGTGTTCGTTCACCTGCTCGGGCTCGTTGTCTCACGTGTTCGTGTTCGTGCTCGTGTTCGTGCTCGTGTTCGTCCACGTGTTCGTTGAGCGTCAAGGCGTCCGCAAGATCATGAGCCTGACCTCAGTCATATCTTTAATCGACCAACGGATCCCCTCTCTCCCCAGCCCGCTATCCTTCACCCCTCCATAGGGCATGTTGTCCACGCGGAAGCTCGGCACATCGCCTATCACCACGCCTCCTACATCGAGCTCGTTCCAGGCGCGCTGGGCCTTGTAGATGTCTCGGGTGAACACGCCGGCTTGCAGTCCGAACTTGCTCTCGTTGACCTTGGCCAGCGCTGCGTCGAAGTCCGAGAAACGCGACAGCACTGCGATCGGGCCAAAGACTTCCTCGCAGACCACGGCCTCGCTTTCAGGCACTGCGTCGAGCAGCGTCGCATCGAACAACACGCCCTTGCGCTTGCCACCGCACAGCAGCTTGGCGCCGTGCGCGACCGCGTCGTTGACCCACTTCTCGAGGCGGGCCGCGTCTTTTTCGGAGATCACCGGGCCGATGAAGGTGTCTTCTCGTTTGGGATCGCCGGCCTTGAGCTCGCGCGTGGCGGCTACCAGCTTGTCTTTGAGGCGGTCGTAGATGCGCTCGTGGATCAAGATGCGCTGCACGCTGATACAGCTCTGCCCGCTCTGGTAAAACGCGCCGGTGACGATGCGTTTGACGGCGTCGTCGATGTCCCAGTCCTCGTCGACGATCACGGCCGCGTTGCCACCCAGCTCGAGCACGACCTTCTTTTTGCCGGCCTTGGCCTTCAGCGCCCAGCCCACCTCGTCCGAGCCGGTGAAGCTGAGCAGCTTGAGGCGCGGGTCGGTGGTGAACAGGTCTGCCCCGTCGCGGTGCGCGGGCAAGATGGAGAACGCGCCGCGCGGCAGGTCGGTCTCGGCCAGCACCTCGCCGATCAGCAGGGCACCGATGGGTGTGAGGCTCGCTGGCTTGAGGACGAACGAGTTGCCCGACGCGATGGCCGGCGCGATCTTGTGTGCCGTCAGGTTGAGCGGGAAGTTGAACGGCGAGATGAACGAGCAGGGGCCGATCGGCACGCGTTTGTACATGCCTGTGTAGCTGCGCGAGCGCTCGCTGATGTCGAGCGACAGCACCTCGCCGCCGATCCGGGTCGCCTCGCCTGCGGCGATGTGAAAGGTGTCGATCAGACGCGTGACCTCGCCCCGTGCGTCTTTGAGCGGCTTGCCTGCCTCCACGCAGAGTGCGTAGGCGAGCTCGTCGAAGCGCTCGCGAAAACGTTTCACGCAGTGCTGCAGCACCGCCTCGCGCTGGTAGCTCGCCAGCTTGCGCATGGGCTCGGCCGCCTCGGTCGCGAGTGTTATGCCGCGCTCGATGGCCGTGGCGTCGGCGAGGGCGACGCGCGTGGCGACCTCTCCCGTGTACTTGTCGAGCACCGCGAGGTCTTGGTTTGCGAACACCGCCTGGTTTCCTAGATAGTAAGGATAGGCTGACTTCAGCATGAGACGCTCCCTCCGTAAGACTTTGCCCCCGAACGATAGGACGAGTCTCCGCCGGTGCAGCGCGCTCTATGCACTTTGGGCGGCCATTGGTTTGCTTTGTGCGTGCGTACCCGCAGCGAGGTGCCGCGTGGGGGCCGCGCCCTGGCAGCGCAGCGAGCTGTTCATGGGACAGCGGCGTCGCGACGAGACGATCATCGACGAGTCCACCTTTGCCGGCTTCGTCGATGACGTCGTCACGCCCGCGCTGCCCGATGGCTTCACGCTGGTCGCGACCCAAGGTCAGTACCGCGCTGCGCAGGGCAACGTGATCCGCGAGCCTGGGCATCTGCTGATCGTGCTGCACCACGGCGACCAAGGTACCGAGTCTGCCCTCGAGCGAGTCCGCACCGCCTACCGGGACAAGTTCGATCAGGAATCGGTTCTGCGCACCGACGCCAGCACCTGCGCCTCCTTCTGAGGACTGTCAGGTCATGATGTAGCGGTGGTGCTGACGATCGCGGAACTGGTCGAGCAGGGGGAGCACCGTCTCTGCGTCGTGCTCGAGCGTGCCGTTGCTCGACAGCGCGTGGCGGCCGGGCAGGTCGTGCAAGAGCCGCGGGTCGAGCGCCACGAAGCCCATGCTCCAGCTTCCGAAGCTGCGCGTCTCGATGTGTCGCTCGCGCAGCGACGCGATGCGGTGATGCCGCGGGTCGAGCGCAATGCGGGTGTACAGCTCACGAACGGTCGGCTCTTCGCCCTCGAGCAGCTGCATGAAGGAGCCCTGGTGGTAGAGCAGGATGCCCGACACCCCGAGCGCCGGGTTGTTGCGGCGCGAGCTGGCGAGGATGTCGCCTAGCTGCAGTGGGTCGAGCAGCACCTTGGTCGAGATGGTGTACACCATCTCGAACATACGAATAGCTAACGGCACACGCGTCCCGAGCACAATCCCGGTGCGACGTCGCTGGGGTCTTCTGCGACCCGCCAGCTAGTCTGCGCCTTGCTTTTGCGCCTCCTGCGTGGCATTCATCGGTCCATCTGGATGAAGTGATGTCGACTGCCTCCCTCGACGCTCACCTGGCTTTGCTCGGCGCCCTCGGCGACGCCACGCGGCTACGTTTGTGTGCGCTGCTGTCCGCCTTCGAGCTGACCGTGGCCGAGCTCACCGCCGTGATGGAGCTGGGCCAGAGCAAGGTCTCGACCCACCTGGCTCGGCTCAAGGAGCAGGGGCTGGTGCTCGATCGCAAGGTCGCCACGTCCAGCTTCTATCGGCTTCACGAGAGCGGGATGTCGGCGCCCACGCAAAAAGTCTGGGAAGCGCTGCGCAGCACGCTCGACGACAGCACCGTGCACAGCGACCGACGGCGGGCCGAGCAGGTGATCGAGGCGCGCGACAAGGCGAGCTGGCCCGAGCGGCAGGCGGGCGAGCTCGAGCGCCACTACTCCCCCGGCCGCACGTGGGAGTCGCTCGCGCGCGGGTTTGCCGGTCTGGTGCGCGCGGGAGAGGTGCTCGACGTGGGGGCGGGCGACGGCACCGTGGCCGAGCTCATCGCGCCCCGCTGTCGTCGCTACGTGTGCCTCGATCTCAGCCCCAAGCTGCTGACGGCAGCGCGCTCGCGGCTCTGCGACGAGGCGCCCGTCTCGCTCGTGCGTGGCGACATGCACGCGCTACCGTTTGCCGACGCGCGCTTCGAGCTGGTCTTGTTGTTCAACGTCCTGGCCTACGCCGACGACCCGGCGCGTGCGCTCGACGAGGCGCAGCGGGTCGTCAAGCCCGGGGGCGAGCTGGTGGTGGTCACGTTGCACAAGCACGATGCGATGGACATCGCGGCCCAGTACGGACATCGTCAGCCGGGTTTTTCGCCGCGTTGGCTCAAGAGCAAGCTCGGCACGCGTATGCACGTCACCCACTGTGAAGTCAGCTCGCGCGAGCGAGCCCGCCCCCACTTCGAAGTCGTCACTTGTTTCGCCCAGAAAGTACGAGCCAGCGCATGACTCCTCAGCTCCCTCCTCACACGCTCGAGCGCCTCCTCAAAAAACGCATCCTCGTGCTGGACGGCGCGATGGGCACGATGATCCAGCAGTACAAGCTGGACGAGGCGGCGTTCCGTGGCGCGCAGTTCACGGACACCAAGCACGACCTCAAGGGCAACAACGACTTGCTCGTGCTCACGCGTCCCGACGTGATCGAAGAGATCCACCGCAAGTACCTGGCCGCGGGCAGTGACATCATCGAGACCAACACGTTTGGCGCCAACGCGATCAGTCAGGCCGACTACGCGCTCGAGCGGGCCGTCTACGAGATGAACGTTCGCGCCACCCAGATCGCACGCAAGGTAGCCGACGAGTTCAGCGACAAGAACCCAGATCGCCCGCGCTTCGTCGCCGGCGCCATCGGGCCTACCACCCGTACGCTCTCCATCGGGCCCGACGTCAACGACCCCGCGTTTCGTAGCGTGACGTTCGACCAGATGTTTGCGGCCTACGCCGAGCAGACGCGCGCGCTCATCGAGGGCGGCGCCGACGTGTTGTTGGTCGAGACCATCACCGACACCATGAACTGCAAGGCTGCGCTCAGTGCGATCGAACAGGTATTCGAGCAGACAGGCACGCGGCTGCCCTTGATGATCTCCGTGACCATCGTCGACAAGTCCGGGCGCACGTTGAGCGGTCAGACCATCGACGCGTTCTGGTACTCGGTCGCGCACGCGCGCCCGATCTCCGTGGGCATCAACTGCTCGCTCGGTGCGACCGACATGCGCCCGTACGTGGAGAGCCTGTCGTCGATCGCACCCACGTACATCAGCTGTTACCCCAACGCCGGCCTGCCCAACCCGCTGTCCGACACGGGCTACGACGAGCTGCCCGCCACCACGGGCGGTCACCTGCTCGACTTTGCACAGAGCGGCTTCGTCAACCTGGTCGGCGGCTGCTGCGGCACCACCCCGGCGCACATCAAGGCGATCGCAGACCGCGTCGAGCGCCTGCCCCCGCGCGAGATCCCCACGGTCGATCACACCGTCGCGCACTTCAGCGGCCTCGAGACGCTGACCATCACGCCCGAGTCCAACTTCACGATGATCGGGGAGCGCACCAACGTCACCGGCTCCAAGAAGTTCGCCAACCTGATCAAGGCCGACGACTACCAGGGCGCGCTCAGCGTGGCACTCGACCAGGTGCGCGGCGGCGCCAACATCCTCGACGTCAACATGGACGAGGGCATGTTGGACGGCGAAGCGGCCATGACCAGGTTCTTGAACTTGGTGGCGGCGGAGCCTGAGATCTCGCGCATCCCCATCATGGTCGACTCCAGCAAGTGGAGCGTGATCGAGGCCGGCCTCAAGTGCGTGCAGGGCAAGGGCATCGTCAACTCCATCAGCTTGAAGGAGGGCGAGGCCGACTTCTTGGCCAAGGGCAAGAAGGTGCTCGAATACGGCGCGGGCGTGGTGGTGATGGCCTTCGACGAGCAGGGCCAGGCCGAGTCGGTGGAGCGCAAGGTGGCGATCGCCAAGCGCGCGTACCACCTGCTGGTGGACAAGCTCGGGTTTCAGGCCGAGGACATCATCTTCGACCTCAACGTGCTCGCTATCGCCACCGGCATCGAGGAGCACAACGAGTTCGCCAAGAACCTCATCGAGGCGATCCGCATCGTCAAGCGCGACCTGCCCGGTGTGCGCACCAGCGGCGGCATCAGCAACCTGAGCTTTTCGTTTCGCGGCAACGACGTGGTGCGCGAGGCCATGCACTCGGCGTTCTTGTTCCACGCCACCAAGGCGGGCCTCGACATGGGCATCGTCAACGCCGGCCAGCTGGTCGTGTACGACGACATCCCCAAGGCGCTGCTCGAGCACGTCGAAGACGTGATCTTCAACCGGCGGCCCGACGCGACCGAGCGCCTCGTCACGCACGCCGAGCTGGTCAAGGGCAAGGGCAAGGTCCGCGAGGTCGACCTGAGCTGGCGCGAGAGCAGCGTCGAAGAGCGCATCAAGTACGCGCTGGTGCACGGCAACGTCGACTACATCGAGCTCGACGCCGAAGAAGCACGGCAAAAGCTCGGTCGTCCGCTGCTCGTCATCGAAGGGCCGCTGATGGACGGCATGAAGGTGGTCGGCGATCTGTTCGGTGCGGGCAAGATGTTTTTGCCACAGGTCGTGAAGAGCGCGCGCGCCATGAAGCGCGCGGTCGCCTACCTCGAGCCGTACATGGCGGCCGAAAAGAGCGAGCAGCAGACGGCGGGCAAGGTGTTGCTCGCGACCGTCAAGGGCGACGTCCACGACATCGGCAAAAATATCGTGGGCGTAGTGCTCGGCTGCAACAGCTACGAGGTCATCGACATGGGCGTGATGGTGCCCACCGAGAAGATCTTGGCAGCTGCCATCGAGCGCAATGTCGACGTCATCGGACTGTCCGGTCTGATCACTCCGTCGCTCGACGAGATGGTGCACGTGGCCAAGGAGATGGAGCGCAAGGGCTTCAAGCTTCCGCTGCTCATCGGCGGCGCCACCACCAGCAAAAAGCACACGGCCGTCCGCATCGCGCCGCACTACGGCAACGAGGTGGTGCACGTGCTCGACGCCTCACGCGCCGTCAACACCGTGGCCAGCCTGCTCGACCCCAAGCAGCGGCCCACGTTCGACAGCGACAATCGTATCGAACAAGAGCGTCAGCGCGCGCAGCACGCACGCTCGCGCGAGCGCAAGCTGTTGCCCATCGGCGAAGCACGCGCGCGTCGTCACAAGCTCCCGTTTGGTCCGGCCGAGATCGCGCGGCCCTCGTTCTTTGGGCTCCGCTTCCTCGACGACAAGCCGCTCGAGGAGCTCGAGGCGTTCATCGACTGGCGCTTCTTTTTCAGCGCGTGGGAGATGAAGGGCGACCTGCCCGCCATCTTCGACGACCCCAAGCAGGGCGAAGCAGCGCGCGACCTGTACGACAATGCGCGGGCGCTGCTCGACCGCATCAAGAACGAAAAGTTGCTGCGTGCGCGCGGTGTCTACGGCTTCTGGCCCGCGCAGTCGGTGGGCGATGACATCGTGCTCTACCGGGCCGAAGACCTGCGCGAAGAGGTCGCGCGTTTTCCCATGCTGCGTCAGCAAAACGATCGAGGCGCCGGCGAGCACACCAGCAGCCTGGCCGACTTCGTCGCGCCCAAAGAGAGTGGAGTCGTCGACTACGTGGGCGCCTTTGCCGTCACGGCGGGCATCGGCGTCGACGAGCTGGCCAAACAGTTCGAGCGCGAGCACGACGACTACAGCGCGATCATCGTCAAGGCACTGGCCGACCGCCTGGCCGAGGCGTTCGCCGAGTCGCTGCACGCACAGGCGCGCAAAGACTTCGGCTACGGCCAGGGCGAGCACCTCAGCCCCGCCGACCTGGTCGACGAGAAGTACCGCGGCATCCGCCCGGCGCTGGGCTACCCGGCCTGCCCCGACCACACCGACAAGCGCATGTTGTTCGAGCTGCTGGGCGCACGCAAGGCGGGTCTCGACCTGACCGAGCACCTGGCCATGACGCCTGCCGCGAGCGTCTCGGGTCTGTACTTCGCGCATCCCCAGAGCCACTACTTCACGGTCGGTTCGCTGGCCCGCGATCAGATCGAAGACTACGCGGCCCGCAAGCGGCTGCCGATCAAAGAGGTCGAGCGCTGGCTGCAGAGCAACCTGAACTACGACGCGGAGTGATCCGCGACGGGGTTCGAGCTCAGCGCCGCTGCTTGAACACGACCTGCGTTGCCTCTCGCGCGGCGGTCTCTACCGAGGCGGGCGCGAGCTCCCACGTCCAGCTGCGCTTGGGCGCGCGAGGCATCGACAGCTCTTCGCGCTCGCCAAACACAGCGTAGCTGCGTCCGCCCTGACCCTTGGCGCGGTACATGGCGTGGTCGGCGCGCTTGAGCAGCTCACTGCTCGAGCTGCCGTGCTCGGGGTAGTAGGCGACGCCAATGCTGACGCCGAGGGTTACTGTCGAGCCCTCGACCTCGAACGGTGCGCTGATGGCATCCACGACGCGCGCGGCCACCGTGTCCGCCACGGCCGGCGTCTCGATGTTTTCGAGCAGGACGACGAACTCGTCACCCCCGTGTCTGGCCACCAGGTCGTGGTCGCGCACGCAGTGCGTGATGCGTCGCCCGACCTCGGTGAGCAGCTGGTCGCCTGCAGGGTGGCCGCGCTGATCGTTGACGTCTTTGAAACCGTCGAGGTCGAGGAAGAGGATGGCCGCGTGCGAGTTGGGAGCGCGCTCGGGCAGCAGCCGCTCCTCCAACATGCGTGTGAACCAGGCGCGGTTGGCGAGACCAGTCAGTGGGTCGGTCGCGGCGCTGGTCTCCACGCGCGCAAACGAGTTGCGAAGCACCTCGAGTGCAGCGCGCGCACGCGGCTCTTGGGGGCAGCCCAACATCGCGCTTTCGAGCTCTCGGAGCGCCCACTCGACGGTCTCGTCGCTGCGACCCAATCGGTACGACTTTGGTCTGCTGTCAGGCATGCGGTCTTACTGCTCCCCCACGGTTTATTACGGTAAGCGCCGTCCAACGCGGCGCGCTAGTCCAGCCTGGCTACAACCGTGGGGAATTCTCTTTTTCGTTGTGCGCGCCCCAACACCTGACCGCGGCGTATGCATGGGTCTGTACGCACGCCGCGCACCCGGTGGGGTCATCTGCCGCGCGCGGCGTCTTACTCGTCGCGCTCTAGCTTGTGGCCGTCGAGCCGCTTCTCATCCATCTGCTTCTTCTTCTCACGAAGCGCGAGCTCGGCCTGCGTCAGGCCTCGCTTCAAGCGGTTCTGTTCGGCGCGCTTCTCTCGCTCTTCGCGCGCTTTCTTCTTCCGATACTTGTTGAGGTTGACCACTTCGCCCATGCCGCGAGCCTACCGCGAAATGCGCTGCGACTCGAGTCACCTCGTACGCGCACGTCGCAAGAAGCCGATCAGCGCCTACCGACGTCCGCGCTCGTGCCTCCCAAGCTCTGTCCCAGTGTCGTAATCACGTCACAGCGGTAACGTCCGGGTTCGGACGCGGCGATGTGCTGACGTGACCACGTACGAAACCCCGCGCGGCGTCCACCGAGGACCTCGACGGGGACCGCGCGAAGCTGCGTACCATCGCGACTCCACACATGAAGCAGGCCATCCTTGAGTCCACGCGGTGCACGGATCGCGGTCCAACAGACGAGCTCGCGGGGTGCGACCTCGAAGGTCTTCTGTACTCCGGTCGCCTCGCGATCGGTGATCCCTGTACCGAGCTTCGCTTGCACCACACGCAACGGCGCGGGGGGGATGGCAGCGACGCCACCCAGCAACAGTAAGACCGGGAGGCCAAGTCCGATCGCGAGCGACCAGGCGCGCCGTGCGCCCACCACGCCCGAGGCGAAGTTGACGAGCGGAATACCGAGCCCGACCACGAGCGAGGAGAGCCAGATGGAGGTGCGGTGAGGCATTCCCAGCATGGGTAGGGCTGCGTTCCAGCCGCAGAAGCTGGCGAACGCGAGCAGGAGCGAGCCTTGAAGCGGTCGCACCAACACGGCCGCGCACCACGGGTCCCAAGACGCGATGACGACCGCCACCACGAACATGGCAGCGAACACGCACTGCAGTGGCGTGAAGGCGCATGCCTCGAGGTAGAAGGGCGCGCTGAACAGCAGCGAGTAGTGAATGAGTGACTGGTTGGCGAACGTGCTCGCGAAGCGCACGTAGCTGTGCCAGCGGCCGGCGGGTGGTTGCTCACGCGGCCGTGGTCGGTGCAGCAACGCCACCACCACGAACGCTACCCAGCTCACCGCCGCGACAATCGCGATCAGCGGCCCGCGGGACTCGCTGTGGTCCATCGCTGCGGCGCCGGCGGAGCTGACGAGCAGCGAGCCCCAAGGGAAGAGTCGCTCGAGCCAGACCTGCCAGCGCGGCGCTGCATCCGCTGCGGCAGGTGACCCCGGTAGGTCGACGGCAGACGCAGGAGGTTCAATCGTGTGACGCACGCGGTGGGTATGGCACACGTAGCCATCACGAGTCTTGCCGCGACCGGAGCCAGGCCCTAACACAAGCGACATGGAGTTGGACGAGGCGCTCGCACAGGCCAGCGATGAGGTCGGTCTGCAGGACTACTATCGCGACATGGTCCGCCCCCTCCTGCGCATGCCACGCGAGCAGTGGCCGAGCTGCTGTGGTGGCGGATGCGAGCCGTGCGCGCAGACGCTCGTCGCGGTCGCCGAGCGCGTCCGTGCGCTCCTCTCGCCGTAGCGCCCCGGGGGCGCTGGGTCGGCGAGCGGTGGTGACCGTCGCGGCCGCGCTGGGGACAATGCCGACGACGTGCGGGTCAGCGTTCGTAACTGCGTGGAACCAGACCATGTCACTCGCGTCGTTTTGCTCCTCTGCGCACCAAAAGTGCGTCCTTTATCCCGAAGGCGGCCCCGTCTTGCCTATACTCACCGCATATGCGCTTGCGGCCTCTTATGCTTGGAGTCGGGATCGCCCTCGCGGCAGCCTGCGCGCGGCCCACACTCGACGAAGCCGAAGGCGACGACGCCTCGGTCGACCCGCCGGGCGTCACGGCACGCGACGCGGGGACTGCGCCCTCCGCAGCAGACGCGGCCAAGGGCCACAGCCCTGTCGACGCCGGCGCGGGCGGCGGTGACGAGCCAGTAGACAGCGGCGCCGACAGAGTCGAGCAGCCGCCGACCGATGCGGGGCCGAGCAGCACGCCTACGCAGACGCCCTGCAGCGACTACGATCGAGACACCGTGTGTGACGACGTCGACAACTGCCGACGCACTGCCAACCCCGACCAAGCAGACGCTGACGGCGATGGCAAAGGGGACGCCTGTCCTCCGGTCAACTGCGATGGCGCGACCGTCACCGGCGCCGTCGAGCTGAGTGGCGCCACGGTCGACAGCGTGCGCATCAACGATCAGACCGAGCCGCTCCCGCGCGTCTTGCCAGGCTCCGAAGTCTCCATGCGCGTGTTCGTCAAGTTCAACACCTGCGCCGATGCCGCGTTCATGCCGAGGCCCTTCTACGTGGGCGTCGAGAGTGCGACCGCGTCTTGCGCGCTGTCGTTCTGCAACTCCATGTTTGCGTCGCCGACGGTTCCGCTGCCGTTCACTTTCACCGCGCCCACCGAGCCAGGGTTGCACTACGTGATGGCAGGGATCGGCAACGCCTACGCCTGCGGCAATCCAACGACGGACACTCGCATCGCCGCGATCTGTGTGACCCCGGAGCTGTGAAGATCGAGCACGAGCACGAGCACGAGAACGAGCACGAGCACGAGCACGAGCACGAGCACGAGAGTCAACGAGCACGAGCCCGTCAACGATCACGTCCGCTCGGCAGCCTCGCGGGGAGCCGGGGGCCGCCTGCGCATTCTCGAACTTCGCTGGCCGGCGCGGGACACGTGTTCGTACTCGGTCACGTGCTCCTTGTCTCTCGTGTTCGTGCTCGTGTTCGTGTTCGTGCTCGTGCTCAGGGGGGAGAAGAGGTTACTTCTTCCCCTTCGCAGCCTTCAAAGCACTAAACCGTGCAGCCA
>JBEGTL010000089.1:0-18925 GCA_041179425.1 Pseudomonadota bacterium | reverse complement strand
GTCATTGCGTTTGCGCGTCTTGGCAACGCGCATGGACAGCTCTGTCAGCTCTTTGAGCAGCATGCCCGCAAGGTACCCGCTGGCTGCTGTCGCAGCGAGCTTGGATTGGCGGAGGGCCCCCTCCGAGGCCAGCCTAGCGTGCTCGACCGCACGCTGCGCGAAGGGCGCCAACGTCGTGTCAGCTCAGTACCGCAAACGTCTGCTGGTTGAGTGCGACCAGTCGATCGCGCGCCCACAGCTCACGAAACTCTACGCAGTAGCCTGCGCTCTGCACGTGCGCGTGCGCGCGGAAAAACAGCGGCTCGTACTCGATGTTGTTGTAGTCGTTGAGCACGAGGGTGGCCTCGGGACAGTACTGTCGGGCCCACTTGAACGACAACACGATCCAGTCGTAGCCGCTGGCACCGGCACCCCCCAACGCCTCCATGTACGCGGGCGTCGTGTGGGGCGGTGGCTCGTTGACTACGTCGATGATGTCGACGTCTGCGTACCGTTCGCAGAACAGTCTGATCCACTCCTCTACTTCTTTGCGCTGCTCGCTCGCCGACAGGCCCGCGAGCCAGCCCGGCTGCTGGCTGCCCCACACGAACGTGTGTTGTTTGAACAGCAGACCGTGCTGCTTGGCAAAGTCGTGGACGCGGTCGACCCCGGCCCAGTTCATCTGCCCGCGGGTGGCTTCGACGGAGCCCCACTTGCCCTCGTTTTCGGGCGTGATTTGGTCCCAGTACATCGCGAAGTCGCTGCGCACCTGACCCTTGGTCGTGATATCGCAGTCGCGATCGACGAATACGCACAGAAACGACCGCAAGGCAGCTTCCCACCGAGCCTCCTTCCGCGGCGGCCGGATCTACGCGGAGAATCGGGCTAGGCTGTCCGCGTGCAGCCCACACGACTGTCCATCCCCGACCTTGTGCGAGCAGAATTCTCCTCGTACTTCGAGAGCCCCGGCAGCAGCGATCGCTCGCCCATCTTCCGCAACCCGTGGCCACACCCGGCAGTGCCCTCCCTGTCCGGGGTGCTGCGCTGGAAGGCGTCCGGCAAGACCGCGCGGCCCGGCGGGTATCGCGCCGTCGCACTGCCTCTCGTACCCGACGCATTGGCGGCGTTCGTCGCAGCAGGCGAAGCGAGCGACGCACCCACCCGTTTGTTCTGGATTGGACACGCTTCGTTCTTGCTCGAGCTGGCGGCTCTGCCCACGCAGGGCCGCCACCCCTCGAGCCGCGCTCGCTTCGTCGTCGACCCCATCTTCGGGCGCGCAGGTGGCATCGTGGCGCGCGTCACGCCGCCCGCGGCGCAGCCAGGTCAGCTGACCCCGCTGTCGGCCGTGCTGGTCACGCATGGTCACCACGATCACCTCGACCCCGCATCGCTCAAGCAGCTCGCCCTGGCCAACGGCGGGCAGCCCTTGTTCGTGGTGCCCCGTGGCCTGTCCGTCGCGCTCCCCAAAGAGTGCAAAAACGTGGTCGAGCTCGACTGGTGGGAGTACGTCACCGTCGACGGCGTGCGTGTGCACTTGGTGCCGGCACAACACTGGCACCGGCGCGGCATGCTCGATCAAAACAAGAGCTTGTGGGGCGGCTACGTGTTGGAGGGTGCGCACCGCGTCTACCACTCCGGCGATACCGGGTACTTCGGCGGCTTTTCTGCCATCGGTAAGGTGTTCGGCGGCATCGACACCGCGTGCTTGCCGCTCGGCGCCTACGAGCCGCGCTGGTTCATGGGCGCGCAGCACATGAGCCCCGAGCAATCCCTGCAGGCGATGCGCGACCTTTCGTCCACGCACTTCTTCGGCATGCACTGGGGTGCCTACGACCTCAGTGACGAGCCCGTCGAAGCGGGGCCCGAGCTCGCACGAAAGGTCGCGCAGGAGCAGGCCATCGACGACGAGCGACTTCACATCGTGCTGCCCGGTGGATACATAGAGCTGCGCGGCGAGCGCGGCCTGACCGAGGCTGCGGAGCGGCACCGGTACGAGCCAGTCGGCGGGCCGGCCTGAGCGGGCCACGCGCGGCGTTTGGGTAGTCATCCCGCCATCGGAAGGAACAGCGCATGCGGCTCACCAGCAAATCGATCGTCCACGACAAGCCCATCCCCCCCGAGTGCGCGCTAGGCGTACCAAGCCCGGAAGGGCCGGTGCCCGGACAAAATCGCAGCCCGCACCTCGCCTGGTCGGGCGCACCCGCCACGACCAAGTCGTACGTCATCATCGCCGTCGACATCGATGCGCCCGCCACGGCCGAGGACGCCAACAAGGCCGACCGCACCATCCCGTACGACTTTCCGCGCGCCCCCTTCCATCACTGGGTGCTGGCCGACATCCCCCTCTCACGCATGGAGCTGAGCGAGGGCGTCGACAGCACGGTTCTCACCGTGAAGGGCAAAGCAGCGGGCCACACGCCCCACGGCGAGCGCGGTCTCAACAGCTACACCGAGTGGTTCAAGGGCGACCCGCAGATGGAGGGCAAGTACGCGGGCTACGACGGACCGTGGCCTCCCTTCAACGACGAGAGGGTGCACCGCTACGTGTTCACGCTCTACGCGCTCGACGTCGAGACGCTCAAGCTCAGCTCGGGCTTTACGGCTGACGATGTCAGCAAGGCGCTGACCGGGCACGTGCTGGCAGAGGCGAGCATCACGGGGACGTACACGCTCAATCCCAACGCTCGCTGACGAGTCCCCGATCGCCCTCGACCTCTGCCGCGTAGTGCAAAATCACCGCTTGCGCACAGGTGCCGCGAACTGGATCGACTGCAACGCCAGCGTCAGCGCCTGAAAGTTGACCGGCTTCGGGATCACTCGGTTGGCGCCGAACAACATCAGCTCGACATCGCTGTAGCGCGCTCCGTGTGCGGTCACGAAGATGATTGGACTCGTATAGGTGGGCAGTCCCTTCGCGTACTCGGGCAGCACCTTGGCGGGGCGCTTGCCGCGAAACAGCTCCGTGAGCTCGATGCCGTTGAGCTCCGAACCGCGCAGCTCGATGTCCATCAGGATGGCCACCAGGTCGCCTGCGCTCTCTTTCACGACGCGACATGCCTCTTGTGAGTTGGCCGCGCGCACCAGCTCGAAGTCCTCGGACAGACGTAGCTCGGCGACGTGCCAGTTCTCGTCGTCGTCCTCGACGTACAAGAGCCGTGCTCGGTCGTTCGCTCGACTGGGGCGCACCGAGATGGAAGGGGAGACGATTTTTTTCACGAGGCGAGCTCCTCACCGTGCTGCGGCCGACTGGCCGACGTCACAGGTTTCATACGACTGCTGAGCGCACGAATGCGCCCGCCTGTCAGACCCTTGGGGATGCGGAAAAAGAAGGTGGCGCCCTTGCCGAGCTCGCTCTCCACCCACAGCTCGCCGCCGTGCATGCGCACCAGCGAGCGCGAGATGGACAAGCCCAGGCCCGTTCCGCCGTACTTGCGCGTGTTGCCCTTGTGCACCTGCTCGAAGCTGCTGAAGATGCGCTCGAAGTGCTCGGGAGCGATGCCGATGCCCTGATCCTGCACAAAAAACTGACAGGCGTCCGCACGCGACTCGAAGCCGACGCGCACCACACCCGCGCCATCGGAGAACTTGATGGCGTTGCTGAGCAGGTTGATCAGCACCTGTCGCACACGCACCGGGTCGGCAGTGATGGCCAGCTGGTCGTCGCCGGGCAGACTCTCGATCTGCACGCCGGCTCGCTCTGCGTAGAGCGTCATCTCGTCGGCGACCTCGTGCACCAGCGCACCCACCTCGATCGGTTCGAGCACCAAGTCGAGGCGACCGACCTCCATCTTACTGAAGTCGAGTACGCCGTTGACCATCTGCATCAAGTGCTGACCCGACCGCTCGATCATGCCGAGGTAGCGCGCCGTGTGCTCGGGCTTGCCGACGTAGCGTTGCAGCATGCGAGGCTCGAGCGACCCACTCTGGCCGCACTCGGGGCACGCCGTGTCGCTGGCGACCTTCTCCCCACGCTCGAGCTCGAAGGTAGTCTTGCAGTGCTCACACGCGACGGCCTCGACGCGCGGAAAGTCGCGCAGCAAGCCCTGCGGCACGTTGATGATCGCGTTGAGCGGCGTGCGCAGCTCGTGCGACATGGTGGCCATGAACTCGTCTTTGACGCGCGTGGCGGTCTCGGCGCGTGCGGTGGCGTCCTCGGCGCGTGTCAGTGCGCCCTCGAGCGCGTCGACTTTTTTGGAGAGCTCCCCGTTGAGTGCACTCAGGTCGCGACGCATGACGTTGACGCTGTCGGCGAGTGCGGACGACAGCAGCACCAGCTGGACCGAGCTCCCGATCTGAATCGCCCACTCGAAAAAAAAGAACGAGGGCAGCACACCCAGCCGACACAGTGCGTACACACTGAAGCCGACGATGAGCGGCGCCCAGGCGAGAGTGTACAGCTTCGCGCGACTCACCTTACGCGAGAGCAGGTACACGCTGAGCCCCGCCAACGCCAACGACACGAGTGCGAACCCGAAACCTACGATCAAAAGACGCAGATGATACGGCAGCGCCATGGTCAGCACGCCGGCGACCAGGTAAGCGGTACCGAGTCTGTTGAGCCAGAGCGTGACGACAGGAAACGACTGCTGCAGCGCGAGGTACGCATTGCCGGTGTAGCAAGCCGTGCCCAGCGAGAACGCAAAGCCGAGCGGGATGAGCTGTTGCACCAGCCACATCTGGTTGGGCAGCACGAACTGAAACATGTGCCCGCTGAGCGTGAACTGCAGGATGCCGCTCGACACGATGAACATCACGTAGTGCAGGTGCTCGACTTGGCGAATGAACGCGTACGCGGCCAGGTTGTAGCAAGCCATGACCAGCATGATCCCGTAGAAAAAAAACGCGGCCCCGAGGTCGTAAGGCTGGTGCGCAATGAACGACTCCGCGTCCCAACCCACGAGCGGCAGGTTCATGGCGCCCGTGGTCTTTACGCGTAGGTAGTAGACACGTGTGCTGGTGGGCGGCTCGTGCAGCGAAAAGACGAACGTACGATAGGCGAGGTCGCGGCTCGAGAAGGGCCTGATGTCGCCCGTGGCGCGCTCCGCGTAGTTGCCGTCGGCGCCTGGCGCGTAGAGGGTGACGTCGTCGAGCTGCGGATACGCGAGCTCGAGCAACCACGACCGCTGCGTGCCTGAAGTACTGTGAATGGTAAGACGAACCCAGTACACAGAGTCGGTGAGCCCGAAGCTCGGTGCGTCCGCCTGACTCTCGCGAAAACGCATTGCCTGGTCAGGAGCAACGATGTCTGCGAGGCGCAAGGAGCCGCCCGTGTCTTCGAGCAGCTCGACGAACCGGCCCAGCGGCACACCGTCGAGTGTGTGTGCCACGTCGAAGCCGTCGTCTGCACGGGCGGTGCTGCTCTTCGCGATCGGCAAGCCGCACGCTACGGCCAGCACGAGCCGAACGAGCAGGCTCGCCACGCGGGGTGCGAACAAAGATCTCCGCAGCGCTGCGCACCCTCGGGCGCACAAACGACGAGCAGACAACCGCGCACGACTGAAGGCTGGTGAGCGCACGTCGCATCAATTGTACGGGCGCACTACGACGGCTGAATAGATGCGATTGCTGCGCACAAAGGGCGGGGCCACAGCGACCAGACACCCCTGCCCACACACGATGCGTGGGCTCGCCTACAGGCTATGCGAGCACGACCCCTCGCACCCGCGGCAGCCTGAACCAAAACCGGCTGCCCGCGCCTACCGTGCTGTCGACACCCACCAGGCCGCCGTGGGCCTCGACGATCTCGCGCACGATCATCAGGCCGAGGCCCGTGCCTCCCACGCTGTGTTCGGCTCGCGCGTAGCGCTGAAACAGACCCACCTGCTGCGCGGGCGCGATGCCTGCACCGTCGTCGACGACGGCGACCTCGACGAAGCGCTCGAACACGGCGAGCTCGGCCGCGATGGAGCCTTCGACACCCGTGAACTTGATGGCGTTGCTGAACAGGTTGCTCAGCACTTGCATGAGCCGATTGGCGTCGCCCGGCACGGTGATTGGCCCGTCTTCGGGCACGCGCGGAGGCGTGTACGACTGTTTGTTTTGCGCGAGCAGTGGCGTGAAGTCGTCGCGCGCGCGCTCGATCAGCTCGAGCAGATCGACCTCGCCGCTGAAGATGCGGTAGCTGGCCCCCTCGAGGCTGGCCAGGTTGAGGAAGTCGTTGATCATCACGACCAGCGAACGAAGTCTTTCGTCGAGCTTGGTGAGGTCACTGTCGAGGCGTTCGCGCTGCCCACGCTTGCTCTGCTCGATCATGCTCGCGAGCCGCAGCGTCATCGCGTTGAGCGGGGTGCGTAGGTCGTGCGCAATGATGGAGTAGAAGTCGAGCCGGCGTTCTTCGAGCAGCCGGCGGTCGGTGACATCGCGCAGCGAGGTGACGATGCCTCCGTCGGCGAGCGCGCGCAGCGTGGGGGAGAAACGTCGCTCGCCGATGGTGACGTCGGCGAACGGGACGAGCGACTCGCCGGGCCTCGCGTGGACCGCGCTCGCGCTCGTGCTCAGCCCCGGCACCAGCTCGGCCAGGCCCCGGCCGAGGAGGCTGTCCCGCTCGGCGTTGAGCACGAGTGTGGCCTGCTCGTTGACGAAGGTGAGGCGCCCGGCTCCATCGCAGACGATGAATGCATCGGGCGCGGTCTCGAGCAGCTTGCGGTTCTCAGCCTGGGCCAGCTCGAGTCCCTCCACCAGATCGCGGGTGCGCGCGAGCGAGGCGACACGGGCGCGCAGCTCCTCGTCCTCGTACGGTTTGGCAAGGAAGTCGTTGGCTCCTGCGGACAAACCTTCGACGATCTGATGGGTGTCGCGCTGCACCGTCAGCAGCAGGATGCCGGTCTTTTGCGCCGCCGGCCCCGAGGCGCGCAAGAAGCGGCACACATCGACCCCGGTCACACCCGGCATGACCCAATCGAGCACCATGACGTCGGGCATGGCACCGCTGGAGAGAGCCTCCAGGGCGGCGGACCCGTCGTGGAAGCTCGCGACCTGATAGTCACGTGAGAGCGCTCGGCGGGCGCGCTCGACATCCAGTCGGCTGTCGTCAACCACCCAGACGACGCGTGTCGTGTGTGAAGGCGTCATCAGCTCTCCCATATAGCCTCGTCCGCCCTCAGGTCCAAGAGTGCATGCTGGACTTGGCTTGCTCTCGGACGATAATGCTCCACCTGACAGTCTGGAGAGTGACCTTGGAGATCCTCGTCGTCGACGACAGCAAAGTGATGCGCGAGATGATCGTGGCCTGCCTGCGCGCCCTGGACGGAGCCAGCTTTACGCACGCTGCCAGCGGCCTCGAGGCCATCGAGCGCCTGTCCATGGCTCCGTACGACCTGGTCTTCCTCGACCTCAACATGCCGGATATCGGCGGCTTCGAGGTCGTCGAGTTCGTCCGTGGGCAAGACGAGCTCAAAGCACTGCCCATCATCGTGGTCACCACACGCGGCGACGAGAGCTCTCGCGCGCGCGCGCTCGCAGCCGGCGCCACACGCTTCATGACCAAGCCTTTCGACCCCGACGGTATCGTGGCCGAAGCACGTGCAGTGCTCGGCGCCCCCCATGACTGACGCGTTCAATCGCGGCGAGTTCGTCGCCGGCTACCTGGCCGAGGTGGAAGAACACCTCGAGAGCGCCAACGCCCAGCTGCTCAAGCTAGAGGCCGCGATCGCCAAGCGCGAACCCCAGCTACGCATGATCCGCGAGCTGTTTCGCGCGCTGCACACCATCAAGGGTCTGTCTGCGATGGTCGGCGTCGAGCCGGTGGTCGAGCTCTCGCACGAGATGGAGTCGCTGCTGCGGGTGCGCGACCAGACCTCGTCCCCGCTCAGCAGTGGGGTCATCGAGCTATTGTTTCAAGGCGTGCGCGCCATCGGGCTGCGCGTCAAAGCTTTCGGCGAGAACAAACGCGTCGAGCCCGCAGCACAAGACCTGCTGGCATCGCTGCACGGGCTGCAGGCAGAGACACGACAAGCGGAGCTCGACCAGGGGCCATCCCTCTCCATCCCCGCGGACGTCATGCAAAAACTCACGCCCGGCGACCGCGAGCACCTCGTGCAGGGCCTGATCGCGGGCGGCAGCGCGTACCGGATCGACTTCGCCCCCTCGCCGGCCAACGCGGCGGCTGGCGTGTCCATCACCAGCGTTCGCGAGCGCGTGAGCAATCTGGGTGAGATCGTCAAGGTCGTGCCACGTGCGCTGCCCAAGACCCCGGCGGCGCCCACCGGTCTCATCTTTACGCTGCTCGTGCTCTCCACACGCGCGCCCGAGCAGCTGGCCGAGGCGGCGCACTGTCAGCCGTCAGACCTGGTCCCCATCACGCTCGTCGTCCCGGAGGCAGTGGCCGACGACAGCTACGACAGAGTCGACAGCGAGCTAACCGACCTGACAGAAGCGCCCTCGCACGACACCATCCGGGTCGAAGTCAGTCGCCTCGACGACGCACTCGAAAAACTGGCGGCGTTGGTCGTCACTCGGTACCGGCTCGAGCGCGCCGTGCGCGCGCTGCGCGACACCGGGGCCGACACCCGTGCACTCGAGGCCATCTTGGGCGAGCACCGCCGCGAGCTGTCGCGCATGCGTGCTTCGCTCACACACGCGCGCATGGTGTCGATGCAGCAGCTGCTCGAGCGTGTGCCCCTCTTGGTGCGCGGCATGTCGCGCGACTCCAACAAACAGATCGAGCTGCGCATCGACGCCACGCGCGCCGAGCTCGACAAGGCGGTCGCCGAGCGCGTCTTCCCGGCTCTCTTACACCTGGTGCGCAACGCCATCGATCACGCCATCGAGCCCAGCGACGAGCGCACACGCCTGGGCAAGCCGCCTGCGGGCGTCGTCACGGTGCGCTGCTTCGAGCGCGCAGGCAATCAGCTCGAGCTCAGCGTCAGCGACGACGGCTCGGGCATCGACGCACAACGCGTCGCACGCAAGGCCGGTGTGGCACTCCCCGAAGACGACCGCGCGCTGTTGGCGCTCATCACGCGGCCGGGCCTGTCCACGCGCGAGTCAGCAGACGAGCGCAGCGGACGCGGGATGGGTATGGACATCGTCAAGCGCGTGGCAGTCGGCCTGCTCGGCGGCGAGCTGAGTATGTCTACCGAGCTGGGCCGCGGCACCACCTTCACGCTTCGTCTGCCCACCTCCATCTCCATCCTCGACACCTTCAAATTTCGCTGCGGCACGCAGTCGTACGTGGTGCCGCTGGCCATGGTCGAAGAAGTGATCGAGCTCGACGCTAGCAAGGTGGTCAGCGCGCCCACGCCACACGGCCACGCGCGGAGCGCCCAGCTGCTGCGGCGTAAGGGCGAGAACATCCCACTGTTCGAGCTCGCCATGTTCTTCCGTTCGCGCGCCGAAGAGACGCGCACGGCCACCTCTGCGGTCGTGCCGGGCGAGGGCTTGCGCAGCGCGCTGGTGGTGTCGCGCGAGGGAGAACGGTTTGCATTCACGGTCGACCACATGCTCGGTCAACAAGAGGTGGTGGTGAAGCCGCTCGAAGATCCACTGGTCAAGGTGCCCGGCATCACCGGCAGCACCGACCTCGGCGACGGTCTGCCCACGCTGGTGCTCGATTTGTGGGCGCTCTCGCGTGCGCCTTTGCGCCGGGCACGCCAGGCGACACAAACGAGCGACGAGCGCAGAGAGGTGACGTCATGACCGAGCTGCACGTCGTGTTTCGAGTCGCCGAGGCCGAGTACGTGCTGCCCGCGCGCCAAGTTTTGCACATGGAGTCGTTCAGCGGCGCCACCCGCGTGCCCGGCGCACTGCCTTACGTGGTAGGGCTCGTGCAAGTGCGCAGCCGCGTGCTGCCTGTGATCGATCTCCGCGTGCGCTTCGGGCTCCCCGAGCGCGAGCCCACGCTCGACTCGCGCATCCTCATCGTGCAGCAAGGCACGCGCGCAGTGGGACTGTTGGCAGACAGCGCGCGCGAAGTGCTGCGCATCGCTCCCGACCAGTTTTTCCCCCCGCCCGAGCTCGTGAGCGAGCAGGCAGCGGGCTTCATCACGCAGGTCGCCGAGCTCGGCTCGCGTCTGGTAATGCTCATCGATTCCGGCAAAGTCATCGGCGAAGAGGCTCCTCATGGCGAACAACAACGGCAGTAAGTCCGCACCGGCGGGGTCTCCCAGTCCGCGCTCACGCGCCGAGGAGCCACGCGTCGCGAGCGCTCGCCCGCGCACCGACGAAGCGCGCGCTGCGACGCGCGGCGGCAAAAAATCAAAGCTGCCCAAGAGCGGCGGCGACCTCGCTACGGCGCAACGACAGGCCCATGCACTCGACCTCGCGGTCTCCCAACACACCGAGAGCCAGAGCGTCCTCCAAAAACACGCGGCCAACACACTGCGCGCGTTCGAAGACAACGCCCGCGCCCTAGACGCCATCGCAAAGTCTCTGGCCGAGGTCCACGAAGACGGCGCACGGCTGGTGCGCAACGCGGGCACGACGTCCGACACGCTCAACGCCGTGGTGCAGAGCATCAAGCGCGTCGCCTCCACCGTCAACGACCTGGCGGCGGTCGGCGAGCAGCTACTCGCAGCCGCGCGCGAGACCAGCGCCAGCGTCAGCGACGTGGCCAAACGTGGAGAGGCCAACGCCGCGTCCATCGAAGAGGTCGCTGCGACCATCGAGGAGATGGCCAAGGGCATCACACGCCTGGCGAGTGATGCACAGGCAGTGAGCGACGACGTGGCGGGCATCGCCAACGCCGTGGCGCAGATGCAGGTGGGGCTCGAGCGCGTCAACCAAGATGCCGCGGAGAGCGCGAGCGCCGTGGAGCAGACCGCAGCCAGTGCAGAGCAGATGAGCCGCTCGAGTCAGGCCGTGGCCGAGCAAGCCAAGATGCTCGAGAGCGCCACCCATCAGAGCGCCAGCTCCATCACCGAGATCGCAAGCTCGGTCGAAGAAGTCGCGGCCACCGCCGAAAAGAACGTGGTGGTCATCGAAACCACGGCGACCTCCATCGATCAGCTCGCTCGCTCGGCCCAGATCGCCGCCCAGAGCGCACAACAAATCAGCGCGCTGTCTGCGAGCAACGCGGGCATAGCCAAACAGCTCGAAGCGTCTACTAAGCGCATCGGGCAGATCGTCGAGGCCTCGCGCGAAAACGCCGAGCGCATCGGCGTGACGGCACGCGAGGGTGGCGCGACCGTCGGCCGATCCATCACCAGCCTGCGCGACGTGCGGCAGGCCGTGGTCGACGCCTCCGTGGTCATCAAGGACATGGGCAAACGCTCCGAAGACATCGGCGACATCGTGCAGACCATCAACTTGATCGCCGACCGCACCAACTTGTTGTCGCTCAACGCCAGCATCGAGGCGGCGCGCGCGGGCGAACACGGACGCGGCTTTGCGGTCGTGGCCGAGGAGATCCGCGCGCTCGCCGACCGTGCTGCCGCAGCGAGCTCCGACATCGCAAAGATCGTTCGTGGCCTGCAGAGCACCGCGCGCGATGCGGTCGCGGCCACCAGCGAGGGGCTCAAGATCTCGGACGAAGCCGTGCGCATGGCAGGGGATGCCGAGCGCGGTCTGTCCTCGGTGATGAACGGCGTCGACGAGCTGGGCCGTGCAGTGCGCGACATCGAGCGCGCCAGCACCGAACAGGCGCGCGGCATCGAGCAGCTGGCCGAGAGCACGCTGCGCGTGAGCGAGGAGAGCCGCAACATCGCGGCCCTGTCGAGTGAGCAGACCTCGGCCACGCAGTCGGTGGTCAAGGGTGCGGCCGAGATGCGCACGATGGCCCGTCAGACCAAAGAGGTCACCGCCGCCCAAGCACGCGCGCTCCGCGACGTGGTGCGCTCCAATACGCAGCTCGCGAGCAGCGCCGAGAAGGTCCTGCGCGCAGCGAGCGAACAAGCGCAGTCCTCCATCGAGGTGGCCAAGGCAGCGGCCACCATGCGCGCCGTCGCGCAGCGGACGGTCAGCGCCATGACCGAGCAGACCAAGGCGTTGGGGTCCATCTCGAACACGGCGCGTCAGGTGGCCAGCTCCACGCAGCGCTCGCTCACCGGCCTCAGCGAACAAGCGCGTGGCGCGGCCGAAGTCGCCAAAGCCATGGACGACGTGCGAAAACAGACTCGCGAGACCGCGCGCGGGCTCAGCGAGCAGGCACGCGCGGCCAAAGACATCGCGCAGTCGGCGGCCGAAGTGGCCCGCATCGCCGCCGAGGTCACGCGTGGCACCGGCGAACAGAACAAGAACGCGGGTGTGCTGACCGCCGGCGGCGACGAAGCCTTGCGCGTTGCGCAACAGACCACGGCAGCCGTGTCCAAGCAGCTACAAGAGGTGGCCGCGCTGCACGAGGCCGTCACACGCGACACCGACGCGCTGCGCGAGCTGAGTGCGCTCGCAGCTAGCCAGCAGGCCTCATCGACGCAGCTGTCGACGCACGCCAGCGAGCACAAGCAGCTGATCGATGCACTGACGCCGAGCGCACAGGTCAGCAACGGTGCATCGGCCGCGGAGTCGGCATGAGTGCTTCGGGTCCACAGGCTCGGCAGGCGACGACCGACCCCCGCATCGAGGCGCTCGAGGGCGCTCTGGCCCGAGGTGAGCTCACCGCCGCAGCGCTCGTCGACCAGCTCACCGATCCCAGCTGGCCTCTGCGTCGTGTGCTCATCGCTGCGCTCTCGAGCATGGGAGACTTGGCACTCCCTGCGCTGCTCGACGCGCTGCGCTCGCGCCGCGATGACGAAGCACGCATCGCCGCACTGGTCGATGCGCTGTCGGGATCGCTGGGTCACGTCGAGCCGCTGATCGCCCCGCTCGCCAAGCACGAAGATCCGGCCGTGGTCTCCGATGTGGCACAGGTGCTCGGGCGTCGTCGGCGTGGACTGCCCACTTTGATCGCCCTCACCAAGCACGCCGACGACAACGTCGCGGTGGCTGCCATCGAAGCGTTGGGCCGCATTGGCGGCCAGAGTGCCGTCGATGCACTGGTGGCCTGCGTCGAAGGCAACAACTTCTTTCGTGTCTTCCCGGCGGTCGACGTGCTCGGTCGCAGTGGCGACCCGCGTGCGATAGCTCCGCTCGCGCGGCTGCTCAAAAATCCGCGCTACGCATTCGAGGCCGCGCGCGCACTCGGTCGCACCGCCGATCGCGGGGCCGTGGCGCCTCTGCTCGAGCTGCTCCGCGCGCCTTCGGAGGCGAGTCTGCGTGTGGCATGTCTCGCCCTGAGCGAGCTGTGCGAGCTGCACGGAGAGCGCTACGGCGTCGCCACCGCCATCGAGTCTGCCCTCTACGCGGGCCGCTCGGACGGGCTGGCAAGACGCATCGGCCAGCTGCTCGGCGGGGCAGGCAAGGCCGAAAAAATCGCGATGTGCCGCGTGCTCGGTGCCATGCACGGCGGCGCGGCTACAGAGTGGATGCTGCCTTTGCTCGATGGCGATGCCGAGGTGGCACGCGCCGCAGGGGATGCGCTCGGACAGCTAGGCCGCGACAGCGACGGCACCATCGCGGGCGCGTTGCGCGAGCCCAACAGTGAGCGACGGGCCGTCCTGCTGCCGAGCGTGACACGTCTCGACCAGGCGGAGGCCGTCGTGCTCTGTCTCGACGACCCGGCCGCCAACGTGCGCGCGCTGGCGGCACAGACGCTTGCCCGCATTGGCTACGTGGCGGCGGCGCACGCGCTGTTCGTACGCTTGGCCGACGAAAGTCCACCCGTCGCACACGCGGCCAGCGCCGCGATTCAAGCACTCGGGTCGAGCGAGACCGAGCGCCTCGCCCTCGAGGCTGCACAATCGCCGCTGCGCGAGGTCCGGCGCGCGGCGCTGCGCATCCTCGCCTACTTCGGCTACGAGAGCGGACTGCCCCTGTTCGAGGCAGCGCTGCGCGAGCACGCAGACGATGCGCGCATGCGCGACGCGGCGGTGCAAGGCCTGACGCTGCTCGAGCAGCCCGAGGCGCGCGCGCTGTTGCTGAGCACCAGTCAGAGCAGCGACGCCAAGCTGCGCGCTGCGGCGACGCGCGCGCTCGGACAAGTGGCGGCCAGCAGCGAGAGCCTCGCGCGCCTGCACGCCGGGCTCTCCGATCCCGACTCCTGGGTGCGCTACTACGCGTGCCAGGCGATCGGCCGGCTCGGGGAGCCCGCCGCAATCAGCACCGACGCCGTCGTGACCTTACTGTCCGATCCAGCCGGCCACGTGCGCGTCGCAGCGATCGAGGCCCTGTCGCACCTACCGAGCGAAGCGGCCATCTCGGCGCTCCGTCGCTCCGCGCGTGCGGACGACCCAGACGTACGGCGCGCCGCCTTGCTGGGTCTCGGCCTGGCAGGGGATCACACCTCGCTGCCCACGCTGCTCGACGCCGCGCAAGAAGACGACGCACCCACGCGGCTGATCGCGCTGTCGGCGCTCGCCAACTTCCACGACCCACGCGTGACCGCGGCGCTGGCAGGGGCCGCGCGCGACGCCGACGAAGCCGTACGCACCGCGGCCGTGGGCTTTTTGCAAACGAGCACCGAGCCGGATGCCAGCGCGACCTTGATCGCTCTGGTGCGCGACGGCGTGGAGCAGAAGCGCGCGCTCGACGCACTCGCCGCGCCTCCTGCCAGCGACGACGCACGGAGAGAGCGCAGCACCGCGCTACTGCATGGTCTCGGGCAAGCCGACGACGCGATCGCGCCGCTGCTGGCTTCCAGCTTGTCCAAGCTGGGAGGCCAGCGCGCCGAAGCCGCCCTCTTGTCGGCGCTCGTCTCGCCCAACCGACCCGCGCGCTTGGCCGCTGCCAATGCACTGGCGGCACTCGGCTCACGTCAGGCCTACGCCGCGCTCGCCCAAGCCGCCAGCGACGATACCGACGACGAAGTACGCCGCGTGTGCGCGCTTCATTTGGCGGGCTGAGCAGATGTCCGACCTTCCCATGTCCCCGCAGGTCTTCTCCATCTTGAGCGCTCTGGTCGAAGAGCGCGTCGGTCTGTCGTACACGCTCGCCGACAAAGAGATCTTCGAGAGTAAGGTCTCGCTGCGCGCGCTCGAGGCAGGCTTCGAATCGATGCTCGACTACTACTATTGCCTCCGCTACGACGACCCTGAGCAGCGCGAGTTTCGACGGCTGGCCGAGGTACTGCTGGTCCACGAGACCTTTTTTTTTCGCGAGCTCGAGCCGCTGCGCGTGGCCATCGCCAACTTCGTCGCGCCCCGCGTGCGTGCGGGGCATCGTGCGCGCATCTGGTGTGCCGCCTGCGCCACCGGTGAAGAGCCAGTCACCATCGCCATGTTGTTGCGTGAGGCAGAGCTCGACCAGCACGTCGACCTGGTCGCCAGCGACCTGAGCGAGAGCGCACTCGAGCGCGCCCGAAAAGGCGTGTTCAGCCCGCGTGCTCTGCGTCAACACAGAGACCATCCGCTGGCCGTGCGCTACCTAGAGACTCGCCCGGACGCAATCATCGCGCGCAGTGAGCTCGTGAACTCGATCGACTTTTGTAGCATCAACCTGATCGACCCGACCGCCGTGCAGGCGCTCGGCAGCTTCGACCTGGTGGTCTGTCGCAACGTGCTCATCTATTTCGGCGATGAGCGCACCCGCGCCGTCGCCGAGCTACTCGCCGCGCGCGTACGAGACCACGGGGCGTTGCTGATCGGGGTATCGGAGTCGTTGATGCGGTTTGGCACCTCGTTGGTCTGCGAAGAACACGGCGGCGTGTTCGTGTACCGGCCCCGCGACCCTGCTACGCACGCGGAAACGCAGCACGTAGAAGCGCCGCGCACGTCGAGGAGCCGCTCGTGAGCCAGCGCATCCGAGTGCTGGTCGTCGATGACTCTGCGTTCGCACGCAAGGTATTGCGCGACTTGATTGGCAGGCACCACAACCTCGAGCTCGTGGGGACCGCGCGAGACGGCCTCGAGGCGCTCGAGAAGATCGCCGAGCTCGTGCCCGACGTCGTCACACTTGACCTGATGATGCCCAACCTCGACGGACTCGGCGTACTCGATGCGCTGGCGCCCGCGGAGCGTCGACGCGTGCTGATCGTGAGTACGGCCGGCGGCGAGAACGAGCTGGTGATCGCCGCACTCGCCGCGGGCGCCTTCGACCTCGTCAGCAAGCCCACTGCGCTTGCCACCGATCGCCTCTACGAGCTGGGCGGCGAGCTCATCGTCAAGATCGAGGCTGCGTTCGCGGCGCTCGCGCCGAACCTCACAGAAGCGCCCGCACTCGTCCCGGTGCTGCCGCCGCACAAGCGCATCCACACGGCGCGCAGCGTGCTGGTGATCGGGACATCCACAGGTGGCCCCCAGGCGCTGGCGCGTTTGCTTGCCGCGTTGCCTCGCGACTTTCCGCTGCCGGTCGCGGTCGCGCTGCACATCCCCGCCGGCTACACCGATGCCCTCACGCGACGTATCAACGAGGCAGCACAGGTCGAGGTCGTCGAGGCCGACAACGGCGTCGTCATGCGGCCGGGGCGCGTGGTGATCGCGCGGGGAGGTTCGCACTTACGCCTGTCGCTGCGAGGCGACGAGCTGACGTGCTGGCTCAGCAACGTGCCGAGCAACGCGGCACACTTCCCGTCGGTGGACGTGCTCTTCGAGAGTGCGGTCGAGCAGTGCGGCGCGGGAGTCGTCGGCCTCGTGTTGACCGGCATGGGCGACGATGGCACGCGCGGCGCAAGTGCGATCACCAAAGCCGGCGGGTTGGTACTCACCGAGTCCGCGAGCTCGTGCGTGGTGTACGGCATGCCGCGCTCCGTGGTCGAGGCTGGCTACTCGAGCGCGGACTCGCCTCTCGACGGGATGGTGGCCTTCTTGCTCGAGCAGATCTCAGTCGGAGTCTGAGTGACAGGTCAGCTTGGGCGGGATGGGGTACACGCAAAGTAGCCCGGCCTCTGTGCAGAGACCGAGCTACTCGTTTCACGCTACCTGAAGTGCGTTAGCGCGGACCGGACAGCTTACTTGAACTCCTTGGGGCACAGTGCGCCACCCTGCGCACCAGCGACCTCGGGCAAGCTGACGGGGACCCTCTCCTCGTCGATGCTGAGCAGGAACTGGATGAGCTCACCCTTCTGTTTCTCGACCGCGGCGGGGTCGTTCTCGGTCAAGAAGTTGGGGGCGAGGGCTCGCGTGTGTTCGACGAACTTTTTGTCGAACAGCGCTTCCAGGGTGCGCACGTTGCCTGCGTGCAGGAACGGTGCGCCAGTGGCGACGCCAATCAGCGAGGGCACGTTGTAGCCAATGCCAGCCTTGGGGTCGTTGGTGGGGTCGTTATCGCCATCCGCGTTGGGGCGAAGCGCGACGCCTCCGCCTTGTGCCACGGCCTTCATGTCCGTGCCGCGAACCTCGGCGATGCCTACTCCGTCTTCTGCCTTGTTGAAGGTCTTCACGTTGCGCTGCACGCACTGCACCGACTCACCACCGGCGTTGATGACCAGCTTCTGATCCTGCGCCGCCTCGGCGGGGAGCAGACCGGCGGGGAAGCCGGCGGGCACCACGAAGTCGGTAACCTTGAGAGCCGCGTTGGTCTCGACGCCAGGCGTGTAGAAGAGCCTCGAGACGGTCCATTTGTCGCCGCCGTGGCAGCCCTGGCACGAGCCAGAGTGTACGAACAGCTGCTCACCCGCGGCGACCTTGGCTTTGTCCAAGTTGTTGGGCGCGCGCGGCGTACGAATGGTCTGCGCGTAGCGCGTGATGTTTTTCCAGTCCTCGAGCAGGCCGCCTGCAGACTTCGCCGTGGCGTCCTTGGTCAGCTGACCGACGGCGACCTTACCCGTCTCGTCGATGCCGAGCTGAAGGGGATTGGCCGGGTCCGAGGCCAGCAGCGAAGAACCGTCCAGCTCGGCCAGCTTGAGCGCCGGCGTGTCGAGACGGTCGAGGAAGACCTGGGGCAGGCTCTTGGCGAGCACGATGGCGCCCACGCCGCCCGAGGTGTTGCGCGTGTTGATCTCGAAGTCCGCAAACTCGTCGCGGTTGGTGGTGTGGTTGAGCAGACGCTGGTCGAGCGCGTTCTTGCTGGCGAAGCTACCGTCGAGCGAGGTCGACTGACGCGGACCACGACCAAAGAACCAGGTCACGTTGTCGCTCAAGCCGTCGGAGTGACAAGACTGGCACGCGCCCCAGCCCTGACCATTGAGCGACCAGCGCGCACGACCGGTGTTGAACAAGTCGCGACCGAGCAGAATGTGCTCTTCGTCGGAGCCCTTCCCGGGCAGCGCGGCGGTCTGGATGACGCTGGGCGTACCGATGCCACCCGCGATGGACTGCGTGTTGAAGTCGATCACGTGCACGTTGCGCGTGGTCAAGTTGGGCACGAGCGCGAACTTTTTCTTGCCCGCACCGATGGCGATGGCGAGCGGACCCTTACCCGCTTGCTCGGGCTTGATGCCCGCCGGGTTGAGGTTGATGAACGGCGCCGTACCGGCACCCACCTCGGTCAGCTTGCCCGTCTTGTTGTCGTAGACGACGCGGAACACCGAGTCGATACCGTTGGCGACCACGTAGCCGACGCTGGTGCCGGGCACGAAGTCGAGGTCTGTCGCAAACAGCGGAAACTGCTGCTTTGCGGCCTCGATCTTGTTCGTCTTGAAGAACGCGTCGAACGCAGCGTTGAGGTTCTGTGCCGCACCGGCAACCTCCTTGCCGGCCTTGACGTCGATCACCGAGATGGCCGGTGAGGTCGCCGTCTTGAAGCCCGCCACGTCCTGACACACGGCAGCCTTGCCAAACGCAACCACGTCGCACACCGGGTCGATCAGCTTGAGGTCGTCGCCCGTGCAGTCCGCGACCGTGGTGCACGCCTTGGCGGTCACCTTGAGACCCTCAGGTCCCTCCGGTGCCGCGCACACCGAGACGACGTACGCGAAGTCGCCGTTCAGCGTGATGGACTGCAGCTGATTGGGAAAGCAGCCCGCCGCGTTGCCGTTGACATCTTTGAAGCCGATGTCTTGGATCGCCGCCAGGTTGATCGTGCTGACCGCGTAGTCGGCCGCGTTGATCTTGTACACGATGCCGTTGCGAGCGACGTCGGCGTTGAGGCCGTCGGCCTG
>JBEGTL010000088.1:0-19036 GCA_041179425.1 Pseudomonadota bacterium | reverse complement strand
GTGCGCAACGCAATGCCAGCTTCGGAGAGCTCGCGCTCAGCGGGCAGCGCACGTCGTCGCTCGACCACCGGAGCGTGGTGGGTCGCGTCGAGGAGAATGAGTGGGGGCTCGCGCTCGGGCTGCGTGTTGGCCGCGTGTGGGCGCCGCTCTCGGTGGGTGCACTGACCGAGCTGGGCGTGCTCGCCGTGCGCGCGCGTGGGACCACGCTCGACCACAGCCCAGGACACTACACACGAGCCCTCGCGCGTGTCGGGGTCGGACTCGACCTGCGCGTCGTCTTGCTGCGCGCACCCACGCGCGTGGTCTTACGTTTGGCGCCCACGCTGCAAGTCGACCCTCAACGTCAGCGCTTCGAGCTAGACCGACAACCTGCGCTCGACCTCGGCCGCGTGCACGCGTGGGTGCCTCTGACGTTGTTGTTCGACCTGCCGCTACAACGCTCGGCCGGAGGCGATGATGCGTAGCCAAATCGTCACTCCGCTCTCTGTGCTGGGCTGGTTGTTGGTCGGCTGCTCGACGCGCACTACCAACCTCGCCGACAGTGCCCGCGTCGAGACCGATGCCGGAGACGTCGCGTTCGACGGCGCGGTCCGCGATGCTGCCGCAAAGGACGCAGGCGACGCGGCGACCGGACCCGTATTCCGCTTCGACGACGCGGGGGTCGTCCAGTGCGGCACGCACGCGTGCGCGTGCTCGGACGGCAAAGACAACGACAACGACACGCTGTTCGACGGGTTCGACCCCGAGTGCACCGGCGCGTTCGACGACTTCGAAGACAGCTTTGCCACCGGACGACACGGCGAAGATCAGATGAAGCAGCGCCAGGACTGCTTCTACGACACCAACAACGGCGGCGGTGACGGCTGTGGCCGCTCGCGTTGCTGCTCGTTGGCCGAGCCCAACACACCTGGCAACAGCGCGTGCCGAGACTGCGCCGTCGACCCCAAGTGCGCCGAAGTCTGTGGCCCGCTCGTCCCCAACGGCTGCGACTGTTTTGGCTGTTGTGGGGTGTGGCGTGCCGGCGTGGTCAGCAACGTGTTGCTCGGCAACGCGAGCTGCACGCTTCAACACCTCGACGACCCCACCAAGTGTACTCGCTGCATTCCCGCGACCGACTGTCAGAACCCGTGCGGTGCCTGCGAGCAGTGTCCCGGTCGCACCGTGAGCGACCTACCGATCACGTGCGCGGTGCCCGGCGGACCTGGCTACTCCTGTGACAACGCAGAGACCTGTCAGGGCTCCGGCGACTGCGGCTCGCTCGGCTACTGCCAGCACGGCTGCTGCATCACGTCCGGAGTCTGACGCGACGCTGCGTGCTCGTCGTCAGATGGCGGGCGTCAGGATGCAGCAGCCGAAGTTGCAGCTCAGACCAAACCCGCAAACTGGGAGTCCGGCGCCGCAGCGAGCTTCGCCGAGATCACACGTTGGCGTTGGCGTCCCGGTCGGGGTCCCGGCATCGACACCACCGCCCCCGATGCCGCCGTCGCCGCCAGCAGGCACGCCGCCATCGTTGCCGGGCGCGCTGGTACTGCCGCAGTCGGCGGGCAGGTCGACGAGCGTCTTGCCGGGGCACAGCTCACAGCGTCCGCACGTGTTCACGCACGAGACGGAGGGCACGCACTCGATGCAGCCCGTGAGGTTGTTGCCGTCGATGTTGCAGCCGGCGCCGAGCAGCACGTTCTTGACGATGTTGGAGCCGAGCTGCACGCCGCAGCAGCCAAAACAGTCGCAGCCGTTGGGTGTGTAGGCCTGACAGAAGTTTTTGCACTGCGTGCTGGCCGTGCAGCTGTTGCAGCTACCCTGACCACTCGAGGGATTGCCCGCGGTGAGGCAGCTCGAGGGGATCCGACAGCCGTCGTTGCCCGAGCCCGAGTTGCCGTCGAAGAAGCAGTCCTGACAGGCGTCGTCGCGGTTGTCGCCGGAGATGCCCGTCGCGAACGTCGCTTCGTCGTTGTCCCACGCGGAGACACACTCAGGGTCGGCGAGATCGATCAGGCCGTCTGCATCTTGGTCGAGACCGTCGGAGCAAGCGCACGGGCCGCTGCCGCACAACACCTGTCCGGCATCGTTGCTGGCGAAGGGCGAGCTCCCGTCGACCGGCGTGCCGGGGCCGCCGGTGCCCGCTTCGTTCGAGCTTCCGTCGCGGCCCGCGCCGGTCGTCGCGTCCATGCCGCTCGCGTCGACGACCTGTGCACCACCACCGTCTCCGGTCAGGGAGCCGTCCGCGATCAGCGTGCCGCCGTCGTCTGGCGTGTCCCTGCGATCTCTGTCCCCGCTACAGGCGACACCGAGCACACACAGACCGAGAGCTGCCCACTGACCGTACCGATTCATTCTTGGCCTCCGACCCAGAGGGTCACGCGTTTCGGGCTCTAGTGTCTGCGCGTAGCCGCGCAGTTGCAAAATTCGCCCGTTTTCTCGTGTTGAGACCCGTCCGTAAGGTGGAGTGGAATGTCCATTCGTGGAGTCCACTTACATCCAGCTCGTTGTCGGGTGTTTGCACGCGTCCCGAAAGAAAGAGGGCCGACCGCTCGTGCGATCGACCCTCAGGTTCCGCTCCCTCGGGAGCGGCTATGTGACCGTCAGGTCAGCGCAGCCAGATGGAGTACGACCCGGCAGCGTTCTGGAAGGCCGGACCGTACTGCGTGGCCTGCCACGTGCCCACGACGCTGGCGGGCGGCGTGCCGTTGGTGAGGCAGTAGCCCGTGCGGTTGCCGACGCTCCAGGCGTAGTTGCTCGCGTCGCTCGAGTAGTCGCCGAGCGAGTCGCTCACGCGGAGCGACTGGCTCAGGAACACGGTCGTTCCGTCGTTGCGGGTGGGGACCGTGGTGTCGGAGATGGTGTTGTACACACCGGTGACCAACGGCGCGCAGGCCTGTGGACCCGTGCTGATGGTCAGGCTGGCCAGCGACGGGTACGAGAAGCTGCCCGCGAACTCGTAGGCCGCCAGGTTCGCGAACGTGGTCTTCAGGTTGCCGGTGGTGATGCCCTGGCCTTGTCCGAACTCGGTAGAGCTCGCGAACAGGGGAGTGAGCGCTGCCACGGAGGGCACGCCCGAGCCGCGGACGCAGTTGAAGCTGGCGTCGTTGCAGTAGAACAGACCCGGGTAGGGCGGGCCCTTGGTCACCGCGGAGTCTGCCGTCCACGAGAGCAGGATCCAGCCGCCGCCGTCGGACACCTGGTCGCAGTAGCCGACAAACCTCGGCGTGGGACCGGCGCGGTCGGTGTCGAGTCCGTACACGCCGCTAGGCGCCGCGGGGTGGAGCGAGAGCAGCTCCTTGCAGTCGAGGAAGGCTTGGAAGTTGGTGCCGTTCAGCGTCTGCGCCGGCAGGATGGCGTACTCGCCCGCGCCCGCGGGCGAGGCGACCGTGATGACGTACGGCTGGTCGCCGTCGAGTGCGATCGGTGCATCTTGGACACCGGTCACGGTCACCGTCTGGGGCGTGGCCCAGTTGGCCGCAGTGAACGTCAGCAGGGCTGGGCTCACCGTCGCCTCGGTGATGTCGTTGCTGCTCAGTCCGATGGTGGTGGTCACGCTGGGCTCGCTGGTGAGCACGACCGTGAACGTGGTGCTGGTCCCCACCTCGAACGTGGACAAGGTAGGCGTCGACGCGATGCGCACCACTGCGCTGTCGTCGTCGAAGCTGTTGACGTTGATGTCCGCAAGGGTCAGCGGCGCGTAGTTGGTGTCGCCGCTGGCGATCGGGCCAAGCGTCACGTGTGGTGTGGCGGTGCCGTCCGCGATGTCGTCGTTGACCGAGGTCACCGTGACGGTCTGCGGGTCGGCCCAGTTGGCGGCCGTGAACACCAGCTGCGCAGGGGAGACGCTGATCTCGGTGGCATCGTCGACGCCGAGCGGGATGGTCACGTTCTGCGTCGGCTGCGTGCGCAGACGAAGGGTGAACGTCGTGGAGCCACTCGGCTCGGTCACACTCAGGGTGCCTACAGACGGGGGCAGGAACCCTGCCGTGTCGTTGTCGGCGTTGAGCGCGTCGAGGTTGGGCACCGAGCGCACGTAGTTGGGGTCCGCACTGGTGGCGGCGATGCTGAACTGGTACGGCTGATCGCCGTCGTCCACGTCGTCGTTGACGCCGCGCACGGTGACCGTCTGCACGGTGCTCCAGTTGCCGGCCGTAAAGGTGAGTGGGCTGTTGTCGACGCCACCCTCGGCAGGGTTGGTGCTCGCCACCGTGATCGTCACGTCCGCCGTGGGCTGCGAGGTGAGGCGGATGGTGAAGGTGGCAGTGCCCAGGCCCTCGGTCGTGTTGAGCGTGGGCGCAGCGACCACCGTCAGTCCGGGCGAGTCGTTGTCCGTGTTGAACGCGGACACGTTGGGCACCGTGCGGTTGTTGTAGTTGGCGTCGCCGCTGGTCGCGGGGCCGACCACGGCAAAGTACGGCTGGCTGCCGTCGGCGACGTCGTCGTTGACGCCGGTCAGCGTCACGGTCTGCGGGTTCATCCAGTTGCCTGCATTGAAGGTCAGGCTGGTCGGGCCGATCGAGCCCTCGCTCGCGTCGGTGACGGAGAGCGGGATGGTGACGGGGCCGTTGGGCTGCGAGTTGAGTCGCACGGTGAAGCTGGGCGTCGCGCCGAGCCCCGCGAACTCATCGGTGCGCAGCGGCTCGGCCGCGACCACGGTGATGCCGGCGGTGTCGTCGTCGGTGTTGCTGGCATCGAGCGAAGGCACGCTGCGGCCGGCGTACGAGGGGTCCGCACTCACGGCGGGCCCGATGGCGATCTGGTAGGGCTGGTTGCCGTCGGCGATGGCGTCGTTGACACCCTCGATGGTGATCACGCGCAGCGCGCCGAAGTTCACCGGTGTGAACACGACGTTGAGCGTGGTGACCAAGGTCGTCGAGACGATCTGCGCCTCGCTCGGCCTGCTGATGGTGATCGGCACCGTCACGTCGGCGGCAGGCGGAGAGCCGAGCGTGATGGTGAACGAGTCCTGGTCGCTGTTCTCACCCGTGATCAGGTTGTTGCCAATCACGTTGATGTTGGCGCTGTCGTTGTCGATGTTGAGGCCAGCGAGGTTCGGGATGGTGAGCGCCGAGTAGGTCGCGTCGGTGCTGGCGATGGCACCGAAGACCACGTTGTACGCCTGGTTTCCGTCGGGCAAGAGGTCGCCCTGGCCGGTGACCGTGACCGTCTGTGGCGCAGCCCAGTTGCCGCTCGCGCCCGGCGTGAACCTGAGCTGTGCCGGGCTGACGGTGGCTTCGCCGGGCTTGCTGCTGCTGACCGGGATGGTCACCGGTGCGGTCGGCTCGCTGCGCAAGACGACGGTGAACGTCGCCTGCGTGCTCGCCTCACTGGTGATGAGCGTGGTGAGCGGTGCGACGGTGACGCCGGCCGTGTCGTCGTCGGTGTTGGAGATGCTCGGGTTGGCGACGACGAGCCCGTTGTAGGTCGTGTCGCTGCTGGCCGCGGGCCCAATCAAGATCGGGTAGACCTGCGTGCCGTCGTCGACGTCGTCGTTCACGCCGGTCACGGTGACCAGCTGTGGCGCGTTCCAGTTGGCCGTGGTGAACGTCAGCGAGCCGACGTCGACCGTGCCTTCGCCCGTGTCGGAGCTGACGACGGAGAGCACGACGTTGGCCGTGGGCCGGCTGTCGAGCCTCACGTTGAAGGTCGCCTGCGTCAGCGCCTCGGACGTGGTCATGTTGCCGGTGACGGGCGTGGTGGTCACGCCGGCGGTGTCGTCGTCGGCGTTGGCCGCGAGCACGTTGAGCACCACCAGACCGTTGTAGTCGGGGTCGGTGCTCACCGCGGGCGTGAACGCTACGAAGTAGTTCTGGCGGCCGTCTGCGACGGGGACCGTGTCGTTGAGACCGGTCAGGGTCACGACCTGCGGGGAGGCCCAGTTGACGGGTGTGAACGTCAGCGTGGTGGGCGCGATGCTGGCCTCGTCGGTCCTCGACACGGACAGCGTGAACGCGACGTTGGCGAGCGGCGCGTGGTTGAGCACGACCGTGAAGGTGGCCTGCCCGCCGGCTTCGGTGGTCAGCAAGCCTACACGGGGCGTGATGAAGACGCCGGCCGTGTCGTCGTCGATGTTGATCGCGGTCACCCGCTGCTGCGCGATGTTGAGGTAGTCGGGGTCGCTGCTCGTCGTGGGCCCGATGCGGATGTCCACTTCTTGCGGGCCATCGAGCAGCGTGTCGTTGACGCCGGTGAGCGTCGCGACGTGCGGCGAGTTCCAGTTGTCGACGGTGAACTCCAGCGTCGCCGGACTGACGATGATCTCGCTGGCATTGTCGCTGAGCAGCGGGATGGAGACGGTCGCGGTCGGCTGGGAGTTGAGCTTCACCGAGAAGGTCGTCTGTTTGCTCTGCTCGTTGGTGGTGAAGTCCTCGGCCGTGGCGACGGTGAGGCCGGGGCCGTCGTCGTCGACCACGAACACCGTCACGTCGGAGGGATCGATGCCCGCGTAGCCGGCATCGGTGCTGGTCGTCGCGGCGAGCACGATGTTGACCGGCTGACGCCCATCCATGATGGCGTTGTTGATGCCGGTGATGGTGACGGTGTGCGGCGCGTTCCAGTTGTTGGCGGTGAACACCAGCGAAGCCGCGCTCGCGCGGGCCTTGTCGGTGTTGCTGCTGCTGACCGGGATGGTGACGTCGGCGCTGGGCGCCTTGTTGAGCACCACGTAGAAGGTGGCTTGGCCGCCGTTCTCGTTCACTTCGAGGTTGGCGGCCGCAACCACCGTCACGCCGGGTGTGTCGTCGTCGGTGTTGACGCCGGTGACGTCGGCCGGGTTCACGCCGTTGAAGCGTGTGTCGGTGCTGACCGAGGGCGCCGTGACGATGGTGAAGTTCTGGTTGCCGTCTGGGTCCGCGTCGTTGACGCCCTGCACGATGACGGTGTGTGGCGAGCGCCAGTTGTCTTTGGTGAACGTCAGCGTGGTGGCGCCGACGATGGCGGCCTCCGTCGTGTCGCTGCTGCTCACGCCGACGGTGACCGACTGCGCAGGCGCCTGGTTGAGGCGCACCGTGAAGCTCGCTTGGCTGCCGTTCTCGTGGGTCACCAGGCCGCTGGTGGGGCGCACGGTGAAGCTCACGCTGTCGTTGTCGTCGTTGATGACGCTCACGTCGTCGACGCTGAGCGCGGCGTAGCGCGCGTCCGTGCTGGTCGGCGCGCCGGTGACGATGTTGACCGTCTGTGGTCCATCCACCTCGGTGTCGTCCACGCCTTGCAGCGTGACCTTCTGCAGGCCGCTCCAGTTGTCGGGTGTGAACGTGAGCAGGGCCGGGACGACCGTCACCTCGCCCGTGTCGCTGCTGCTGAGCGCGATGGTGACCACGTCGCTGGGCTTGGTGGTGAGCTTGACCTGGAAGCTGGCCGTCGTGTCCGGCTCCGAGGTGTGTAGGCCCGTTGCCCCCACCAGCTGCACGCCGGCGGTGTCGTTGTCGAGGTTGGCGACGTCGACGTCGCTCCCCTTCTTGCCGTTGTAGCCGGGGTCGGTGCTCTGCGCGGCGGCGAGCAACACCTTGTAGGCCACGGTCCCGTCTTGTTCGTCGTCGTTGACGCCGGTGACAGTGACCGTCTGCTCCGCTGCCCAGTTGTCGACCGTAAATGTCAGCAGTGCAGTGGACACCGTGCCCTCGTCCGGTGCGCTGCTGGTGACTCCGATCTTCACGTCGCCGGTCGGCTTTCCGCCGAGCGAGACCTTGAAGGTCGCCTGACCTCCGTCTTCTGTCGTCTGCAAGTTGGCAGTCGGCGCGACCAGGATGCTGGGCATCGCGATCACGCCTCCGTCGCTGCCGGCGTCGGGCGTGCCGCTGTCGACGATGACACCGCTGTCTACCATTGGACGCTGCTTGGACGACGACTTACAGCCGACTATCGATCCACTTAGCACCAGTGCGCCTAGCGCCAGCGACCATGGTTTGGTGCGCATGTACCGTTGCCTCCCCGCGTATGTATGCCGTGAGGAAGACAAGACGGACTCCGCCCGTCAATTCCCGCGCCGGCACATGAATGGTAGCTCGCTGTTGTGCGCCTTCGTCAATGCGCAACGGTACTTGCAGAGCGAGAACGCGCGGTCGTCGCGGGGCGATCACAGGGCGGCCCCTGTCGGCTCATCAGGACAGCAGCGCAGAATCAAAGGGGGCCTGAAAACAGGCGCGAAGTAAGTTGCATGAGCGATGCAACTTAAGTAGACTTGCGGAGGCATGCAGCTGACGAGGTTCACCGATCTGGGATTGCGGGTTCTGATGTACTTGGCGCGTGTCGAGCGTGAAGACCCGGTCACCAATCAAGAGATCGCCGATCAGTTTCAGGTGCCCCACAACCACGTCATCAAGGTCGTCCACAAGCTCGCCAAGCTCGGCTGGGTCGACACCCAGCGGGGGCGCAACGGCGGACTCCGGCTGGGGATCGCACCCAGTGCGCTGCGCGTCGGTCGGGTGCTGCGCGCGCTCGAGGGGGACGCCCCCCTCATCAACTGCCACGAGCCGCCGTGCGTGCTGCGCGCTGGCTGCCTCGCCAAGGGTGCGCTCGACGCGGCGCTCGACGCCTTCTACGCAAAGCTGGACGAGTACACGCTGGCCGACGTGACCGGCCAGCGCACCGGCGCACAGCTCTTGACCCTCCATCGCAAGTTCGTCTCCGCCCGCGGGTAGTGCGCGCTTGCTCTCTGTAGACGGCGCCCCGAGGCGTCGTCCAACTCGCGCTCAATAAGTTGCATCTCCCGTGCAACATTACAAGAGGCTCTTCCATGCTTTCGACTTCTGCTCGCCCCTACATCGCCGCCAGCGTGCCCGTGCTTCGCGAACACGGGCCCAGCATCACGCGCCGCTTCTACGCCGATCTCTTCGCCGCCGAGCCCGGACTGCTCGATCTGTTCAACATGGGCAACCAGGCCTCGGGCGCGCAGCAAGGCGCGCTCGCCTCCGCGCTGTTCGCCTACGCTGCCAACATCGATGACGCCGCCGCACTGGCACCCGTGATCGAGCGCATCGCACACAAACATGCGTCGCTGGGGATTCAGCCGGCGCAGTACTGGACCGTGGGTCGCTACTTGCTCGGTGCCATCCAGTCGGTGCTCGGCAGCGCGGCGACACCCGCGCTGCTCTCGGCGTGGGACGAGGCCTACTGGCTGCTCGCGAGCACGTTGATCGCCACCGAGGCACGGCTGTACATGGGAGCCGGCGACCGAGCGGGCGAGCTCTGCACCCTGGTCGTGACCAAGGTGGAGCGCGAAAGCGAGCACGTCGTGTCGTACTGTCTGCAGACGCCCGACGGGAAGTCGCCCGGCAACTTTGCGCCGGGTCAGTACGTCAGCGTGGCCGTCACGTTGCCCGGCGGACGACGGCAGCTACGTCAGTACAGTCTGTCCGACTCGCCGTCGCGTCCTTCCTGGCGCATCAGCGTGTTGCGCGAGCTCGCGCGCGAGGAGCGCCCAGCAGGGACGGTCTCGTGTCTGCTCCACGAGACCTTGGCCGTGGGCTCGACATTGCAGGTCGGTACGCCGTTCGGCAATTTTACCCCGGCGCTGCTACGCGAGCGACCCCTCGCGCTGCTGGCAGCCGGCGTCGGCGTCACGCCGATGATCGCCGTGCTCAACGCGCTCGTGGACGGCGGCAGCAAGGTGCCGGTGCTGTTTGCGCAGGCGGCTCGCGACGTCGCAGGGCTCTCGTTCGGCGGCGAGCTCGAGCGCGCGGCCGGCGGCTTGCCGAACCTGCACAGCTTGACCTTCTGCGAGTCGGTGCCCGAGGGCGCCCCGGCGGGCATCACGTCCGGCACCATGCTGCTCAGCGACGAGCAGCTCGCGCCGTTTGCCGATGCCGACTTCTATCTGTGCGGGCCGCTCGCGTTCATGCGCGCGCAGTGGCAGTCCCTGATCGCGCACGGCGTGTCGCCCACGCGCATTCACCGAGAGGTGTTTGGACCCGACCTGCTCGAGCACCTTTTGGATTGAGCACGCGGTTGTTCGCTCGCGTGCCCAAGGCGCGCTTGGGACAGTGGGTGCCGTGCGCGGGCTTACGCTTGCCACTTCGCGGGTCACGCTGGGTACGCGTGCCGTCAGAACGCCATTGTACTGGACAAAGGACGCAAGGTAGCTTCGCGTGCATGTCCACGCAGCTGCGGCCCACAGAGCTACGGCGCCACCCTCGTGTGGACTTTCGGCGACGCGCGTGGTGCGAGCACCGCGCCTTCACGCTGTACCTCCCCCTCGCCAACCTCAGTCACGGCGGCCTGTTCGTTCAGACGTCGACCCCGTTTGCGAGCGGCGAGCTGCTGCGCGTGTGCCTCACCGACCGCGATCCCCTCATCATCGTCGACGTCGAGGTCGTGTGGACCGCCGGGGGCGCCCGAGTCGGTGTGGGCTGCGCTATCCGGTCGTTCGTGCAGGGCCAGGAATCCTACAGTGAGCTCGTCGAGCAGCTGAGCCCCAGCGGCCGCTGAACGAGGGGGGCACGGGCCGCAAGCCAGGTTCCCGGCACGTGCGCGGGAAGATCTGGGCGGGTTCGCGGTTCTGAGCGTAACGGTCGACCCTGACCGGGAGCCTACGCACAGCGGGGCAGAGCTGGGGGCTGGCTGCTACAGTGGGCCGCCGACTGACCCGGTGAAGTTCGCCGGTTCTTTCAAGGAGCGTTCGAGCATGGAGAGTTCAGAGCAGCCGAGCGAGGCGACCGGCGACATCGCGCCGCACGCGCCGCCAGCAGGCGGCATCCCCCCCTGGGTCAAGATTGGCGTCGTGGTCTCGCTGCTCGCGGGCGCGGTGGGCTTCTTGATCTTCGGTAGCTCCGCATCGGACGCATTCGTCTACTCCAAGCTGGTCAACGAGGTCATGGCCAAGCCGGCTGACTTCGCCGGTCGCGAGCTGCGCGTCGAGGGCGACCTCAAGTCGGGCTCCATCAAGTTCCGCGAAGACCCCTGCGAGTGGCGCTTCGTGGTGCAGAAGGCTGGACTCGAGATGCCGGTCGAGTTCCCGCAGTGCGTGGTGCCCGACACCTTCCGGGACGGCATGGGCATCAGCGTGGTGGTGCAGGGCAAGCTCAAGCCCGACGGCGCGGGCTTTCTCGCCAACCAAGTCATCCCGCGCTGTCCGTCCAAGTACGAGATGCAGCAGAAAAAGCAGAACGGTGAGGTCATGCCCCACGCGCCCGTGGTCAGCAGCGCGACCGAGCTCAAGTAATCCCCGCCGTGGAGTTGACGCTCTGCCGACAGAGCGCGTACACCGAGGGCGTGACCCAGAGCCCGCCCACGATCCCGCCGCCGCCCGAGACTGTCCTCGACCACGACGACATCGCGCGCGCCATCAAACGTATCGCCTCGGCCATCGTCGAGCAGACCAAGGGAGGCCGCGAGATCGCGCTGGTCGGCATCCGCGAGGGTGGGGTGCCGCTGTGTAACCGCATCGCCGCCGAGATTCGTGGTCGCGAGGGGCTGCGGGTCCCCGTGGGCACCATCGAGGTCGCGTTCTATCGCGACGACGTGGCCACGCGTCGACCCACGCTGGTCTCCGAGCCGAGCGACATCCGGTTCGAGGTCGACGGTCACGACGTGGTGTTGATCGACGACGTGGTGCAGACCGGCCGCACCGTGCGCGCGGCCATCGACTGCTTGCTCGACTACGGGCGCCCGCGCCGCATCTGGCTCGCGGCACTGTGCGACCGAGGGGGTCGAGAGCTGCCCATCTCCCCGGACTTCGTCGGTCGCGAGCTCGAGGTTCCGCAAGGTGGCTATCTCGAGGTCAACCTGGGTGGGCCGACGGATCGCGTCGTGCTAGTGAGGCCCCCGTTTGAATACGCAGGCTGAAGAGAGGGAATAGTGCCCAAGAGGTTGCGCGAGAGACACCTGCTGGGCATCGAAGGCCTGGAGGGCGAGGAGATCGAGAGCGTGCTCGACACCGCCGAGGCGTTCTTCGAGGTGTCACGGCGTCCGATTCGTAAGGTCCCCACGCTGCGCGGCAAGACTGTGCTCAACCTGTTCTACGAGGCCTCGACGCGCACGCGCACCTCGTTCGAGCTGGCCGGCAAGCGGCTCTCGGCCGACGTCGTCAACATGAGCGCATCGTCGTCCAGCACCACCAAGGGCGAGAGTCTGCTCGACACGGTGCGCACGCTCGAGGCGATGCGGCCCGACGTGGTGGTCATCCGCCACCCGTCGTCGGGCGCGCCGCACTACGTGGCCAGTCGGGTCGGCTGCGCCATCGTCAACGCGGGCGACGGCCTGCACGAGCACCCCACGCAGGCGTTGCTCGACGCGTTCACCATTCGCCGCGCCAAGGGCAAGCTGACGGGCCTCAAGATCGCCATCTGCGGCGACGTCGCGCACTCGCGTGTCGCCCGCTCCAACGCTCTGTTACTCGGCAAGCTGGGCAACGAGGTGCGCTTTGCCGCACCGCGCACGCTCTTGCCTTCGCACGTCGAGCAGTACGGCGTAAAGGTGTTCGACCGGCTCGAGCCCGCGCTCGAGGGAGCCGACGTGGTGATGATGCTGCGCATCCAGCGCGAGCGGCTCGAGGGTGGAGCGCTCTTGCCCACCATGCGCGAGTACAGCCGCACGTTCGGGCTCAACCCGCGCCGGCTCGCGCTGGCGGCGCCCGACGCCATCGTCATGCACCCGGGTCCGATGAACCGAGGCGTCGAGATCGACCCGCTCGTCGCCGACGGCCTGCAGAGCTCCATCCTCGACCAGGTCGAGGCGGGTGTCGCGGTGCGCATGGCGGTGCTGTACATGCTCACCGCCGAGGCGGGAACTACCCAGTCGAGCGTCACGCGACTGAGTCAGGAGTGACCATGCGAGTGCTCGACGGTCTCACGCGAATCGCCCGCTCCCATCAAGACGGCGACATGGAGCTGGTGCGTCTGATCAGCGGGCGCAAGGTGGGCCTGTTGGCGCACCCGTCCAGCGTCGACGCCGAGGTCCACCACGCCGAGCAGGTGTTGCCTCGAAGTGGCGCGCAGCTGGCCGCCATCTTTGGACCCGAGCACGGCTACAGCGGACAGGCGCAGTACATGGTGGGCGTCGCCAGCACGGCCGGTGCGGTGCCGGTGTACTCGCTGTACGGCCATACCTTCGAAGACCTGAGCCCCTCGCCGACGCAGCTCAGCGGGCTCGACGCGGTCGTCGTCGACCTGCAAGACGTCGGCAGTCGTTACTACACGTTCGTGTGGAGCATGGCGCTGATGCTGCGCGCGTGCGCCAAGGCCGGCGTGACGTGTATCGTGCTCGACCGGCCCAACCCGCTCGGGGGCGAGCTCCTCGAGGGCGCACCGCAGCGCCCCGGCTATCGTTCGTTCGTCGGCCTGTACGACGTGCCCGTGCGGCACGGGCTCACCATCGGCGAGATCGCACGGATGGTGCAGCAAGAAGAGCAGCTACCGCCCGAGTCGCTGGTGGTGGTCGCCATGAAGGGGTACCAGCGCGGGTTCGACTTTCGCGCCACGGGGCTCCCCTGGGTGTTGCCGTCGCCCAACATGCCCACGCCCGAGACTGCGCTGGTGTACCCGGGCGGTTGTCTGCTCGAGGGCACCAACCTGTCCGAGGGGCGGGGCACCACGCGCCCGTTCGAGCTGTGGGGGGCGCCCTTCCTCGACGGCACCGCGCTTGCGCGCACGCTGGCCGACGACGCCGTGCTGGCCGGTGCGCGGCTGCGGCCCCTGTTGTTCGAGCCCACGTTCCACAAGTTCACGCGGCAGACCTGCGGTGGCGTCCAGGTGCACGTGTACGACGCGGCGCAGTTTCGTCCGTACGCGCTGTACCTGCGCGCGATCGCCCAGGTCGCGCGCAGTTGTGGTGCGGACTTCGTGTTTCGCAGCGAGCCCTACGAGTACGTGAGCGATCGTCCCGCCATCGACCTGCTCACGGGCGGCCCCGAGTTTCGTTCGTTGGTCGACTCCTCGTCCGCGCTCGACGACTACCTCCACGCGCAAGAAGCGCCCGTGCGCACGTTCAACGAGCGCCGACGCGAGTGGCTCCTGTATTGAGCGCCTCGCGCGGGCCGTGCACGCTCGCCCGCTCTTGCGTCGAATATGTAAGTATCCGAGGCCGAGATGGCCACGTTGTTCGGTCGATACGAGTACGCGGGTGAGCTTGGCCAGGGTGCGAGTGGCCGCGTCTTTGCCGTGCTCGACCGCGCGGCCGAGGGTGCGCGACGCGCCATCAAGGTAGTCCCCGCCGCGGACTCGGGCCGCCTGGTCTGGGAGTTCGCGCGGCTGTGTCAGGTGGAGCACCCGCGACTCGCACGCGTGCGTGAGCTGGTGCGGCTCAGTGCGCCCGCCGCCGCGCCCTTTGCATTGCCGCGCGGCACGCTGCTCTTGGTCGAAGACTACGTCGACGGGGCGCCGCTCTCGCGTGTGCTCGCCGACGTGGGCGCGCGCGAGGATGGGCCACGCACGGCGACACGCAGCGACCCACGCGCGCGTCGTGAGCTCGCGGCGCGTGTGGTGGTGAGCGTGGCCGAAGCGCTGGGTGCCTTGCACGAAGCGTCGTTGGTGCACGGCGACGTCAAGCCGGACAACGTGCTGTGTGGACCCAGCGGGCAGGGCGCCACGCTGATCGATCTGGGCTTTGCGCGTCCGCCCGCGCTGGCCAGCGTGCCGCGCGGCACGCCCGCCTACATGGCACCCGAGCTGTTCGCAGGCGTGTGCACACCCGCCGCCGATGTCTACGCACTCGGCGCGCTGCTGTACGACTGCCTGCGCAGCGACGCGCAGCTGCCCGACGGTCCGGCCAGCAGCAGCCGTTCGTTGGTGCCGTGGCGCGTGCGCGATCTGCGTGTGCTCGCGCTGCCCGAGAGCGACCCGCTGCTGCGTGTGCTCGCGTCGCTGCTCGCCTCCGATCACACCAAGCGTCCAGCCGACGGTCGCGCCGCGCTGTCGCTGCTCTTGCCGAGCTTCGCGCAGCTCGGCGTCGACCTCGAGCGCACGCCCCTCGAGTACGCCGGTGCGGGTCTGGTGCACTCGGCCGGTGAGCGGGCCGCACGCGCGCGGACGCAGCCGTTCGTCGGCCACGCAGCCGCGCTCGCCAAGCTGCGCGGGGCCCTCGACGAGGGCGGCTGGGTGCGCGTCCGCGGGCCGCACGGTGCCGGCCGCTCGCGACTGATCCGCGAGGCGATCCGGCTCTCGCAAGAGCAACGCGCGGCCAGCGGACAGAGCGTGCCCACGTGGGTCAGCTCGCTCCCCGCACTCTCCTTGCTGCGCGACGTCGACGCCATCTTGTGGCTCGACGAGCAGACGGCGCGCGACGTCGCGGCCATCGAGCGCGCCGAAGCTGCGGCCACACTCGCGGTCAACTCGCTGTGCGTGGTGATCGAGTGCGAGCCAGAGAGCTCGTCGACCGACAGTAAGGTCGGCGCATGGGTCGACGTGGGTGCGCTCGCCGCGCCCGAGTTTGGGGTGTTGCTCGAGCGCTTGTTTGCCCCCGACAGACCAGCGAGCGCGGTGGTCGCCGCGGCGCGGGCGCGCTCGCTCGGGCTGTCGGGTCGGCTGTGTGAGCTGGTGTCGAACCTCTTGCTCACCGGTCGCGACGTGCGCGATGCACGAGTCTTCGAGGCTGCGGCCAGCGAGCCTACCAGCGCCTCGCTGACGCACAACGCTCGCACGTTGGCGGTGGGGCTCGCGTGGTTTGGGAGTCTGCTCTCACCCGACCTGGCCGCGCGCTGGGTGGGCGACGCCAAGGCAGCGCGCGCAGCGTACGACGAGCTCCGCAGCAAGGGCTTGCTCGCGCTCGACGACAGCGAGCTCGCACTGGCCCCGACGCTCGCGAGGCGCCTGCGCAACGACGCGCCACCCACGCTCACGCCTCTGCTGCGCGAGGAGCTGTCGCAACGTTGCGAGGAAGCGCAGCGAGCCGGTGCGTCCGCGAGCGGCCTCGGCTTTTTGCGCATCGCGCTCGACGAGCGCCCGAGCGCGGCCGAAACCTTCGTGCGGCAGGCCCTCGGGCTGCGCGCCGAAGGGCGCAACGACGCCGCCTGCGAGCTGCTCGCGGAGGCCGCGGACTGGGTCGAGGACGGCAGCTTGCGTGTGTTGTGGGCCGACTCGGAGCGTGCGCGTGGGCGCTACCTTGCGGCGCTCACGGTGCTCGAGCCGGTGTACGACGCAGCCGCACGTCTGCTGCGCGCCGAGCTGCTGCGCATGAGCGAGCAGGCAGCGCGAGCGCGACGCGAGCTGAGCGACCTCGAAGTAGGCGCCGAGGGGAGCGTCGTCGGCCGCATCGAGGCCTTGCGCGCGCGGCTCGCCTTCGACGCAGGCGAGCTCGTCGAGGCGCGCACGCACGCGGCGCGCGCCCGGGCCTCCGGCGACCGCGAAGCGGAGGTGCGCGCACTCGAGGTCGAGGTATTGGTGCACCTCACTACGGGGGAGCTCGCGAGCGCGCCCATCGACGCCCTGATCGCCAGCGCTTCCGCTTCGCTTCCGGGCGCGGCCAAGGCCGGGGCCTCGTTCCTCACGCGCGCGCCGGCGCGGGCGTTGTCGTTGCGGGCGCAGCTGCGCACGCGTCGGGGCCAACGCGCAGGTGCGCTCTCCGACCTGCGCGCCGCTGTCGAGCAGACACGGGCGCTCGGCGAGGCGCACGAAGAAGCCACCTACGCGCTCAACCTCGGTCTGCTCGAGCTGGAGCAGGGGGAGCTGGGCCGCGCGCGGGAGGCGCTGCGTGAGGCGGCACAGCGCCTGGCGCAGGTTGCGCGCACACGTGATCTGGCGCGTGTGCTGTTCAACTTCGCGGTGCTGCTCGTGTTGGTGGGCGACTTCGAGCGCGCCGACGCCGTGCTCACGGAGTCCGAGCGCGAGCTGGCCGGCACACCGGACTACGTGGCGCGCGCGCTGTTCTCGGTGGTGCGCGCCGAGCTCTCGCTCTCGCGCGGCGAGCTCGAGTCTGCGGAGCGTGTGCTCGTCGACGCGATCGCGGCTCTGCCTGAGCAAGCGGGCCCTGTCTACGCGCTGCTGTCGGCGCGCGCCGTGCAGGTCGCTCTCGCGCGCGGCAGCCTGCCGCGTGCCGATGTGTACCTGCAGCAAGCGCGCGCCGCCACGGCCGTCGACGACGTGCACGCAGAGCTCGAGCTCACGGCTGCCGAGCTCCGTAGTGCGCTCGCGCGCGGCGACCTCGCCGCGGCGCACGACAGCGCGCAGCGAGGCTTTGGTCTGCTGCACGAGGGCGTCGCGTTCGCCGAGCGTGTGCGCTTCATGCTCGCCGCCCTCGAGGCGACCCGCGCCGGCGGCAACGCGCAAGCACTGGCCGAGCAGACATCGCTCCTGCGCGCGTGGCTCGAGCGCGCGCTCTCCACGCTGCCGGGCGAGCTGCGCGCCAAGCTGCGCGTCGTGCCCGCCTACGCGCGTGTGCTCGCGAGCGCGGACGCAGCGCGCAGCGACGACGCGAGCAGCTCCCAAGATCCCAGCGCGCGCGCCGGGTCGGAGCGCTGGCGGACGCTGGTACGCGCCTCGCGTCGCCTGTTTGGCGAGACCCGCGCCGCGCGCATCGCCCAGCGCCTCACCGAGATCGCACTCGAGCTGGTGCACGCGGAGCGCGCGCTGGTGTTGTCGTTCGACGAACGGGGCGAGCTGGGTGTGCTCGCCGAGAGCGCGCTGTCGGGCGAGAGCGAGCGCGCGCGTGGTTTCTCGCGCTCTGTGGTAGAGCGTGTCGCGCTCGATCGGCGCCCACTTCTCACGGTCGAAGCCGCGGCCGATGCGCGCCTCGACCGTGCGCAGAGTGTAGCCGCGCTCGAGGTGCGCTCGGTGCTGTGTGGCGAGCTGTTCGGGCTGCCCGGACGCGCCTTTTTGTACCTCGACGATCGCCTGCGTCCGTCCGCGTTCGGCGCCGACGACCTGGCGCTGATCGAGGACCTGGTCGAGCTCGCACGGCAGGCGTTGCGCACGGGCGAAGAGCTGCAGCGCGAGGCACGCCGTGCGCGCCGGGCCGAGCAGCAGCAAAAGCGCTTGCGCAGCGAGCTCACACGCGGCGGCGAGGCGCGCGCGCAAGAAACGAGCGCGCTCCCTTTGATCGGTGACAGCGCCATTCTGGCCCGCGTGATCGCCACTGCGCGACGCGTGGCGACGTCCGACGCGCCGCTCTTGATCACCGGCGAGAGTGGCACTGGCAAGGAGCTCCTCGCGCGCTTCGTCCACGACGCGAGCCCCCGACGCACCCGCGCGTTCGTCGCCGAGAGCTGTGCGGCCATCCCGGACACGCTGCTCGAGAGTGCGCTGTTCGGGCACGTGCGAGGTGCCTTCACGGGTGCCGACCGCGCGCACAAGGGCCTGTTCGAGGCAGCGGACGGCGGTACCTTGTTCCTCGACGAGGTCGGTGAGATGAGCGCATCGCTGCAGGGCAAGCTGCTGCGCGTGCTGCAAGAGGGCGAGCTGCGTCCCGTCGGCAGCGAGCGTACCCGCGTGGTCGACGTGCGCGTGCTCGGCGCCACGCGTCGCGACCTGCTGGCGTTGGTGGCGGACGGGCGTTTCCGCGAAGATCTCTACTACCGGCTCGCGGTGGTGACGCTCGAGCTGCCGCCCCTGCGCGACCGGCCCGAGGACGTGGCGCAGCTGGTGTCGCACTTCCTCGACAAACACGGGCGCGGGCGCAGCGTGCGCGTCGCGCCCGGTGCGCTGCGCGAGCTCGCGTCACGGCCCTGGCCCGGCAACGTGCGTGAGCTCGAGAACGAGGTGCGGCGTGCGCTTGCCTTCAGCGACAGCGACAGCGAGATCGAGCTCGAGCACCTGACGACACAAGAGCCCGTCGAGGCGGTGGCCAACGTCAGCGAGCTCGACTTGCACGCACACACCGACAGGCTGTCGCGCAAGCTGGTGCGCGAGGCGCTCTCGCGCGCGGAGGGCAACGTCACGCGGGCGGCCGTGCTGCTCGGCGTGTCGCGCTTTGGTCTGCAGAAGATCTTGAAGCGCCTTCAGCTGTCCGCGAAGTGATCGAAGCCGTGTCCACGCGGGCGCTCGTTGCCTTGCGCGTCGAGCACGTGCACGCCCTCGCGCTGATCGGTAATGGTACCGATCCAGTGCCCCAGCTCGTCGGGCACCTCGGTGCGCGGTGCGGTGAACAAGATTTGATAGTCCTCGCCACCGTCGAGGGCGAGTGCGATGGG
>JBEGTL010000087.1:0-19114 GCA_041179425.1 Pseudomonadota bacterium | reverse complement strand
GTCGCCGCTCGGCGCGCGCGAGCATCTGCTCGATGGTGGAGCACAACTTCTCCATGCGCAGTGGCTTGCGCAGGTAGGCGTCGGCGTCGATCGCCTCGGCCTGTGCGGAGCCCGAGGCGCTCATCACGATCACCGGGACATCCCGCAGCTTGGCACACGCGCGTTGCCTCACGCGGAACGTCCAGCCATCCATCCGCGGCATCATCAGGTCGAGCACGATCAACGAGGGAACCTCGCCGCGCTCCATCACCTCCAGCGCATCGGCGGCGTCTCGATACGACACGACCCGATAGCCGAGCTCGCTCAGCATCTCGGTCACGGCGGCGACGATGTCCGTGTTGTCGTCGATGACGGCAATGAGCGGCGCGTCGACACTCGACGCGAGCCGCCCGGAGTCGACGGTCTCTGCGCCGCCCGAAGGTGCGCGACCGGCCCACGTGCGCTCGACGGTCTGAATACAAAGCATCGTGATGCCTCCCTCATGGTTATCGTTGCGTGCCCTCGGCGCGCGAGCGGAGAGTCGTAGCGTGGCACGCCCTCGGGGCGTGAATAGGTCACACGAGAAGCGTCACACGAGAAGTGTCACACGAGAAGCGCACTCAACGTCTGGAGCAAGGTGCGCGCCTCCATCGGTTTGGTCACCACAGAGTCGACCTCCGCCAACTTGAGAATGGACTCGGGTCGCTCGCTCACGACCAGACACACCGGGCCGCGGTACAGCTCGCGCGCCTGGCGAACGAACTCTCGGCCTGCAACTGGATACATGGCGTCGTCACACAAGATCGCGCCAAAGGCGTGAACACGCAGGAGCGACAAGCCATCGGGCGCGGTGCTGGCGTGCAGCACGCGCGCTCCGGCGCTCTCGAGTGTCGCGATTGCGGTTTGGACGGTGCCTGGGTCGTCCCCGACCATCAGGACCAGGCGGCCCGAGAGAAGCTGGCTGTCTCGTGACTTGACCGCCCCGTGGCCGACGGGAAAAAAGACGGAAAAAGTGGCGCCCACGTCGGGCTCCGACACAAAGGTCAGGTCCAACCCATTTTCGAGTGCAAGTTGTTTGGCAGTGGCCAGCCCGAGTCCCTGCCCGATGCCCGCCGGCTTGGTGGTCTTGAAGGCTTCGAACAGGTGCGCCTGCACATCGACGGGTAGGCCTCCACCGGTGTCCCTCACGTCGACCCGGAGCCCGTCGTCGGTGGTCGTGGTGGAGACGTGCAGCCGGCGATCTCGGCGCGACGACATGGCTTGCGCCGCATTTTTGAAGAGCGCGATCAGGATCTGCTCGAGCTGACTCTTGTTGCACCACACCAGGGGCAACGAGTGTCCAAAGTGTGTGCTGATCTCGACGCCCTTGGAAGTCAGGTAGCCGTGCATGAGAAAGGCGGCGTTTTGTACGCACGCGGGGACCGACACGTGTGCCGAACCCGGCTTGGGTTCGTTGGCCGACTTTTCGATGCCGGAGATGACCTCGTCCATGTGCGCCGCGGCGCGCTCGATGCGCGCAAGCGAGTTGGCGGCTCGCTCGGCTCCAGATTGTGGGATCTGGCTGCGCAGCGTAGCCAGGCTGAACTGCATCGACTGCAGCGCGTTCTTGAGCTCGTGCGCGAGCGTGGCGCTGGCTTCTCCGAGCGTCGCCAGCTTGGCATCGCGCAGCTCGCGGTCGCGCTTACGATTCTCGTCCGTGATGTCGATGGTGTGAACGATGCACACGATCTCCGGCTCGCGCTGGACGACGTACGAACGGACCCAGATGTCGCGCAGCTCGCCATTGCGGACGTACATGGTCAGCTTGTCCGTGGAGTACCCGGTCGATGCAAGCTGCTGAAATGCCAATGCGAGCTTGGCGTGCTCTTCGGGCGGGTAGAGTGCGTCGATGGGCACGGTCTCGAGCTCTTCCAAGCTGTAGCCCGTGGTCCGCTCGGCCGCAGCGTTGAGCAAGATGACCTTGCCCTGCGTGATCGAGAACAGGTTCATGACGTCGCGGCTGTTCGCGAACAGGTGCTCGAAGTACGTCTTGAGCATCTCTGTCGAGCCGCTCGAGTCTGCTCGTGGGGAGTGAGGCGTCCTCGATGATGTGCGCGAGCGATACTTTCCGGCGAACGTCGGCACTGGCGGGTTCACCCCGTTTGAACGACAGCAAAAAGCGCCGGTGCGCCGCCGGCATCGCACCGACAATCTCTGCGATCATCGTGTGGCGAACCGTGACGAGTTCCTCGAGGCTGACGTGACGTCTCACCGACTTCGCAGAAGATAGATTATGTCAACTTTGACCGCGATCCGCCCGTTCCGTACGGACGACCGCGAGCCAGACAAGGGTCGTGCACGTCGAGCGACGTGAGACACTCGCGTGCAAGCAAACGGGCTTACGCTGATCGTGTCATCCGTCTACCAGCGTTGACAGACAGCGCCTGTCCGTCTACCGTGGTTTACATGAAGCCCCGGGAACTCCTGAAGGTTCTACGGGCGCACGACTGCGTCGAGGCGCGACAGTCCGGTAGCCACATCATCATCAGGTGCGGCGAGTGCACGACCGTTGTGGCCTTCCACGCCGGCAAGGACATCGCAAGGGTACGCTGCGCGCAATTCAGAAGCAGTTGGAACCCTGCCTCGGCAGGGGCTGGCTCAAGTGAGAACGGAGCGGCAGATGGGCAAGAGCTACAGGGTGCGGTACGAGAAAGACGAGGACGGCATGTGGGTCGCCGTAATCGATCGCTCGCAGGGCGCGTCTTGCGTCGCCCAAGGCCGTTCCATCGGCGAGGCACGCAAGCGCATTCGGGGTGCGCTCGCGGTGTATATCGGGGATGCGAAGGCGGCTGCGGCCGCCGTACTCGTTGATGAGCCTGTGTTGCCGGCGCTGGCAAAGCGGGCGGTGATTGCGGCCGCCAAGGAGAGGGACCGAGCCAAGAAGGCCCAGGCCGATGCGCAAAGCGCTGCCTCGGCGGCTGCCGTCGCGCTCACCAAGGCCGGACTGAGCAGCCGGGATGCAGCAGAGCTACTGGGCATATCGCACCAGCGCGTTCACCAGCTCGCGGGCGGGGCGCCTGCCGCATCGGCCCGCGCGGAAAAGCGCCGCGCTGGAACACGTCCCAGGCGTAACATCGCGAAGGCTGGCTAGCCTCTGCGACCAGAAGCGTCGGCTGGGATGGCAGCTCGACTGCCCTCCGCTACCATCGGCGCGAAGAAGTGGGAGAAGCCGGCCAGCGAGAAGCTGGGCCTGTGAGCGGGCGACCTCCGACGTGCACGGTGCGCGCGATGGTGGAGGACTGGCTCGAGCTCGCCGGGATCGCAGACGGCCCGCTTTTTGTGAGCGATTGATCGTCATCGGAACGTCAAGCAGACCCGTCTGTCCGCGCAGTCGGTGGCGTTGGTGCTGAAGCGAGCGGCGCAGGCTGCCGGGCTGCCGACGCGCGACGTGTCCGGCCACTCTCTGCGCGCTGGGTTCATCACCAAGGCGAAGAAGCGACGCGGCGATCTTTGACCAGACGGGGCACAAGAGTCTGGCCATGGTGCAGCGATACCACCGGCGCGCGCGCAAGTGGAGAAGCCCCCGATCTCGAAGCTCGGACTGTAGAGCGAGCTGCTAGCTCGCGACGTCGATCATCGCGCTGGCGGGGGCGAGGGTTCCAAAGCAAGACAGGATCGTTGGCTGCCTCCCAGGCACGCCTTCTTGTGAAGCTCGTTGGCTCGGACCTCGTTCTTCACCACGCCGGCCCCCTCCGCGTACATGACAGCCAGGTTGGTGCAGCCCCTCATGTCTCCGCCCCCACAGGCGCGATCGTAGAGTTCAGCCCCGCGACCGACGTGCTTCGGCACGCCGTCGCCGTTGACGTACATCCATCCAAGGTCGTTGCACGCCCCGGCGACTCCACCCTGGCAGGCCATCGCGAAGTATTGCTCTGCTTTCTCGCTGTTCTTTGCGTTGCCGTACCGGCCGGAGTGCATCGCGCCAAGATACGCGCAGCCGTGAATGTTCCCTCCGTCGCATGCGCGCGTGTACAACCGCACCGCCTCAGCAACGTTCTTCGTGGCTCCATTGCCGTCCCGGTGCTGCGCCGCGAGGTCCATGCAACGCGGCAGGTCGCCCTGCGCGCAGGCGCGGTCTAGCGGTGCTCGCTGATCGCCCTTTTCGTTTATGCGGACGACTGCAGGCTTGTGCCTGGGCGGCTTCTCCGCGCGCAGGCGCTCCTGGACCTTTGCCAGCCGCGCCTGTACGAACTCACGATTGTCTGAGGTCGGAAAAGCCTCGAGGTAGGCCGAATAGGCGGAGATCGCTCGAGCGAGGTTTCCATCCGAGTCCGCAGCCCTTCCGATGTTGTAGAGAAGTTCGGGCTTCGGACTTTGGGCATGCGCGCGCTCGAAACTCCGAAGCGCGTCGGCAAACGCGCCTCGCTCATAGGCGAATCTGCCGCTCTCGAACGCCGCTCGCGCTGCCGCGTCGCGTTCGTCGCCGCCCTCCTCGGCCCGCACCGACTCTGTCGCGAGCAGCAGGAGCAACATCATCATGACCCGACCACCATCGACGCGGCGCCGACGACCGCCGGCGGCTGTGGGGAGTTCAAGCGCGCGCCGGCAGTGCATCGTCACTCTGAGCACACGCGCGGAGCATGGTCGCGGACAGCCAAGACAAGATCAGGAACGACGCGGGCGAGCCGCTCAAGCAGTTCTGCGAAGCTCACAGGCGGCGCGACGAGGTCGACCGATTGCTCTCGGAGCAAGTCCACGAAGCCGTCAGGATTGAGGTCGAAGAGGTTGCAGAGAAATTCGTCGGGGGACTGGGCCTCCAGCCCGTCAGGCAGCGGAGCAAAGTCTTTGAGGTTCGACGTCGTGATCACCTGGGCGCCAGCCTTCAAGGCTGCGGCGACAACATGTCGGTCCTTCGGGTCATTCTGCAGTTCCGCAGCCAGGGCTGCATACCCCACGACTTCTGCTTCCGGAAAGTACTTCACCATCATCGCCCGCAGCCGCGCCGCCTTGTCCGCGGGCATCGTGCCCGTCGACACGAGGTTTCGCTCCATCTCGTCGAGGATCTCGCCGCTCCAGCGGAGCTGATAGAACCCGGCCGCCGCCGCACGTAGAATCGTGTCCCGAAGCGTGAGAGGAAAGAGGACGTTTGCATCGACGACAACGATGAAAGGCGCCGGACCCATGAGATTGCGAACCGAGCCCTTCTACTTGAGCTCGGACTCGTAGCCGCCAAAGTCCTGAGTCATCCGGGAGAGCTCGCGCAGGCCCGCTCGCCGATCCTTGTCGCGCTTGTCCTTGAACTCGAGAACATCCTCAATGCGCAGACGCCGGTGCTTGCCGGTCTTGCGGAACGCAATGCGCCCCTCGTCGAGAAGACGCACGAGATACTGGCGCGACACACTGAGCAGATCCGCCGCCTGCTGCGTGGTGACTTCCCGACCGACCGGGACGACAGTGATCGAGTCACCGCGTGCAAGGACCTCGGCCACACGCTCAAGCACGTAGAAGACCGATTCAGGCACTGCAATACTCTCCCCTTTGGGCCCCACGAGCTGGCACTTCGGAGCTCGCCGCTTCCGCGGATGAACCATTCCCTCGAGCGCCCGAGATAGCGCCACGACCTGGGCCTGTTGCTCGGGTGGTGCCGCGACTGGCGTCATCCGGCGGATCAAGTCTTCCATCGTATGAGCAACGGCCTCCAAGCAGAACCTCCACGACTCACCCTACCCGCCAATCGACCTATACGCAACTCAGAACGACACGATCGCACCCAACGCGGTCTACGTTTTTCCAACGATTACAAGCGGATGAGGGCCTGGCTCTCGGTAAGTGGCCGCTGTCGGAACCTGTCGGGGTTCCCGGTCAACTTCGCGTCGATGGCCGCTGCCTGGGCCTCGAGCTCAAGCATCAGCTCGGCCTCTGCGAAGCGCTTTTGAAGTCGATAGAGCTCCCCGAGGTTGTTCAGCGGCGTTCATGATTGGAGCCACGATGTCCGACCCCATCAACGCTGCGTGGCCGAGCGCGACCGCGCTGTCGCTCGTCGACATGGACGCCGACGGCAAGCCTGGTGTGACCATGAACTACCTGACGGGCGGCAGCTTCGTCGCGCCCCGCGTGGGAGGCACGTTGTTCGACGACCGTGCGGAGCGACCTTACTCTGCGACGCGGCTGGTGTTCTCGGCAAGCGGCACGCTCAGCAGCTGCACGCAGGCTTCGGGTCCTGCGATCGTGAGCCACATCGACTCGGCCATCCGTGGCTGCAAGATCGCGGGCGACACACGGGACTGCACTGGCGGCGAGGCAAGCTTCCTGGACCAAAACTGCGTCGACTACGCGGTCGGGACCTCCACGTACGACATGGTCAAGGTCGCCGACGCAGCCTCGTGCGCGAACGTGCGCGCAGCACTGCCGTGAGGGGGGGCTCGTCGTCACAGGACGCTCCGGCGACGCGCGATTCGTAGGTATTGGCCGGGCAACCGTTGCGGCCAAGCAGGACTTTTGTCCTGCCGTTGCTGACTCGAGAGCCACAGTGCCCCGGATAGCGGTCGCCACGCGCAGTTCGAGCGGCACAGACTATCTTGTCATGACGAATCGTTATCCTCAGACTCGCTCGCCAGAGTAGACATCTCGACTCGGCCGCTGCTGCGCCGCTGCCACGAGGTCTTCGATGCGATCCAGTACGTACTGTCTGTTGGTCCTCTCGCTCAGTCTTCCCATCGCCTGCTCCGAGCCGGCGCCCACACCACAGCCCGCCGCCGACTGCGAGGCAGAGCTCGGCGACAGCTGTCCCTGTCCTGACGGCACCGAGGGCAAGCTTCAGTGCGTCCGCGACAGATCGATGTGCTCGTGCGTGGCGCACTCGACCAGCGACGACGACAACCAAGACGACTCCGACCCCGTGAAGCTCGCGATGCCCGACGCGAGTAAGACAGCGCCTTCGATTGACGCCGGCAAAATGGCGGTCGCTCCCAAACCGGACGCGGGGGCACCCGACGCCACGGTCATGGCCCCCCTGCCCCCCCCTCTCGACACCAGCAAGCCCGACCCAGCCAAGTTGCCCAAGCCCACGGGAACGTGCCCCGAGTTCAAGGAGGGCATGGTCACGTTCAAGGGCCAGCGCTTTCAGATCTACGTGGGCGATGACGGCGAATCCAAGCTCGGACCGCTGGTCTTTTATTGGTACGCCACCGGGAGCAGCGTGTCGGAGGTGACGCGCGGTCTGAGCACCAAGATTGTCAGCGACATCAAAGCGCAGGGCGGCATGGTGGCCGCCATGGTCAGCTCGGTTGGCACCGGCCAATCCACCGGCAACTTTGTCTGGTTCGTCGACGACTACAACTTCGCCGACGAGGTGCTCGCGTGTGCGATCGAAAAGAAAGTCGGCATCGACACCTCGCGCATCCACGCCATCGGCTTCAGCGCGGGGGGTCTGCAGAGCACGTGGATGGCGTAGGCCCGCAACAACTATATGGCGAGTGTAGTGGCGTACTCAGGCGGCCTGACTGGACTCGGCGAGGGTACCTGGGTGACGCCGGTGGACATGACACCGGACCCGACGAACGTGGTCTCGGCGATGCTGTATCACGGTGCACCTGGACACGACGTCGTGGTCATGGACTTTGCGGTGGGCAGCGCGGCCATGGAAGCAGACATCAAAAAGCGCGACGGTTTCTCGATCGACTGCAACCACGGCGGCGGCCACATGATCGCACCCAACGGCCAGGACGCCGCTTGGCAGTTCATGCAAGACCACCCGTACAAGACCAAGCCCTCGCCGTACATCGCAGGGGGGATCCCGAAGAGCTTTCCGAGCTACTGCAAGATCCCCTGAGCTCACAGGACCGCACTGATCGCAACCTCCAGGTCGCCCGGCGAGCCGATCGACTGGTGGTGCTCGGAGCCGCCGGCTTTGGCAATGCGGTCGAGCAGCTGCGCGGCGGCCTCGGAGCCGGGCAACCCCATCACGTGGGTCTTGATGCCTCGCGTGAGCCAGGCCGCCGGGAGCGACACGAGCGCCTCGACGTTGTCGCCGCAGGTCGGTTCGCCGTCGGTGATGACGAGCACGATGAAGCTCTGATCGAGCGGCGTCTGCATCTGACTCATCGCGTTGTCTGCAGCTCGCAGCGAGCGCTCGAGCGGCGTCGAGCCAGAGACCCCATTGCGCTCGATCGTCCGTTTCCATTGGTCGATGAACTGCGGCCCGCGCGCGAACGCGAACTGGCCCGGCTCGGACAGCTCGGCGACCAGACATGCGTCGGGCTGCGGGAACAGGATGGCGCCGATGGTCAGCTGCTCTTGCGCCGGGGCAAGAGCCGCGATCATGGCCTTGTTGGCGGCCGTCCAGCGTGTCTCGCCGTCGGACCAGCCCACGCCCATGCTGCCCGACTTGTCGAACACCACCAGCACCGTGGTGGGGCCATCGAGGGCGACGCGCGGACTCGCCGCATCTTCCGCGCCCGCGTCATCGACGGCCGCGAACAGGAGCTCGCCGCGGAGCGGAGTCGGCGCCGCGCGGGCCGCATCGATGCGCGCTGTCACCGCAGCGTCGATATTCAGTGAGGGAGCACGCGGCCTGTCGTCCGACAGTCCCGCGTCGTGTTCCGGGTCGAGCCCGTCTTCGCGCTCGGAGCCAGGATGGCATCCCATGCCAACCAGGACGGTGACCAGGAGCGCGGTTCGCGAGCAGACGTGGGGGGAGCGTGGCATGGCCGTACCCTCCACGGCTCTCCTCGACCTGTCAATCGTCGACTGACGCGCTCACCTCCGTTGCAGAAACGAGGGCTGGGTGGCGCGGACCAGACGCTCCCTCCAGGAGAGCAGGTCGCCGTAGCGCTCGATCAGCGCGGGCACCGTCCAGGCCGCTGTCGTGCGCGGGCCTTGTGGCGGATGGCTGACCGCGATCGGACAAACGACCTCGAGCACGGTCGCCATCGCAATGTCTGCGTAGGAGAAGCTGCCCAGCAGATAGTCGCTCGCTGTGTCTGCAAGACCGGCGCGTGTCCGATCGAGTGCGTCGACGAGCGCGCCGGGGGTGACCGACGCCGCATACTTGCGTTCGACGCGACGGATCGCGTCGCGCGCCAAGAAGCGCAGCGAGCCACGCATCGAGTCAGGCACGAAGCTCGGCACCTGCTCTCGCTGCGCCTCGTCGTCGCCGAGGTAGGTGGCCAGGACGCGTGCCCGGCCCTCCGCGAGCGCGCTGTCGCTCAGGGCAAGCCAAGGCGCAGCGGCAACAAAGTCGCCGAGTCTACCGTGCGCGCGGGAGCTTGCCTCGACGGCGATTTCCGTCGCGCCCGCGATCGCGCGTTTGCCTTCGAACAGCACGGGGACGTGAACCGGCCCGCGCCACTGACCGAGGCGTCGTCTCAGCGCCAACTCGCTGAGCGTAGGAATGTAAGGGGTGAAGACGCACTCGACACTGCAGGCTTCGAGCGCCCAACGTGCCTTTTGCGTCCAAGGTGATTGATTCGAACCGACGAGCTCCAACATGTCTTGTGCGCGCAAGCCTAGTCGCGACGCCGCAACCTAGCGAGCACGTCACCTGCGTTTGCCCGATGAGAACCACGACGTTTGTTCGTCGTGCACGGCCCCCGAAGACCGGTGCCAGCGCGCGACGGGTGTCGTCAGCGACCATAGTCAGACCTTCGGCTGGGCTCGGTTTTTTGCGCGGCGCCGCGCAAAAGACGAGAGACTGCGTCGGCTGCGCCGGGGCGTGGCGTGCCGAGATGTCGTGGCGAGGGTCACGTAGCACTCGAACGGGGGGAATATGATCGAGCTTCGGCGTGGTCTCTTCGCGAAGGTAGAAGCGCTGGGCCACGTCGGGGTGCCCGCCTCGCTCTGGGGCTACTACGGCAACCTCTGTGGCGATGCGGATGGCGACGGGCGCAATGAGACCGTGAGTGCCGCCACGCTCGACGTCAACGCGGACCTCTACACGTTCGTGAGCGCCACCCTGCTCAACAAGACATGGGAGCGAGCCGTCAACCTGGGCCTCGGCGCCCCGTGGGAGCTGCTCCCCGAGACCGAGGCGCGCGGACCACGAGCCAAGTACACCTACCGCCGCAACGTGTTGTTTCGCGACTTCATCAGTGGCGGCTCGAGCGCACTCAGCCCGATCGTCATCGCCAGTCCGGTGGTGTCCGCGAACGAGTATCAGCGAGCCAGCTACACCCTTCGTGCGCGGCCTTGCGCCCGTACGCTAGGGAGCAAGCTCGACTACGTAGTGGACTGGGGAACGGACGGTCCGCAGACCATCCAGGCCCCAGCCTCGGGAATCACCGTGGCGCACACGTGGGGCCAGCCTGGCTCGCAGATGCTCAGCGTGTACCTCGATCGCGACTCGTTGGGTCGCGACCTGATCTCTCCGGCCACCACGCGCACGATCGTGGTCGAGCCGAAGAGTGACGTCAACCGAGCCCCAGTCGTCGATCTCGGTGCAGACCGCACGGTGACCCCAGGGACGACCCTGAGTCTGGCCAGCACTGAGCCCGCAGCAGGCCGCGGCGCTGATCGACTTCTTGAACGACGAGGTCATCCCGCGTGTACAGAGTCGTGTGGACCTGAGTCAGGCGCACGTCGACCGGCTCAACGCCGAGGTCGATCGTTTCGACACCACGCACTACGAAGCGCTGCACGGCTCGCTACAGCAAGTGGTGAGTCTCCACAGCGCGGTGGCGCAGAAGCTCGCGCAGCGTGCCGAGGCCGATGGCAAGCTGTGCGCCAAGATCGCAGAACGCGCGTGCCGGCAGGAGTTCTGCTGTGGAGCCACCCTGTTTGGAAGGTGCATCGCGCCCAACCCGATCTGCCCACCCGTCTGTCAGACGGTCGATCGACTGCAGTGTCCGATCTCGGAGGCCGTTGGCAATGCCTCGGCAGATCTGATCCGCAGCATCGACGCAGAGCTCAACGGCACCAATGGTCTATTCGATCAGCTGATGGTGGCCGCCACGCGCCTGCGCGATCAGGCGCTGATCGCGAAGAACAACAGCCTCGATGTCGCGCAGCGTCTGATCGATCTCGGCCAGGTGGTCAGCAGCGACACGTCGCCGATCAAGGCAGTGCTCGAAAACTGGGTGGGCGACGTAGACGTCGCGATGACGGCCTACGTCGGGGCCGCCACCAACACGATGCTCAACACGATGAACCCAGCCGTGCACGAGCTGCCAGAAGGCGCCATCACACCGCTCGTGGACTGGTGGGACTGCCACCACCTGGCACTGATGGGCCTGCCTGCGCCGGTGGGCACGGGGACCTGCGGCTTTCGTGGCAGCATCGAGCGGACGATGGCGGCACTCGAGAACATCGCACACGTCATCGAGGACGTGGCGCTGCTCGCACCGAGTCGGGCGGCCGGTCTACCCTCGCCCGCACAAGTTCGCGCGGAGATCGAACGACTCAAGGCCGAAGCCAAACGTCAGCTCAAGGACGCTGCCATCGACGCGCTCACCAAGCTGTTGCCGCAGGAAGTGCAGGACCTGATCAAAGTGTTGTCTGGCGTGATGACCGACGATCGTCTGCGCCAATACTTCACCCGACCCGAGACCGTAGGCAACAAGGGACTGCTGATGATCGGCGACGTCGACCGTCGCGTGAAGGCAGAGATGTTTGTCGCACCGTCGGGCACGACGTTCGACCCCGAGCGGTTTGCCGTGGTGTACGACGCGGTGCTGCTCGCCAAGCTTGCCTTGTTGGACCAAGCGGGCTTGCGTGCGCTGGCTACGCAAGCAGGCCTACCCGATCTCTTTGCCGGGACGACGAACGTGGTGTCCGACGCGTTCGCCAGCATCGACGGCAACCATCAGTGGCTAGAGCGTGCGCCACCGCGTCCCAAGTCGAGCCCCGGCAGCTACAGCCCTGTGGCCCTTCCCGCAGGTTATCCATGGCGCACCGGCTACGCGGGCACAGCGGGCTTTGTGCCCTGGCAGCCTGCCGCACGCGATGTCTTGTTCCGCGAGCTGTTCATCGGTCCACTATCTCCCGGGGTCGAGTCGCCTTCGGAGATCGGACTCGGCGAGGTGCTGCCACCTGACTATCCATATCGCCCCTGCGCAGCCTACCCGTTTCCCAACGACGAGTACGACACCCGGTGCGCGACGAGCGGGGTCGTCCCCGGCGCGGCACCGATCGCGTCTTCGATCGTGCTGCGCGTCTCGGCGTCGAGTGTGACCGCGGGTACGCCCGTGACGCTGCCTGCAGATGTGTCCGGCGCGGCGCCGACGGGGAGTGTCGTTTTTTTCGACAATGGTACAGCACTTGGCGCGGCAGCCGTGGTCAGCGGCGTCGCGACGCAGACGACCGCGGCGCTGCTGACGGGCACGCACGAGCTCAGTGCCACCTACCGCGGAGACGGCCGCAACATGGCGAGCACGGCAGCCAAGCTCTCCGTGCGCGCCGAGGCACCGTCGTCGCCACCACGTCCTCCCGTCGAGCCCTGTGGGCGGCCCCGCGGTGGCATCACGCGCTGTATCCCGAGATAGCTTGACGCTGCGCGGCAAGGGTCGAGCGCGCGGAGGCTGGTCTGTGGCCTCGCTGGGTCCACCCCGCGCTAGCCCGAGACGGTGGTGACATCACAACGGGGTGGCTGCTACATTGGCGCGCCATGCGTGTGTGTTTCTGGGCCACCACCTTCCAATCGGACAACCTCGTGCAGGCCGTGCTGATGGCCGACCAGGGGCACGACGTCACGGTCGTGATGCCCCGGCCGGACGACTTTCTCAAGCAGCCCATCAGCAAGCTCGCTCCGCTGCGCGCACGCATCCTCGACCGCGGCGACGTCAGCACGCTGCCCAGGCTCCGCGACGAGTCGTTCGACGTGATGATCGTCGACAACCACCTGCCTGGTGTCTCCCTCGCAGAGCACCTGTTCGTCCTGTGGCACGGCTTTGGCTGGCGTGTCGACGACCTCACGACCATGCGCGCGGAGCTGCGCAAGCTGGTCGGCGACGTGACGCGCCCCAACCCGCGTTTTCGCTGGCAGGCGGTCGGCGACTGGGATCGCGAGTACCGCATCAGCCACTCCGAGCTCGACAGCCAAAACGTGGTGGCGCTGGGTGCGCCCGCATCGGACTGGCTGCGTCCCGAGAGCGCGCTCTCGCGACGTTTCGATCGCGCCGCAGTGCAAGACGCGTACAGCATCGATCTGCGCAAGAAGGTGGTGTTGGTCGCGCTCACCTGGCACCACGGCGGGTCGCTCGCGCACTGGGGCGACGAAGAACGACTGCTCACACACTTTGCCCAACGCGCAGCGTCGCTCGGTGCGTCGGTGCTGCTGCGCATGCACGACCGTCAGCGCTACTCCGGCGACTACGTGGCGCTCGTGACGCGCGTCGCCGAGCGCTTGGGCGGCTCGCTGATGCTCAAGTGGAAAAACGAGTCGCCCGACAACACCATCGACCTGCTGGTCAGCGACGTGTGTGTCTCCAACTATTCTTCGGTGCTCAACGCCTTCTACTACACGGAGCGACCGACCATCCACATCGACCCGCACGACGCCGACGCCGACCAGCACACCACCTATCGGCTCTTCTGCGGCGTACCCATCCCGGTGCAGGTCAAACAACGCGAGGAGATCTGGAAGCTCTCGCCCGACGAGCACGGCGGTCTGCGCGCCCAGAGCTTCGACGAGCTGCTCTCCCAGCTCGAAGAGGCGCTCGCCGACCCCACCTGTTGCCGGGACCGCGCGCGCGCCTTCATGCGCCGCTACCTGACCCAGGTGGATGGGCAGAGCGCCCAGCGCACGCTCACCTATCTCGAGCGCTGGACGGGCAAGTGACGCGCGGCTCGCTGGCCCCACGCTGCCCTGCGCGCGACGACCAGCACGCTTCGCTCGCGCGCCGCTTTGCTCGCGCGCCCAAAGGTGTACATCGACGAGGCGTAGCCGCGCCGGCTGTTTCGGATAGACTCCGCGCGCCTTGAGCGATGTAGAACAGAAGGTACTCGGACGCGACGACATACGCCGCGGCTTCGTCTGGCTCGGAGCCGCCACGACCGTCGCGCGCATCATCGATGCGGGCGCCGTGCTCGTGGTCATGTGGTTCGTCTCGCGCGAGCAGATCGGTATCGCCACCTTGGCGTGGAGTGTGTCGGTCTTCCTCGAAGCGATGAACGGCATGGGCATCCCGACCGCGCTGCTGCAGATCAAAGACATCACCGACGACCGATTGAGTGCCGCCTTCTGGTACACCATGGGCATCGCAACGCTGCTGATCGTCGTGGTGGCTGCGCTGTCGTCGCCGCTCGCGGCCTGGTTTGGCAACGTCGAGCTCGCGCCCATGCTGATCGTCTGTACGCTCAAGCTGTGGTTCGTGGGCGCCGCGATGGTGCCGCTCAATCAGCTCAACCGTGCGATGAACTTCGAACGCCTGGCGGCGGTTTCTACCCTCGCCACGCTGGCTGCGGGCACGCTCACCTGCGTGTTGGCGGCCGCGGGTCTAGAGGCGTGGGCGCTCGTCATCGGGCAGACGTCCCACGGCCTGTTCACGGCGGTGTTCGCACAGGTGGCGTATCCCTTTCGCCCGCGCTACCGGCCGACCCTGCAGCCCATTCGTGCAGAGATCGTGTTTGGTGCCAAGGTCGCGTCGGCGGGCCTGCTGCACCACTTCTACCGCAACGCGGACTACTACATCATCGGCCGCACGCTGGGCGTGGGCGCGGTGGGCGTCTACCGCGTGGCGTTCGACCTGGCGATGACGCCGACACTGGCGATCCAAGCGGTGGTCAACCGCTCGGCGCTGCCCGTGTACTCGCGCATGAGCACGCACCCGCGCGAGCTGGCCGATGCCTTCTTGTGGACGCTGCGTAGCTTGGGCGTACTGCTGGCACCGGTCACCGGGCTCTTGTTGTTCGCGGCCGACGACTTGCTCGGCTGGGTGCAGGATGGCGCCTGGCTCGATGCGGCGCCCATGGTGCGCTGGCTCAGCCTGGCCGCGCTCCTGCGCTGTATTGCGCAGACCTTCCCGCAGGTGTTTTCTGCGATGAGGCGCCCCGTGTTCGCCCTGTACGACTCGCTGCTGACCATGGTGGTCCTCGTCTCGCTGCTCGTGGTGGGGCTGTACGGCTGGGGGCAGACCTACGGAGCCGTGGTGGCTGCGTGGGCTTGGGCCGCGCTGTACCCCATCACCTTCTTTGCGCTGCTGACCATGATGGGTCGACTGCTGCCCATCACACCTTCGGCGTTCGTCTCCGCGCTCCGACATCCGTTCGTTTCGCTGCTGGCGATCGCCCTCTCGCACGCCGCGTACGCGGCACTGCTGGCGCCCGCGCTGCCGGCTTCACTCCGCGCGGTCACCCATATCGCGTGCCTGATGCTGGCCTTCCTCGCCTACGTGCGCCTCGCCATGGGAGTCACGCTGCGCGGCCTGCTGCGTCGCTGAACCGGACCCAAGCGTAGAGATCATGTCTGCTCCCCACGTGCCGCCACAAGCCCCTGCTTGCTCGCCGACGACAGGCTCCCAGCTGCCCTCTGTGAGTGTCGTGATCCGCTCGTACAAACGACACGACTCGCTGCTCGCGATCCTCTCGACGCTCCGCGTGCAAGATCACCCGGACTACGAGGTCGTGGTCATCGAACAGAGTGACTTCAGCGCGGAACAACGGTTGCCGCTCGATGCACTGGTCGAGAACAACCCGCACTTCCGTATTTTGTACTCGCCACCGCTCGGTGTGGGCGGAGCGCGCGAGGCAGGCTGGCGAGCCGCACAAAAAGACATCGTGTTGGCCATCGACGACGATGACCTTCCGCTCGGCGAGCACTTCGTGTCTGGACACGCCGAGAACTATCGTGACCCCGACGTGGTCGCCGTCACGGGCAGGCACGTCTACTCGCTCGACGAGGTGTGCGGTTATCGGCCGCGCTGGCGCGCGCGTCGCTACTGCCTGTCCTACAACTTCTTTGGTTACCCCCACACGTTCTGTCGCTTCGACGAGCGCATCGAGTCGGTGGACTGGGTCCACGGCAGCAACGGCTCCGTGCGCAAGAGTGTCATCGAGCGCGTGGGCGGGTGGGACGCCAAGTCCACCGAGCACGACGAGCACCCGTTCTGCCTTCGCCTCTCGAACCAGCGCCGGCCACGCGAACGATTGGTGTTCGACCCGTCCATTCGGTTGTTGCGTCGCAAAGATGTGCCGGGTGGCGCCGGCGTCCGTTTCAGCTCGCCCGAGCGCACGTTCTTGCTCTGGCTGCGCTACTACCACGGTCTGGTGCTGCGCTATCGCCCGCTGCGCTCCATCGCCATGTACCCCATCTTTCCGCTCGTTTCGGCGTTCAGCGCGCTGCGCTGGATCTGGGTCGACGCGCTGGTCTACCGAAGCTTCGGCCAGCGGGCGGGCGCCACCCTTCGCACCCTGGCGCAGCTTCCTGGGTGGTACCTGCGCGAGGTCTGGGGCAGCGTGCGGCGGCCCGAATCGGGCGTCTCACCCCACTAACCGTTGCTTGCCCCGGTCCGAGCGTGCGAGCGTGCCCGCCGTGGGAACCATCACAGACGCCTGGAAGCACTGGTATCGACGCACCGCGGTAGGGCTGGCGCCGCGCACGTACTGGCGCTCGCGCTACTTGCTGCGCGGCTTCGAGGAGCCCGAGTTCTCGCTGTTTCCGCAGCTTTGTGCGCCGCACTCGACCGTGGTCGACGTCGGCGCCAACTTCGGGATGGCCTCCTACTGGCTGACCCGGCTCGCCCAGCGCTGCGTGGCGTTCGAGCCTATCCCCAGGCTTGCTCGCGCGCTGCAGCGCGGCTTTGGCTCCTCGCTCGAGCTGCACAACGTCGCGCTCTCGGACTCTCGTGGCGACGCGGAGCTGATCATTCCTCGTATCTCGCCCGGCCTCTCCACCATCGAGACGAAGAACGGCTTGTCGGCGCGGGCACTCGCGGGGGCCGAGCGCATTTTGGTCCCAAAGCGTCGGCTCGACGAGTTCCACCTCACCAACGTCTCGTTCATCAAGATCGACGTCGAAGGTCACGAAGAGGCGGTCTTGCGCGGTGCCCACGCCCTGTTGCGCCGGGAGCGGCCGAGCCTGCTCATCGAGCTCGAAGAGCGCCACAATCCGGGCTGCATCGATCGCGTGCGCGACCTGCTCGGTGCTCACGGTCTGGTGGGTGCGGCCCAGCAGGCGGGCCGTCTGCTCATGCTCGACGACTTCGACGCCACGAAGCATCAGCGCGACGTCCCGCCCACGGACTACCTCCGCAACTTTCTGTTCGCCCGGCCCGAGGTCCTCGCAAACCTGCGGGTGGGTTAGCGCGCGTCGCTACCTTACTTGATGTTGGTGGTCATCGTTCCAGACGAGGGCTTACTCAGCAGCAGCGGCTTCCAGCGCTCGTCGCCCTCGAGGTAGACCTTCTGGAAGGCCAAGGCGTACTTGCCCGAGGTCCCCATGCCCGCGTCGAGCGGACCAAACCAGTCGAAGTGTGTGACGCCCGGGATGGAGATCATCATCTTGGGCGTGGGCTCGGTGATGGCCGTGTACACCGGCTCCGACATGTTGCATGGCGCCACCGTGTCGCTGCCTCCGCACAGCAGCAACGTGGGCACCTTGACGTTCCGTCCGGTGCCGCCCCAGGCCGCGAGACCAATCGAGGTCTTGAGCGTGGCATCGGTGCCGGAGGCCATGGTGGTGCCACCGCCGCCCATCGAGTACCCCGACGTCCCGTAGCGGCCGGAGAGCTTGCCAGCGAGCGGACTCGAGGTGCCGGAGTTCTCCGTCTTGAGCTGCGCAATCGCGGCGAGCAGCTTCGTACCGCGCGTGCCTGGGTCGTCCGCTGCACCGGTGGTCGTGATGATGGTGACGATGCCGTGGGACGCGTACATGGGCCCCCAGTCCGCCATCTCGGGCCCCGTGTTGGTAAAGCCTGCGCACAGCGCGATGGCCGCAAACGGCGGCTCCGCGTCGGTCGGGTAGTAGACGGTACCGAGCGAGAGCTTGAGCTCTGCGGTCTTGAACGGGCCGGCCTTGGCCGTGAGCTCGGTCGGAGCCGGTCCGTGACACAGGCAGTCGCCGTCGCTGCAGCACTCGCCCTTGCCCACCACGACGGTCGTGCCACCCGCGTCGCCAGTCGTCACAGCCGCGTCGGCTTTGACGGCACCGGCATCGGGACTCGCGGCGTCGACCTTGGCGGGTGTGCCTGCATCCACCTTGACGGGCGTGCCCGCATCGATGCGTGTTGCGCCAGCGTCCTTGGGTTTGCTGCCGGCGTCCACCTTGGCTGTGGACTCGTCGTCTGCGTCGTCTTCCGTGTCGTCGCCGACCAGGTCGTCGTCCGTTGCGTCGTCGTCGGTTTCACCGACGTGGTCCACGGTGCGACCGGTGGGAGTCTCCGACCCGCACGCGGCGACCAGAAGGGCCGCTACCAGCAGGCTCGGGTAAGATCTCGAACGTACGGACTCAGGCATGACGTAGTGCCTCCTGCTTCGCAACATGGGCCGATGCATCGCACGACGTCGGCCGTGCAGACAAGCCGCGCGGCGCGCGAAGCGCCAACAAAACAGACGCTTCGTGTAAAATACGGACACCGTCACAGCGTCCACAAAACACTCAGGTTTTTCTGTACGCAGACGAAAGAGTCAGAGCGTTGAGAGTAGGCTTCGTGGGGTCTGTTTCCACGAGTGTCGGCAAGCGTGCGATCTGTGCTTTGGTCCGCTGCACAGATCGAAAGAGCGCGCGTGTACCGGCGCGGCGCGGCCTGAGCGTCGTGAGTACGTCGCGTGTACCGGCACACAACGACCTGAGCGTCGTGAATAGTCCGCTGTGTCGCGCTGGTGCGTAGTTGCGGCGCGTAGTTGTGGTGCGTAGTCGCGCTGCGCGGTCGCGAGCGGGAGCGTTTTGTTCGCCCCGCTGTGGCGACCTACAGAACGCAGCCGATGCGGGCCTTGTCGAAGACGACTTCGTCGATCCACGCCTTGCTCGGGCTCGGCGTGGCGTTGCCTTGGTAGAGCCACCAGCCGATACGCAGCTTGTCGAACGAGGGGAACTTGAACTGCTTGCCCCCCTCGGCATCACCCTCGCGGTACTCGGTGGCGGTGAGGTGCAGAGACTTCTGCTCCACGCCGTCGATCCACACGTTGCTCTCGCTGCTGTCGGCCTTGAACTGCCACTCCACGCAGATCCAAGCCTTCTCGCGAACGGCCGACTCGGCTTCTTTGCCGCTGGTCTGCCAGGTGCCGC
>JBEGTL010000086.1:0-19163 GCA_041179425.1 Pseudomonadota bacterium | reverse complement strand
GCGAACAAGCGGCGCGCCGCGGGCGCTTTGGCCGCCTCGCTCAGGGCGCCTTCAGGACCAGCGCGATCCACTCCCCCTCCTGTGGCGACTCTTCGAGCGTGAACTGAGGATAGGCCGCGAGCACATCGGTCTCTTGGCCGATGTGGATGCCGCTGAGGAGCAACAATCCGCCCGTCGCCACGCGCGCGGCGAGGGGCGCGGCGAGCGGCACCAGCACGTTTGCCTGGATGTTGGCCAGCACGATGGGGTAGCGGCCGTCGACCTCTTCGATGGGCGTGGTGGCGGCGCGCACTCGTTCACTCACCTGGTTGAGCTCGGCGTTCTCGCGCGTCACCTCGACCGCGTCGGGATCGACGTCGACGCACAGCGCTCGTTCGGCGCCCAGTGCAAGCGCGCAGATGGCGAGGATGCCGGTGCCACAGCCCACATCGAGCACCTGTTCTCCGCCGCGCACCCGGCGGTCGAGCGCCTGCATCAGCAACCGTGTGCTCTCGTGCGTACCGGTGCCGAACGCGCGGCCGGGATCGACGGTGACCACCACCTCGTGCGCGGCCGGCGTGTACGGCTCCCACGACGGACGAATCACCAGCCGCGCCCCGAGTGGCGTGACCTTGAAGTACTTTTTGTAGGCATCGAGCCACTCGTCGCCGACCACGTGCTCGACGCGGGCCTCGCGCGGCTCGAGCTCAGAGACCGCGCTCGCGGCAGCGGCGTCGTCGGCAAAGCTCGCCACCAGCAGCACGGTGTCCACCAGCTGCTCGCCCGGGGTCGCAAAGGAGCCCGGCTTGAGCAGCGTGCTCGCGTCGCGCTCCTCGACGCCCTGGGCACCCAGCTCCCAGAGCAGGTAGGACACCTCCTCGACCTCTTCGGCGGCGACAAAGACGTGAACGTACGGGTAGCGCGGCAGGCTCATCGCGCACCAGGTAGCAACAGGCGTTGCCCGGGTAAAGCGAGACCGTGTCGCCCCTCGGCGCTGGCTGCAGCTGGGTGTCCTGCGAGTGCGTGCTAAGAACGGGCCGATGGCTGAGTTGCGCGTCGGTTTATTGGGTTGTGGAGTGGTGGGACAGGGCGTCGTCCGGCTGGTCAGCGAGAGTGCTCGCCTGATCGAGGCGCGCCTCGGACGCCCACTCAAGGTGCAGCGTGTCTACCTGCGCGGGCAGAGTCCGGCGCGCGCCAACGTCGCGCCCGAGCTCGTCACCGACGACCCCGCGAAGGTGTACGCGGCCGACGATGTCGACATCGTCGTCGAGCTGATCGGCGGGGTCGACGTCGCAGGCAAGATGGTCGAGGCCGCGCTGCGCGCCAAGAAGCCGGTGGTCACCGCCAACAAGGCCCTCTTGGCCGAGCGCGCGCACGAGCTCATCGCCATCGCCCAAGAGAACGAGGTCGACCTCTACTACGAGGCGGCCGTCGGCGGCGGCATTCCCGTCATCCGCACGCTGCGCGAGTCGCTCGCGTCCGATCGTGTGCTGGCCATTCGCGCCATCCTCAACGGCACCAGCAACTACATCGTCTCGCAGATGACCAAGCGCGGCATCGGCTTCGCGGAGGCGCTCTCGGGCGCACAGAAGGCGGGCTACGCCGAGGCTGATCCCACGCTCGACGTGGGCGGCGGCGACGCGGCACACAAGCTGTCGTTGCTGACCACGCTCGCGTACGGCGCGCGCGTGCGCACCAAGGACATCACCACCGAGGGCATCACCGACGTCGACGCCATCGACATCCAGTTCGCCAAGCGCTTCGGCTACGTGTTCAAGCCGCTCGCGATCGCCGAAGAGTTTGCCGACGGCTCGCTCGCGCTGCGCGTGCACCCCGCACTGGTGCCCGCCACCAGCATCATGGCCCACGTCACCGATGCGCTGAACACGGTGCACATCACCGGCGCGACGCTCGGTCCGTGTATCCTCACCGGTCCTGGTGCCGGTGCAGGTCCCACCGCCGTCAGCGTGGTCAGCGACGTGGTCGACGTCGCACGCAACCTGCTCGCCAAGTCGGCCGGGCGCGTGCCACAGCGCGCGTTCCCGGAGAGCGCCATCCACGATGCGCGTGTGCGCGACATGGGACAGCGTTTCGGCGAGTACTACATGCGCTTCACGGTCAGCGATCGCCCCGGTGTGCTCGCGGAGATCGCTGGCATCCTCGGCCAGCACGAGGTCAGCATCGCGCACCTGGTGCAAGACGCGCCCGACGACGCGCCAGGCGCCAACGTCGAGGTCGTGCTGCTCACACACGGCGCGCGCGAGTCCGACGTGATGGCAGCCCTCACCCGTATCGACGCGCTACCGCACGTGCGTGGGCCGGCACGCCGCTTCCGCATCGAGGAAGTCTGAGCATGGCCGAGAGCACCGGAGCCACCTGGCAGCTGATGGCGCTCTTGGGCGAGGGTGCCTCGTTCGAGGGCAAGCTCGTGTTCGAGGGGCGCGTCCGCATCGACGGCAACTTCCGTGGCGACATCACCAGCGAAGGCACGTTGGTCATCGGCGACCGCGCCACGGTCGAGGCGTCCATCTCGGTCGGCTCCTTGATCGTGCTGGGCGGTACGGTGCGCGGAGACGTGCGTGCACAGCACACGGTCGAGCTCCACGCACCCGCCAAGGTGTTCGGCAACATCACGGCGCCGCAGCTCGCCATCGACCGCGGTGTGGTGTTCGAGGGCCAGAGTCGAGTCGCCGAGAACGACGAGCCCGCGGCTGCGGCGGCGTCAGGCGATTTGCCCACCGCAATCGTCACGCCGGACGAGTGAAGCGCGACTGCACTGCCCAGGCGTTCGTGATCGCGACAAAGTAAAGAATCGACGCGCGACTTGAAACACCCGAGCCTCTAGTGGGCACCAAGTTGGTGCCGGCGTGAGCTTGCCGGGGACACTTCGGAATAAAACCGGTGTTCAAGTTGGTGAGATCCAGCGAGGGTCGCGCGCGTTTGCAAACGCACGCTCGGCTGCCAGCAATCACACCGAATCGGCCACTGAATCCGTAACTGCGGAGCGCGTCGGTTGTACAGGAGAGATCATGAACCGTCGTGGCAACGCCCTGCTTGGCTCCCTGTTCGTCTGTAGCCTGGTCCTCCACGCGTCCTTGGCGCGTGCCGAGGGCCCGGTCCGCAACGACATCGCGCTCAACCATGTGAGCGCGCCCGCTTCTGGCCCCATCGCGCTGGCCAACGTCCCGGGCCCCACGGGCGGGGTCGAGTGGGGCCGCGCCGAGGGCGTGATCGACGCGCACCCGGCCGACGTGCTCGCCATCCTGCACGACTACGCGCAGTACGCCGGCCTGTTCCCGCACTTCGAGAAGTCGCGCGTGCTCTCGCAGCGCGGTACCGACGCCATCGTCTACCTCGAGGCCAAGGTGCTGCACGGCGCGGCCACGCTCTGGGGCCAGGTGCGCATGACCTCCACCGAGAGCGGCGCCCCCGACGTGGCCACCCACGTGGTCGAGGCCAAGATGATGAAGGGCAAGAGCAACATCGCGCAGCTGCTCGCCCGCTGGGAGGTCACCCCGGTCGATCAGGGCCGGCGCACCAAGGTGGCGTTCCAGCTCCTGGTCGACCCCGACCTGCCCGTGCCCGACGTGGTCGTCAGCGGTGAGATGAAGAACAGCGCGGGTCGGGCCTTCCGTGCCCTGCGCCAGCGCGCCAGTCAGCGGGCTGTGTACGCAGCGCGCCCAAACACGGCCATGTAGGTCTTCACGTCACCGCTCGCTGCTTTCGCACGCCCGATCGCCCTCGCGGTCGGGCGGTCTGTTTTTTGACCATCCTGAAACCGCAGCAATAACAAGGACCTGCGGTCGCCGATCCAGGCCGTCCGAGCTTGACTCTGTTCAATACCGCTGCTAGATACGCGCCGCCTTCCGGACCCGTTCTTCGGCTCCGGGTGGCTCCGTGCGTGCCCAACTGGTGAGCTATCGCAGCGCAGCGTAGGGGGCTTTCGAGATCGAGCCTCTGCCTCGCGCGCACATGAGCTCGTTCGACCAGAGCGTCACGTCCGTAGCCAATGGCGAGCGCACCGCGCTTCGCGGTGTCTGGATCAGCGAGGGAGTCGATGCAGCTTTCCGCGTTTCTGGGTGCCCTCCTTTCTGGGGGCTCCATCATCGACCTAGACGGCACCGTCTTCGTTCAGCTCGCGATGTTTTTCATCGCGTTCATCGCGCTCTACGTCCTCGTCTTCAAGCCCATGGTCGCGCTGCTCGATGCACGCGACGTGGCCATCGAAGGCGCCAAGGACGAGGCCAAACATCTCGACGCCGAGGTGCTCGAGAAGCAGGCCTCGTTCGAGGCCCAGCTCAAGCGTGTGCAGAGCACGGCGGGCGAGGAGCGCGAGCGCCTGCGTGCCGAGGGTCAGGAGCTCGAGCGCAAGCTGCTCGAGACCGTGCGTGTGGAGACCACGCAGCTGCTCAACGACGCCAAGGCCCAGCTCGACAGCGAGTCGGTCACGGCTCGGAGCGAGCTCGTCGCGCAGCGCCCAGAGCTTGCCCGCATCATCGCCAGCCGCGTGCTGGGCCGGGAGGTACAGGGATGAGTACGTTCATCAAGCGAGCCGCTTATGTCGGCCTTGCGCTCTCGGCGCCCGTCCTCGCGTTCGCCCAAGACGCTCACGAAGCGGCGCACGAAGCCGGCGACGCGCACGGTGGACACGGCGGCTGGGACACCACCTCGCTGATCGCATCGTTCGTGAACTTCGCGGTGCTGATCGCGTTGTTCGTGTACCTGTTCAAGGACTCGCTCAAGAAGTTCTTGGTCGAGCGCCGCGCCACGGTGGAGCGTGAGCTGCTCGAGGCCGCGCGCCTCAAGGCGGCCGCCGAGGCCAAGCACAAAGAGTACAGCGAGCGCCTGGCCAAGCTCGACCAGGAGCTGGCGCAGATCAAGACCGACCTGATCGCCGCCGGCACCAAAGAGCGCGACCGCATCATCGCCGACGCCGAGCACAAGGCCGCGCGCCTGCGCAAAGAGACGGCGTTCATCATCGAGCAGCAGATCAAGCAGGTCCGCGTCGACCTGGCGCGCGAAGCCGCCGACGCGGCGGTCAGCGCCGCGGGCGACCTGCTCCTGCGCGCGACCACCACCTACGATCAGCAGCGCTTGGCCCAGGAGTACCTGACCGCGCTGGCCGACCCGAGCCACGCCGCGGCCCAGAAACCCAAGACCAACAGCACCCAGCCGGAGAGCCGCGTATGAGCGTCGGAAGTCTTGGCAAGCGCTACGCGCGCGCCATCCTCGAGCTCGCCTCCGAGGCGGGCCAGCTCGAGCTCGTGGGCCGCGAGCTGACCGAGTTCGCAGCACTGTACGCAGGCAGCTCCGAGCTGCAGGCACTGTTCGCCAGCCCCTCGGTCACGGCAGCCGTGCGCAAGGCGGTGCTCTCCGACGTGCTCGCCAGCGCGGGGGCCTCCGAGCTCACGCGCAAGAGCATCTTGTACGTGGCCGACAGCGGTCGTCTGGCCGCCCTGCCCTCCATCTCGCGCTCGTACAACGAGCTGGCCGAACAGACGTCAGGCGTCGTGCGCGCCGAGGTCACCAGCGCCGCGCCGCTGTCCGACGCGTACTACGCGCAGCTCCAAAAGACGCTCGAGCAGGTCACCGGCCACCGGGTCTCGCTCGAGAAAAAGACCGACCCGGCGCTGATCGCCGGCGTGGTCACGCGCGTCGGCGACAAAGTGTTCGACGGCAGCATCCGTTCGCGCCTGGCCGACCTCCGAGACTCGCTCAAGGGCGCCTGAGGCGTTCGTTTCTCGTTAGCGCCTCATGCGCGCTTCGACTCCTTGCTAAGCGCGCGAGCCGCGCGTTTCTCGTCTCGCCCCCGCCAACGCCAACGCTCTCCCACGGGAGGGCACCCATATTCTCCCTGCAACGAACCGTGTTGAGGTAGCCCCATGCAGCTGCGCGCTGAAGAGATCTCGCAGATCATCAAGAAACAAATCGCCTCGTACGAGAAGACCGTCGAGGTGACGGAGACCGGTACCGTGCTCACCGTCGGTGACGGTATCGCCCGCGTTTATGGTCTGCAGGGCGCGATGGCCAGCGAGCTGGTCGAGTTCCCCGGCGACCTCGTCGGCATGGTGCTCAACCTCGAAGAGGACAACGTCGGCGTCGCCATCTTCGGCAACGACCAGCACATCCGCGAGGGAGACACGGTCAAGCGCACCGGCCGCATCATCGACGTCGCCGTCGGTCCGGCCCTGGTCGGTCGTGTGGTCAACGCGCTCGGTCAGCCTGTCGACGGCAAGGGTCCCATCGAGTCCGAGTTCCGCCGCCGCGTCGAGATCAAGGCGCCCGGCATCATGGTTCGTCAGACCGTCAACGAGCCCATGCAGACGGGCCTCAAGGCCGTCGACGCGATGATCCCGATCGGCCGCGGTCAGCGCGAGCTCATCATCGGCGATCGTCAGACCGGCAAGACCGCGGTCGCCATCGACGCCATCATCAACCAGCGCGGCCAGAAGATGTTCTGCATCTACGTCGCGATCGGGCAGAAGCAGTCGACGGTCGCACAGGTCGTCGCCAAGCTCACCGAAGCTGGCGCCATGGAGTACACCACGGTCGTCGTCGCTGGCGCGTCCGAGTCGGCACCGCTGCAGTTCATCGCGCCCTACACGGGCGTCACCATGGGCGAGTACTTCCGCGACAGCGGCCAGCACGCCCTCATCGTGTACGACGATCTCAGCAAACAGGCCGTTGCCTACCGCCAGCTCTCGCTGCTCCTGCGCCGTCCCCCGGGTCGCGAGGCGTACCCCGGCGACGTCTTCTACATCCACAGCCGTCTGCTCGAGCGCGCCGCCAAGATGGCCGACGAGTACGTGCTCGTGAAGAAGGGCGAGACGCCCTCGCGCAAGAGTGGTCCGCGCGTGTGGCTCGGTCCCGACAAGCACGAGGCCGAAGAAGAGCTCAAGAAGCTCGGCGCCGACTACGAGCTCAAGCGTCTGCCCGACTCGGGCGGCTCACTCACCGCGCTGCCCATCATCGAGACGCAGGCGGGCGACGTGTCGGCGTACATCCCGACCAACGTCATCAGCATCACAGACGGTCAGATCTTCCTCGAGGCCGACCTGTTCTTCTCGGGCGTACGTCCCGCCATCAACGTCGGTATCTCGGTCTCGCGCGTCGGTGGTAACGCGCAGATCAAGGCCATGAAGCAGGTCGCCGGTACGCTGCGTCTCGATCTCGCGCAGTACCGCGAGATGCAGGCGTTCGCGCAGTTCGCAGCCGACCTCGACGCCGCCACCCAGAGGCAGCTCGCACGTGGTCAGCGTCTCACCGAGGTGCTCAAGCAGGGCCAGTTCCAGCCGCAGCCCGTCGAAGAGCAGGTGATCGTGCTGTGGGCGGCCAACGAGGGCTACCTCGACTCGATCGAGATCAAAGACGTCAAGCGCTTCGAGACCGAGCTCATCTCGTTCACCAAGAGCCAGCACGCGGCGGCGCTCGACAAGATCCGCACCGTCAAGGACATCAAGAACGACGACGTGAAGAGCACGGTCAAGGCGGCGGTCGAAGCGTTCAAGAAGACGTTCACGGCCTCTTCCAAGTGATTCGCTGAGCGGAGAACCCTCATGGCCGGCCTCAAAGAGATCAAGCGCCGCATCAGCGGCGCCAAAAATACGCGCAAGATCACGCGCGCGATGAAGATGATCTCGGCGGCGCGCCTGCGTCGTGCGCAGCAGCGCATCACCGAGCTTCGCCCCTACGCCCTCAAGACGAGCCAGTTGCTCGCCTCGGTCGCGTCGCGCGTCAATCCCGACGACGATCTCCACCCGCTCCTGCGCCGTCGTGACGAGCAGAAGATCCTGCTCGTCGTGCTGACCAGCGACCGTGGTCTGGCCGGCGCGTTCAACGCGAGCATCAACAAGCGCGCGTTTGCAATGTGGAAGAAGTTCGAGGCCGAGGGCAAACAGGTCTCGTTCGCCATCATCGGGCGCAAGGGCGGCGACTTCTTTCGTCGCCGTGGCGCCAAGATCGACAAGGTCTTCCAGGGCGTGTTCGAGAACCTCAACAGCAGCAAGGCTGGCGAGATCGGCCGCTACATCGTGGGCCGCTACGTCGAGGAGGACCTCGATGCGGCGTACCTCGTCTACAACGAGTTCAAGAGCGCGATCACGCAGATCGTCACTGCCCAGCAGATCTTGCCGGTGAAGCTCGAGCAGAGTGCGGAGGCCGAGGCCACCGACTACATCTACGAGCCCAGCCAGAAGGCGCTGCTCGATCGCCTGCTGCCCATGTACATGGAAGTCACGTCGTTCAAGGCGCTGCTCGACTCGGTCGCATCCGAGCACGGCGCGCGTATGACCGCGATGGACAACGCCATGCGCAACGCCTCGGACGTGATCGATCGCCTCACGCTGCAGTACAACCGCGCTCGTCAGGCGGCCATCACCAAGGAGCTCATGGAGATCATCGGCGGCGCCGAGGCTCTCAAGGGCTGAGTCTGTTCCTGGTCACGTAGAGCTCGCGCGCACGCCGCCAAGCTCTTTTCAGTTTTCGCGGCGAAGCCGCTCACCCACGTTTTTTCGGAGAGGATCTCACCATGGCAGAGCTAGTCAGTGGCGTCATCACGCAGGTCATCGGTCCCGTGGTCGATGTCGAGTTTCCCGCAGGTAAGCTTCCCGAGCTGCTGAGCGCGCTGAAGATGACCAACCCCGCGCTCGGTGCGGGCGAGGACAACTTGGTGCTCGAGGTCGCGCAGCACCTCGGCCAGGGCACCGTGCGAGCGGTCGCGATGGACTCCACCGACGGCCTCGTACGCGGCATGAAGGTCAAGAACACCGGCGCGCCGATCTCGGTGCCGGTCGGTACGGCCTGCCTCGGTCGCATCCTCAACGTCATCGGTCAGGCCGTCGACGGCGGTGCCCCGGTGGTGTCCGACAGCTACGACCCGATCCACAAGACGGCGCCGCTGTTCGTCGACCAGAGCAACAAGATCGAGATGTTCGAGACCGGCATCAAGGTCATCGACCTGCTCGCTCCGTACCGTAAGGGCGGCAAGATTGGTCTGTTCGGCGGTGCGGGCGTGGGCAAGACCGTGCTCATTCTCGAGCTCATCAACAACGTCGCCAAGGCGCACGGTGGTGTGTCGTGCTTCGCCGGCGTCGGCGAGCGTACGCGCGAGGGCAACGACCTCTACTACGAGATGAAGGAGTCGCGCCTCGAGACGGGTGCGAGCGTTCTCTCCAAGACCGCCCTCGTGTTCGGTCAGATGAACGAGCCGCCAGGAGCGCGTCAGCGCGTTGCACTCAGCGCGCTCACCATCGCCGAGCACTTCCGCGATCGCGAAGGCCAGGACGTGATGTTGTTCGTCGACAACATCTTCCGCTTCACGCAGGCGGGCTCCGAGGTGTCGGCACTGCTCGGTCGTATCCCCAGCGCGGTCGGTTATCAGCCCACGCTCGGTACCGAGATGGGCGGCCTGCAGGAGCGCATCACGTCGACCACCAAGGGCTCCATCACCTCGGTGCAAGCCATCTACGTGCCGGCCGACGACCTTACCGATCCGGCGCCTGCCACCGCGTTCGCGCACTTGGATGCGACCACGGTTCTGTCGCGCGCCATCTCCGAGAAGGGCATCTACCCCGCGGTCGATCCGCTCGACTCCACGTCGACCATGCTCGAGCCCGGCATCATCGGCCAGCGCCACTACGACTGCGCCCGCAAGGTGCAGTCCACGCTGCAGCGCTACAAAGACCTGCAGGACATCATCGCCATTCTCGGCATCGAAGAGCTCAGCGAAGAAGACCGTCAGGTTGTCGATCGCGCCCGCAAGGTCGAGCGCTTTTTGTCGCAGCCGTTCTTCGTCGCGCAGCAGTTCACCGGCCTCGACGGTCGCTACGTGCCGCTCGAGCAGACCATCCAGGCGTTCGAAGAGATCCTCACCGGCAAGTACGACGACCTGCCCGAGCAGGCGTTCTACCTGGTCGGTAACCTCGACGACGTGCGGGCCAAGGCCAAGAAGCTGCAGGGAGGCTGAGCGTGGCCACGCTGCACCTCGAGGTGGCGACGCCTGACGGACTCGCGCTTCAGACCGAAGCCGAGATCGTCACGGCGCAGAGCGTCGAAGGCGAGTTCGGCGTGTTGCCGGGCCACCTTCCCCTGCTCGCGGCCACCAAGGCCGGTCTGCTCAAGTATCGTGTGGCGGGCAAAGAAGAGGTCGCGGCCGTGGGCCCCGGCTTCGTCGAGGCCCTGCCCGACCGCGTGCTCTTGTTGACCGACGCCTTCGTGAAGCCGGCCGACATCGATCGCGCTGCTGCCGAGAAAGATCTCGCGGCGGCCGAGCGCGCGACGGCCGACTACAAGGGCCCGACGGACGACGCGGACTATCAGGAGCTGGCGCGCGCGCTCGACTGGGCCCGCGCCCGGCTGGACGCTTCCAAGGCCGCCTGAGCGCGACGCTCTCCGCGTCGTGGCGACGCGCCCTCAAACGACCGTCTCCGCTTCGGCGGAGCGCGGTCGTTTTTGCATGCGCGAGCTTCCGAGAGGGGAGCTTCCGAGAGGAAACGCTTCCCGAGCGGGGACGGTTCTCGGTTTCTCGGTTTTGGCCTCTTCGGATGGCAGCAAAGGAAACCGAGAACCGTCCCCTCACCACGTCCCCTCACCACCCTCACCGCCCTCACCGCCCTCACCGGTCTCAGCGCAAGCGATGGAGCGCGTAGGCCGCAAGCGTCATCCCGTCCCAGACGGTGCCGTCTGCAATGCGCGCCTCGAATGTCGGGATGTCGAGCTCGTGGACGACGAAGCTCTCGGTCTCGTCCGCATGCGCCGGCGCGATGGGGCGCGCCAGCTGCTGGCCGCGGTAGACGTGGCACACCTCGTCGGTGACGCCGTTCCATGGATTGAACGTGCCGAGCGGACCGAGGACCGCTGTGTAGCCCGACTCTTCCAGTAGCTCGCGGCTCGCTGCCAGCTCGGGGGACTCGCCCTCCGCCACGCCACCGCAAGGAAACTCGAGCGAGAAACGATCGGCCAAGTAGCGGTACTGCTCGACGACGATCAGCTTTCCGTCGGCGGTCACGGGCACGACGAGAGCACTGCCCGGCGTCGAGGCGAAGTGGTACTCACCGCGCATTCCAGGCTCGATCTCGAACGTGTCTTTGCGATAGCGCCACCAGGGGTTCTCGTGGACCACCGTGCTGGAGATGCGCGTCCATCGTCGAAGCGTCATGGCGGAAGCATAGGCTGCCTGACGCACACTGGGCGGGCGGCCCTTGGATCCACCTCAGGATCGGCCCACGTTCACGGACACGATCGATCGAACTACAGAGCCCTTGGGGCCCCATGTCCAAGCACCTGCATGGCTTACCGTCTGGGCGCGTCGGCTGACGCGACGGCGGGCGCTTGCCCGAGCGCACGCTGAATCTTGGGCGCGTTGAGCAGCAGCTCGAGCTTGGTCTCGAGTGCCTGCACAGCCGCCCGGTCGCCACTGCTGCCCGCGCCGCCAATCGCCTCGTGGCCGTGCTGGACCGCCCGTCCAAGTACGTTTCCCTCGCTGTCGGTCACCGTGGCGGTGAGATCGAAGTCGAGTCCGGTCGTCATATAGGCATCGCTCTTTCACTTATCGATGCGGAGCAGAAGCAGACGGTTTGCTCCCGCCGCGGACAGCTTGGCGACAGCCTGCTTGGTCGACCTGGAGTGCGCAACGAGGACCACACTCACGCGGAACCCCGCGGCTTGCAGGCCGTTCTTCATCGACTCCGCGACATCCTGCGCAAGCGGAGCCTCGTTCTTCGTCGTGACGTCGAATGGGTTGCCGTAGCCGCCGCGGGACAGCCCGACGAAGTCCGGGTCCTTCTCCCCGGAGGTGATCTCCTTGCGCTGATCGTGCACCGCCAGGGCGACCCAGGCCCCCTTGGGAGCGGCTTCTTCGAGCCGGGGGCGAGCGGTATGCAAGGCTTGCTGTCTGCCGAAAGCGCATGCGCTGAGGCCACAGCTCAAGAGGAGTGCGACGATCAATGACCGAGTCATTTCTAATCCTTGAGTTATTGGGACGGTGAGTGGCGACGCGGGCACGGTTCGCCGATGCCCCGTAGCCGGCGGCAATGCTGGGGACGGCAGGGCGAGCCAGTGCGTCAGACACAAATCGACGCGCTCAGCCATTTGGATGTCCGCACGACGCTTCGCCCGCCGCCGCCTAGCGGTCTTGCGAGAGCACCGCCTGTACCTTGCGCAAGAGGGCAGCCGGTGCGACGGGCTTCTCGAGGAACGCGACCCCTCTCTCCAGCACGCCATGCTGGGCGATGATGTCCCGCGTATAGCCCGAGAGGAAGAGCACCTTGAGACCGGGTTGCATGGACCGCATCCGGTCGGCCAGCTCTCGGCCGCTCATGCGGGGCATGATCACGTCTGTCAGAAGCAGGTCGATCGGTGCGGCGAATTTCTCGCACACCACCAAGGCCTCGTCTCCGCTCGCCGCCTCCAAGAGCCGATAGCCACTGCGCCGCAGGATCGTGCAGTTGACTGCCCTCACCTGCTCGTCGTCCTCGACCAGCAAAACAGTCTCCGTGCCACGCGGCTTCTGGCTACTGGCTCTCGAGTGAGACACAGGTGTCTCCACGGCGAGGTGGGTCCGCGGGAACAGGATCTTGAAGGTCGTCTCCTGTCCTCCCGGAACGCGATGCCGACGGGGCCGCGACCCTCGGGCCGATCGTCGGCGTAGACCTGAACGCTGGCGAGGTAGTGATTGAGGTCGCCTGCCAGCTCACGGGCACAAGCTGGTGCGTCGCCGCATCGTGCCATCCGATCCACGCCATGCCGAAGCCGCCCTCCTCGACGAGCGCGGCACAGACGGCCGAGAACAGCTCCTCGCGGCTTCGTTTGCGCACGATCGCCTGGTTGATATGGCGCAAGGCAGCGTAGAGCCGGCGCCGCTCTCACTGCGCTGCGCCCGGATTGCTGGTCGCGAGCCTAGGGCGGGTCGGGTGGCTGCGTCGGCTGCACCTTCAGGTCAGGCGCGTATTCGCCGCTGCCGTACGCCGCGCAGAAGGCCTTGTCGTCACCTTTGTACACCGGGTCAAGCGCAGCGACCGCGGGCAGGACCTTCGTCCAGAACCCCATCGGACCGTTTTGGTTGGAGTAGTCCTTGATGGTCAGCACCAGGTCCAACCCCGGATGGCCGATGATGAACTGGCCGCCGAGACCCTGCGCGCTGAAGATGCCCGTGTCGTACTTCTGCGCGCACTTCGCGCCCGATACGGTTGCCTGACAGTCTGGGGCGTCCGAGACCTTGTGCGGGTAGCGTTGCCAGAACGCGGCGGGGGCGCAGGGGTCGCCGTCCACCGTGTTCGAGCCCGAGCCGATATCGCCGCCGATGCCCGTCGCGTTACCGCGGTGGTTGAGCCAGAAGAACTCACCGTACGAGGTGTTGGCGTCTTCGAGCGCGGGATGCGTCATGCGATAGACCCAGTCGGTGCTGATGAGGCGTTCTTTGTTGTAGACGCCGTTGTGAATCATCACCTGGAAGAGCTTGCCCATGTCGTGCAGCGTGAGCGAAGCGCCCGAGCCGTACGTCACACCGCCCCAGCTAGAATTCTTCATGCCGAGCTTGTCGAACAGGCGTTTGGTGGCGGCCTGCATGTTCGCGACGCCGATCTTTGCGTCCTGCTTGAGCGCACGATTGGCGACGTTGCCCATGTTGTTCAGGCCGGAGCCACCGAGCGTGTCGTACGAAAAGCTGCGCATGCCCCAGGTCAAGCCGCGGCTGCCCGTTGCCATCGACATCAGGTAGGCGAGCTGCATCCCGGCGGGGTAGCTGGTGAGGCCCCAGTCCTTGGCCAGCTCGTAGTCGTTAAAAGTGCCGGTGCCTGGTCCCGTCTTCGGCACGTCCTTCGTGAGGTAAGCGACCGTCGCAGTGACGATGCCACCGAGCGACTTGGTCGCGGAGAACACCTGCGTGGAGGAGTCGCGACCCTGCTGGTAGCACAGCTTGCCGTAGCGGAAGATGGCGAAATTCTGGCTGATGCCGGTGGCCTTCAGCTTCGCGATGTCCATCTTGCACTCTTTGGCGACCTCAGCTTCGGGAACCAAGGTCCACTCCGCGGTGCCCGGATCGGCGTAGTCCATCTCGCTCCCGCTCGTGGGAGCCGCTGCGTCCGTGCCTGCCTGGGCGGGGCCCCCGTCTGCAGAAGGTGCGGGGTTGGTTCCTGCCCCGGCGTCGGAGCCGCGCACAGGCTTGTCGGGTGCCTTGGCAGGTCCGGCGTCGGCGGCAGCAGGCCCCGGCTTGCCGGGCTTGCTCGGCTCAGAACCCGTGTCCGACGATGGGTCGTCGGTGGAGCTCTCGTCATCGGCGGGAGACGTCGTGCCGTCGCCCTCTAGATCGTCGACCTTGGGCGTATCCGAACCGCAGGCGGCGACGGCAATCAGGATCGCACAGGCGAATCCACTCAACCCTTTGGGCCTCTCGCTCAGTGCATCCGAGTTGCACTTACTGCGCACATTCATCGCCTGCCTCCGTAAAACTCTGGTCGTTCAGAACGGACGTTCATTCGGCATGAGACGTTGCTCGTTCTACGCGTCTGGTCTGCAGTCGGACCGTTCGGCGAACGGTCATTCCATACTGCACGTCTTACAGTCGTCTTATGCTGCGTCACTACCTGACTTCAAGTTCAATCTCCCGTCCAACTCGACGGATCCAGTCAACTGCTCGATAAATGCAGCGTGGGCGCGAGACGCTTGTCCGGGATCGCGATCTGAGTGCGTTCGCGGATTCGGTGGTTGCTGACGAATACGCCAATGCGCTCGGCGCGCTGCAACCGGACAACTCCAAAGACTCAGGTGCGCGACAGATCAGAGCGCACCTAGCGTCGGTGCCCCACGACGACACTGCGCTGAAAGGTTCCGAAGGCAGCGTCACACAGAGCTGTCGCTAAACCTGCGCGCCGGCAATTCCATGGCAACCCAACTATTCGACCACTCCGTGTTTTTTTGTAGCTTTTGCGCAAGGCTTGCGAGGTCGGACGTGTGCCGGCAGCGCGGCCGATGCGATAAGCTGCGGCGATGGTCGATCGTGGAGGACAGCGAGTGCGAGAGCGGTGGTCGAGTTGGAGGCGCGCAGTCGCGCTTGCCAGTCGACTGCTGCCGTTGGGGTTCGGTATGGCGGCCTGTAGCGGCGATGGCGTGGCGCTCGCTGCGCAGGCGACGCGACTGCAAGCGCTCGAGGAATCGGTCCGGCAGCTCACCGAGAGCGTTGCTGCCCTCAAAGAGCGCGCCTCTACGACGGCAGCCGTGCCAAGCGCGGCGGTGCCGCCACAAGTCTTCCAGCTCGTTTGCCCGCAGCCTTGGGTCGTCGAGGCACCGGTCGGTGCGAACTTGTGGACATGCCGGAGCCCGATTGCTACGCGCGAAGGTTATTATCCGCAGTGTAGTGTCGTGTTTCAGCCGCAGGCTGGGATCGAGACGAAGGACTACTTCGAGTTTGCGCTAAACGCTGCCCCACAGCTGTACAGAGTCAACAACTTCAAGGACGGGCGGACCAAGCTGCACGACGCTGAGGTTTTCGAGGCCACCTTCGATGCCGACCGCAAACCGCTCCCGCTCAAGGCGCTCGGTCTGCTGGTGCCGCACGGCGACGTGACCTACGCCATTGCGTGCGTTGCACCGAGCGGTTCGTTCGACGGCTACAGCCCGGCCTTCCGCAAGGTCCTCGACACGTTCTCATTCCTCTGAGCTCGGCTCTCGACGCGGCGCGGCGCGCGACCTTGCGCCAGCGGTCGAGACGGTCGTGCTCGAGTGCTGCGCGCTGGCGTTGGAGATGGCCGCGGTCAGCTCGTACAGGCCGTAGCGCTCGTCTCCATGCACGTCGCGGAAGGTGGTGACGAGCTTGGTGTTCGCGCGCCAGGCGGCCAGGTCATCGGGCGACCAGCGAAAGGTGCGTGCGAAGGGGTACTCTATCGTGTGCGCGCGGCCGTCGGGCGGCGCAGCCAAGTCGAGCGCATCGAGGTGGCCGAGTGCGATCAACACCGGCTCGCTCGAGGTCCGTTGCACCTGCAAAGCGCTGACTAGCAGGTCGCGCAAGCTGAGGTCGCGCCGAATGTCGCGCACGAACCTGACGGTGCGCCCGTAGCGGTCCTCGCGCGCGAGATAGATGGGGTTATCGCTGTAGTAAGGCAGCGACTCGAGGTAGTAGTCCGGCTCGCCAATCAACACCGCGTGAGCGTAGCGAGGCGTGGCTGCGAGCACGTTCGCGAGTGCTCGGTTGGCGCTGCACTCTCCGGTCAGGTCGACGAAGGCATAGTACAAGCCCGTGCCCAGCAAAACGGTACACAGGATGGGCAGGCCAACGAACGTGCCGGTCCGCGCGAGCCAGCGCAAGACAACGTTCCGAAGCGGAGCACGACCAGCTTCCAACATCATCCAGTACAGGGAGATCAAGAAGACGACGAACAGTCCTTGGTGTCGGAGGCTACCCTTGTACACGAGCTTGAAGACTGCGCTGAGGAGCAAAAGGGCAGTCCAGGAGGCCACCAGCCCGGGCGCGTAGGACAACAAACCGAGCGTCGCGCCCACCAGCACCAGGCTGGCCAGGACCGCGAGCACTCCCGTCTTGCCTGGCGCGATCTTGTGAAACGCACCAGCCGGGTTGCAGACCGTCTCCCAAGCCGCAGACAAGACATCGACGATCGTGTAGCGGGTCGTGTCGGATGCAGCGAGCTCGCTGGTGGGCCACACGCTCCAGAGTGCGAACGCGATGCCCGCGCTCAGCACCAAGCCTGCGAGGTAGAGCTGCCGAGCTTCTTGACCGAGAGGCGGTGTGCGCCCCCGCAGCAAGACGTCCGTCATCCATACCGCCATCAGAATACCCGCTAGCAATGCCGAGTGAACGTTGGTGTTGGCGAGCAGGGCGAGCACCACGCCGAGCGCCAGGGTCCGCTCACGGCGCAGCGGGTAGAGGTGCGCGAACACGAACATGAGCAGCATGGAGATGCCGTAGTTGCGTGCCATGACCGAGTATTCGTAGAGTGGCAGGCCTCCGAGCACGAACAGCGCCTTGAACCAGAGCGGAAAGGGCGAGCGATGGACGAAGAGCACGACAGCGGCTGCGCAGATTAGCGCGCTGACGACCGGCAGCACCAGCTTGGATCCGGTCAAGCCGTAGCCCGCGAACAACAGCGCGTGCCAGAGCATCGGGTGGCCCTCGTTGCGCAGCGAGTGGCTCAGCTCGGAGAGCGAGTGCGCGCCCATCGCAAGCGAAAGCGCGCGCACCTCGTCCCGCCACATCTCGTGCCGAGCCAGCAGGAGAGCCACCAGCACGGCCCAGCCCAGCACCAACAACCAGCAAGAGAGCGGGGTCCCTCGCGCGTCGCTGTCCGCGCTTGTCGCTGTTTCCGATTCCGTCATAGAAGGTTGAAGGTAGTGGGTAGGTCAGGGCAATAGAAGCAGAACGACGAGGTCGACGTGCGGCACGTCGGGGCATCTCTCCTCGCGCGCGCCGGCACGTGTATGACACGAAGACGTTTGTGGAGCTGCGGCTCGAGAACAGCTAGAAGGTCGCTGCGATGCAACGCCAGAAGGTCGGGCTCACCACACTGCAAGAACAGACGACTCTTCGGCGTGGCGCTCTGACTAACTTTTTGGGTGGCATCGCCAAGCTGGCTCATCCGCTCTCGTTGCTACTCGTTACCTGGCTCTGGGGTCCGGCACTTGCCGGGTTGTACCTGCTCGGTCAGTCCTTGATGGAGATCTCCTCGGGCGGCATCATGGCCGGCTACGCAGATGCCACCGTAATCTTCGCCAGCCGACACGTGGATTTCGCAGACGAGTCCGATCGTGAACGAGCGGTGCTGTACCAGGTATTCGCGAATACTTTGGTATTCACCGTGGGTGCTTCGACACTCGTTGCGATCGCCACGATAGGCCTGGCGCCCTTGGCCCTGAGTCGATTTTTCCCCAGCTACGTGGAGCTCTCTCCCGGCATCTCTCTGCTCGCCCTCGCTTTGATTCCGCGTGCGGCCGCACAGGTCGCCATCGCGGGCACCAAGTCGATGATGCATATGGAGCACGACGCTCTGCTCTTTGGCGTCATCCATCCGCTATGCAGTGTGCTGGGGTTTGTCCTCACCTTCGTCTGGGGTGGCGGACTCACGGCGCTGTTCGGAGTGCAGCTCGCGATCGAGAGTCTGCTGTGCGTTCTTGCGCTGCGCGCTTTCGGTCTGTACTTCTCCTTCGCCGAGCTGCGCAACGCGTTCGCTACCTTTCAGTACGACCGGGCCCTGCTGGTGTTCGCCGTGCCCCAGAGCGTCAATCTCACCTTCAACCGATACATCACCCGACTCGACAGCATCATGTTGGCGGCATTCGGGCTCGGACAGGCCGAGCTCGGGTACTTCGGGACGGTCGCCTTTCTCACTAGCAACCTCGGACAGATCCGCACTGTCTTCAGTGGAGCGGTGGCCCCGCTCCTCGTGCGCTACCACGCGCGAGGCGAGAGGCAGCCGCTCGAGGATCTGCTCGGGAAAATCGCACGCTGGGGGGCCAGCCTGGTCGTGCCCGCTGCGCTGCTCGTGGCCGTCCTACGAGAGGACATCCTGGGTCTCATCAGCGCGTCCTACGGGCACGACAGCGGTTTTGCGCTGCTGCTGCTGGTACCTGCGTTCACCAACTGCGCGTACGGCATGGCCGGTGCGTGTCTGGTCTTCACCGGCCACAGCAAGGTGACTCTCTGCAACAGTGCTGCGGTTGCCGTACTCAACACGCTGTTGAACTACGTGACCATTCCACGGTTCGGCATGCTCGGCGCGGCGCTGTCGACTGCCGTCGCCTCGTCCTTCATCACCGGGCTCCAGATGGTGGAGCTCTGGTCGCTCGAGCGCGTTCGCATCCGCTGGCGCGCGGTGTGGAAGCCGCACGTCGGACTCGCCATGGCCCTGGGCTTACTCTTCGCGATCGGCGACCCGGCACGACTGGCCGGGGTCTCTCGCGCGATGACTGCGCTCCTGCTGGTGGTTGGCTTCGGTCTGTTGATGCTCTTGCTCGATCTAGAAGAACTCGCTCCCTTGCGGCGCGCCCTCCTTCGCTTGTCTCAGCAAGGCCAGGGCGACTGCAAGTGGTGGCGCAAACCTCGTGTCGGGAGCTGAACATGCTCGAGAAAGCTGTGGTGGCCGAAGTCCCGCGTCCCGTGCAGCCTGCGGGCGCTCGCATCCCGCTGCGGGCCCATCTCGTCTGGTTCGGAGCGCACTTTCCCTGGCTCAACGTGCTCGCGG
>JBEGTL010000085.1:0-19187 GCA_041179425.1 Pseudomonadota bacterium | reverse complement strand
CGCGCACGACGGCCGGGCCGCGCTCGAGATGTTGCGGCAGGGCTCATTCGACCTCGTGGTCGCCGACATGTTCATGCCCGCGATGGACGGGCTCGAGCTGGTGCGCGCGATGCGCGCCGACCTGCGGCTCACGCGGCTGCCGGTGCTGTTCCTCACCTCGTGCACCGAGCACGACATGCGCGCCAAGGGCTACCACGCGGGCTGCGATGCGTACCTCGTCAAGCCGGTACGTCCGCTCGAGCTCGTCGAGCGGGTCTCCGCGCTGATGAAGCGCGCGCTCGGCACCGGTGCACAGCTGAGCGGCGCCTACCTCTCGGGTCGGCTCGACGGCATGAGCGTGGCAGCGCTTCTCGCGTTTCTGCACAGCCAAGACCGCTCGGGCATGCTGCGCTTGTGGCGGTTCGGGGCGTACGGTGAGATTGCAGTGCGACAGGGCGAGCCGCTCACGGCGCTGATCGAGGGCTCGCTGCGTGGAGAAGAGGCACTCACCGCCCTGCTCGGGTGGAATGCCGGCACGTTTCGGTTCGAGCGTTACGACGTCAGCGAGCTCGACTCAGAGCTGCCCGGACCATTCTCCGACCTGATCGGGCGGGCAGAGACGCGTCGCCACGCAGGGTGAGGGCCCCGCCCCTCGGCCCACGCTACAACCTTGGGTGAACTTCATTGGCCATGCCGCGGTCGCCCTCTGGTTTCCGCTCGTAGAGTCGACGGCGCCCGAGTTCGTCCTGGGCAGCATGTTACCGGACTTCGCAGGCATGGCCGGCGCGCGGCTCTCCCGGCGCGACCCCGCCTCCAAAAACGACCCTCTGGCGGCCGGCATCGCACTGCACCACCGCACCGACGACGTCTTTCATGGCGCGGCACCCTTCGTGAGCCTGCTGCAGGACACACTCGACGAACTGACCTCGTTGGGTGTCCCACGCGGCTCGGCCCGCGCCGTCGCACACATTGGCACCGAGATGTTGATCGATGGCGAGCTGGTCCACGCCCCCGAGATCGGCGCGGCCTACGCAGACGCGCTCGCCGTCGATCGCCCGCTCGATGCGGTGTTCGTCGACGCTGCGGGCGGCACGCGCTGGGCACTGCTGCGCGACAGACTGCGCTCGTACGGCGTGCCTTACGACTACCAGGACCCCGACGCGGTGCTGCGGCGCCTCCAGGTAGTGCTGCGAGGCCGTCCCCGACTGGCACTCGACGCCGCGAGTGCACCCCTCGTGCGCGCGCACTTACCCGCGCTGCAACGCAAGGTGGTCATTGCACTACCTGCGCTCCTCGCGAGCGTGCGAGAGGCGCTCTCCTCGGCACACGTGGGCGAGACTGATTGAGCCCGCGATCGATCGCGTATTTCCTCTGAGGAATTGGGACTGTTATCATCCGCACACGCGCATGACCTCAATCCGCCCCGACCGGCCGCTCTCGCGCTCTCCATCACCTGTTCGCTCGCGCGCGGAAGAATCGCGCGCTTCGACGCCGGGTGAGCTGAGCGCACGCCCCTCGTCGTCTCCGCCCGAGGCGAGCGACGCGCGTGCCCGCGTGCGGCAGCTGCGCGCCGAGGCCGAGGTCGAGACTGGCCGCCACATCAAGGCCGCGCTGCTGTACGAAGCGGGCTACGTCAACGAAGTCCTGCTGCAGCAGCCGGCGCAGGCGGTGCAGGACTACCTCGCGTCGTACAACGCTGACAATCGTTCGCGGCTGCCGCTGCACGCGCTGGTGCGCATGTTCGAGCGCCGTCGCTCCTACAAAAACCTCGCACGCCTGTACGACGCGGCGGTGCGCGCGGCGCGCAGTCCGGCCGAGCGTGGGACTGCACTCACCGACCAAGCCACGCTCAGCATCATCTTCTCGTCGCTCGCCCACGAAGGGAGCACGGGCGGCGACGGCGGCGAAGACAAGGCCGTGCAGGCGCGCCTCGAGCAAGCCCTCGAGCAAGAGCCCAAGGCCGACGCAGCGCTGCTCCTCGAGTGGAGCCGGCGCGCGCTGGGCGATCACGAGGGAGCCCTGCGCGCGCTCACCAAGCGCGCAGAGAGCAGCGACGACCCCGTCCATCGCGGCGCGCTGTTGCTCGAGCTGGCCGCGGGCCGCGAAGCACACGGAGAGATCGGCAGCGCACTCGAGGCACTGCGCGCGGCAGCGCTCGGCCGAGGTGCCGGTGCCAACGACAATGGCGAGCCCGGCGAGGAGGTCTACGCCATCGCGCTGGCACGCTTCGCGCGCGAGCACCACTTCGTCGAAGAGCTGGTCGAGGCCAGCGAGCGACGCGCGGCGCGGCTGTCCGACGAGCTGCGCGAGCGCGAGCAAGACGACGAGTCCGATCCGCAGCTCATCGAGCGACTGCGCTCGCGCGCCGTGGCCCACTGGTACGAGGCCGCGCGCTTGCGCTGCACGCACCTGAGCGAACCGTTGCTCGCGCTCGGCTCCATCGAGAACGCGCTCGTGCACGTCCCGGGCGACCCGCTGTTTCGTTACCTGCGCATGTTCGCCTACGACTTGCTCGAAGACCGCGAGCGGGCAGCGGCCGAGGCGCGCTCTCTGCTCGCAGACGGCTTCGATGGCGAGCAGTCCGCCACCCTGCACTTTCGGCTGGCCGAGCACGCGCTGGTGCTCGGCGACACCGAGACCGCGCGCGAGAAGCTGGTCGAAGCGATCGCCGTCGCGGGCGGCTCGGCTGCGGCCGAGGCCATCCTCGACGACCTGTTGCTCGACGAGGGTCGACACGAAGACCGCATCGCGCAGCGCGAGATCATCGCCGAGCAGAGCACGGGCGTCGACAACGACCTGCCCAGCGCGCTCGCGCAGCTCGGGCAGGCCGCGCAGATCGCCGTCACCGACGTGCGCGACCCGCGGCGTGCGCTCACGCTCTACCAGCGCGCCGACGCGCTCTCTCCGCGCAACGAGGGGCTCTTGCGCGAGGCGTACGGCAGCTCGCTCGAGCTCGACGATCGCGCGCTCGCGAGCTTCGCCCTGCACCGGCTGCTCGCGCTCGAGCTCGCGACCGACGAGCGTTCTGCGCTGCTCTTGCACCGCTTCGAGCTGGCCGACGACCACGAGCGTCATGAGCTGATCGAGGGCGAGCTCGCGCGCGTCGAGCCCGCACCGGCAGTGCTCAAGCTCGGCCTGGCCCAGGCGGCGGCACAGCACGATCACGTGCTGCTCGCGCGCATCCACGAAGCGCGCGCCGCTGCGCTGGCCGAGAGTGCGAGCGACGAGTCCGCCGACGAGCTGTGTGCCGCCGCCCGTGCGTGGCTGCGCGGTGGCCACCTGCCGCGCGCGCGGCAGCTGCTCGAACAAGCCCTCGAGCGCGCACCTCTGCAGCGCTACGCCCTGACGCTGCTCGAAGAGGTGCTGCGCGAGCAGGGCGACGCGGCCGCTGCCATCGCGCTCTTGCGCAACGCCGCCGATCGTCACCAGAGCGAACGAGATGCCGAGCGGCACCTGCTCGCCGCCGGCACAGCCAGCGAGGCCAGCGGCGACTTTGCGCGCGCCGCGCAGAACTACCTCGAGGCCGCCGACAAGCCCGAGCCGTCGCTCGGTGCGCTGTGGGCGCTGTCGCGGCTCGCGCAGCGCACGCGCGACACCGCGCTCGAGCACAAGGCGCGTGCCGGCTTGGCCGAGCGCGAGCACACGCAGCAGCGCGCAGGCGTCGATACCGTGCTGTTCGCCGAGCACCTCGACTTGGTCGAACAACAACCCGAGAAGGCCGAGCCGTTGTTGCAGCTCGCGCTCGACGATGCCGACGTCGGGCACCACGCGGCCATCGCGCTGACGCTCTCTCGCAGCGCGCCGTTGGTGGTGCGTGGACGCGCGCTCGAGCTGCTCGCCACGCGCGCGACCGACTCGTTGCGCCCTGCCCTGCTGCGCGAGCTCGGCGGGGAGCTCGCGGCACGCGGGGCACCCGAAGCGCGCGTGCTCGAGCTGGTCGAGCGCGTCGCGCGCGTGCGCTTCGACGATCGCTGGGCAGCCTGGACGCGCACCCACACGGGCGTCTTGCTCCACGAAGGGGATCACGCGCGCGCGCTCGCAGGCTTCGCGGAGATCACCACCGACCCGCAGCTCGCCGGCGTCGCGCGCGGCGAGGCGCTGTGGGCCGAGCAGCTTGCGCACCCCACGCAGCCCATCGCCGATGGCCTGCGCACGCTCGAGGCGCCCGCCAACGAGCTGAGCAGCGAGCTGGCCGAGACCATCTTGGCCGTCGGCTCGCCGGGACAAGACGGAGCGCTGCGTGTGCTTTCGCTCGCGACCCTCGCACGCAGCGTGGAGCTCGAGGCACGACCGCAGCTGCAGCTCTCGCAAGCGCGCGCCAAGCTGAGCCAGGGCGACGCACCGGGCGCGTTGGCCATCCTCGAAGAGCTGCTGCTACGCGAACCCGATCAGCTTGCCACGTGGGAGCTTGCGTACGCGGCAGCCCAAAAGGCCCAGCGCCCCAGCCTGCTCGCAGACGCGGCCGAGCGCCTGGCCGAGGCACTCGATGGCGAGCTCGCACTCGAGCTGTTCGAGGAGAGCGCCATCGTGCGCATGGACCAGCTCGACGACGCAGAAGGTGCCGAGCGCCTGTTTGCGCAGGTGCTCTCGATCACGCCCAAACGTTACCTGGCCTACCAGCGCCTGCACGACCTGCTCGAGCGCCGGGGAGACATCGTTCGCCTCACCGCCCTGCTCCGCCGACGCGTGCAGCTGGTCGACGAGCCCGACGAGCTGATGCGTCTGTACTACGAGCTCGCACGACACGAGCGCAAGCGCGACGACCTGACGGCGGCCCTCGACGCGCTCGACAACGTGCTCATGCTCGACGACGAGCACCTCGGGGCGCTCGCCCTCACGGCCGAGATCCAGACGGCGCGCGGCAGCTTCAGCGATGCCGTGAGCGCGCTCGATCGGCTCGCCGCAGTGAGCGCTCTGCCCAAGCCGCAACGCCGGCTGGCCGCGCTCGGTGCAGCCGACTTCCTCGAGCACAAGCTCAACGATCGCGAGGGCGCGCTGACCCGGCTCGAGCGGCTGCTCGTGCTCACGCCCGACGAAGCGAGCCTGCACGTACGAATGGCCGACCTGGCCCAGCGACACGGCAACCTCGAGCGCGCAGCAACGGCACTCGAACGCGCCGTCGAGCTGGAGAGCGACGAGACCACCCGCGTCACCTTGGCAGTGCGCCATGCCGACCTGCTGGCCGGTCCGCTCGCGCGCAAAGTAGAGGCCGTCAGCTCGTACCGGCGCGCGCTCGAGTGGGCACCCGATCACGTCGATGCCGCGCGCTCGCTGCTCTCCATCACCGAAGATGACGAGGTGCTCGGCCGCGTCGAGCTCGAGCTGCGCACTCGCATGCGCGAAAAGCCACGCGACCTCGTGCTGCTGCGCAAGCTACGCACGCTGGCCGAGCTACGGCGCGACCCCGACCTCGGCTTCATCGCGCTCTCCGCCCTGCACGCGCTAGAAGCGGTCGAAGCCATAGGCGCGCTCGGCGACGAAGAGCGGGCGGTGTTCACCGAGCTGCAGAAGAGCGCACGCCAGGGCACGTTTGCCAGCGGCGCCCAGGTGTCCGAGGGCGAGCTGCGCGGGTTGCTGGCGCCCGGCGTCGACGGCCGCATTCAGCAGCTGCTGCACGCCGTGTTCTCCTCCACGTCGGCGGCCGTAGAGCTCGACCAGCTCGAGCCGGCGCGCTTCGGTGTGGGCCGAAGCCAGCGAGTGTCTGCGCGCGATCCGCACGCCCTGCGCGACGACCTGCGCGCGCTGGCAGCCCCGCTCGGGCTGACCATCGGCGAGCTGTACGTGGGCGGTGGCGATCCCAGACGGATCGCTGTGCTGCCGCGCGAGGGCGAGCTCGCGTTCGTGGTCGGCAACGAAGTCGAGAGTCCGCTGCAGGGCAACGCGCGCCACCTGGCCGCACTGCAGCTGGCCGCCACCAAGCTCGACAGTCTTCCGCTCCTCGTGCGCAGCACGGGTGAAGCGGCGCGCGTGGTGTTTGCCGCGCTCGCCGCCGAGAACTGCCCGCTGCCCTCCAACGTGTCGCGAGCCGACCTGGGCGACCTGCCGCGTACGGTGTCCAAAGCGCTGTCCCGCAAGGCCAAGCGCGCATTGCCCGAGCTGGTGCGCGCGCTGCCCGACGGCGGCGCGGAGCTGGCCGTGCATTGTCAGGCGCTGCTCGCACGCACACGACGTCTCGCATTGCTGCTCTCGGGCGAGCTCGAAGCCGCACTGCGCGAAGCCAGCCGTCCACCCGATGCTGGACTCGATCTGCTGCGCACCTGGACGGGCTCCGCGCTGAGCTCGTCCCGTAGAAAGCTGGGGCTCGCACTGTGAGCGACGACGCGACCAAGAAAGACGGCGACCTGGTGCTCGAGTGGACCGACGCGCTCGATACCTGGGAGCTCGATATCGACGAGAGCGCGACCGCCGAGTCGAGCCCGCTGCCGCAGACCGCGCTCGACACCCCACTGGTGCCCGCGGCCGAGAACGATCAGCTCGAGGCCATCCCTTCGCGGCGCGCGCCACCGCCCCCGCCGCCCGCGGCCCTGCTCCGCTCGCGCGGCGAAGACCTCAGGCCATCGACCCCGCGCTCGTCGAGCGACGATGCGCAAGGGTCTCTGCCAGCGCGCCCTAGCACACCGCGCATGTACCAGCCGCCCTCGCCGGCCGAGCGGGCCATGCTCGAGCGCTCGCTCCAAAAGACCCTTCCGCCGCCGGCCGAGCTCGCCGCCGACGCGGCGGGTCCCTACAACGACCTCGCCGCCATCTCGCCCGACCTGCTGAGTGCCTTGAGCAAGCCGCGCTCCATCTCCACAGTGCAGCCTGCAGCAGGCCCCGCGCAGGTCGAGACACTGCGTCCGTTCGTGCCCAGAGGCGTGCCCGACGTCGATGCGGCGGGTGCGCCGTTCGCCGCGCACAACGACGAGTTCGCGCTGACCACTCCGCCTCCTCCGAGCGCCGATCCGGGCGCAGAAGCGGCGCGCGTCTCCATCGAGCAGGCGCTGCGCGACAGCGTCGATCCCGTCAGCGAAGAACCCGGGCCGCCTGCGTCTGCGCCGCCCGAGCCCGAGCACGATGCGCCCGCAGACGCACTCGAGCTCGCGGACGGCGACGAGGGCCTGCGCCTGAGTGATCCCGATCTCGACCTGGGCGATGAGACGGTGCCCATCAGCGACGCCGACCTCAAGATGGCGAGCGACTTCGCGCGCGCCGACACCGCGGGCGACTCGGCAGAACAACCGGTCGCGTCACGTCTCACAGCGCCACAACCCGCAGTCGGCGACAGCGCATCCCTCGGCCCAACGACCCGCGACAAGAGCGCGCCGCCGAGCGGGCGACCCGAGCGGCACAGCGACGGCGCCTTCTCGCGCAGCGCCGGGCTCAACAGCCTGCTGCCTGAGCGCGACCCGTTCGACAGCACCCCGGCGGCCGCCGGGCTCGCGACGCCGGTCGTGCCGGTGCGCAGCTCGCACCCGTCGCTCGAGGTGGTGGTCGAGTCGACCGAGGACGACGTCGAAGCCGAGCTCCAGCGGGACGGACTCGAGCAGGCCGCGCTGCGCAGGCGCATCACCATGCTCGAGGCGCTCGCACGTCGACAGACCGAGCGCCAGGCAGCCGAGCTGTTGGTCAGCGCTGGCGAGCTCGCCGAGCAGCTTGGTGAGCTCGCGCGCGCCGAGCAACTGTACGCGGCCGCGTCCCTCGAAGCGCCCAAGCACGTGCCGCCGCTGCGCGCGCTGATCCGCCTGGCCTTCCGCGCCGGCGACAAAGCTCGCTACGTACAGCTACTCGAGCGCGCCGCGGAGCTTCCGCTGCCGCGCTTCGAGCGCAGCCGGCTGCTCGCCCAACTGTCGCTCGCACGCTGGGTACTCGAGCGCGACGCACCTCTGGCACTCGGCGCAGCTACGGAGGCACAGCAGCTCTCGCCCGAGCTGCTCGCGCCGGCCCTCTTGCTCGCGCGCATCGAGAGCGCCACCCATCCTGCCAAGCTGGACAGCATCCTGTTACCGCTGGTGCAGCGCACCCAAGACCTCGCGCTGGCCGCCTCGTGGCTGGTCAGCGCCGGCCGTGCCGTCGAGGCTCGCGGCGACAGCGCGGGCGCACGCGCGCTGTACGCTCGCGCCGCGGGCGACGACCCGTTTGCGTTCGACGCACAGCTCTCGCTGTCGCGCACCGATCACGCACTCGGTGCGCACGCCGAGTCCGCGCGCGCGCTGCTGCGCACCCTCGAGAGCTTCGACATCGGGCCGGTGGCAGAGGCCGTGCGCCGCCGTGCCGCGCACATGCTCGGCGTCGTCGGCCAGCACGCCGAAGCGGTCGAGCTGCTCGAGCACGCCAGCGACGACGTCTCGCTGCGCACGGCTGCCCAGGTGGCGCTCGCCAGCGACGACCTACCGCTCAAGCTGCGCGCCGTCGAGGGCTGGACGCTGGGCGCCGATGGGGCCGAGCGCGCACTCGCTCTGCTCACCAAGGCAGAGCTGCTCAGCGAGAGCGGCGACTACGACGGCGCCGAGAACGCGCTCGAGCTCGCCGCCCTGGCCGACCCCGGCCAGAGCCTGGTCTCGGTGCACCGCGAGTCGCTTGCGCGACGTTGCGGCAACGCCGCGCGTTTGGCCGAGATCGTGGCCGGCGAAGAAGCAGGCCGAGGCGCGCTGGCCGCCGCCGCCAAGCTTGCCAGCTCGGGTTCGACCGCAGCGCAAGAGCTACGTTGGCTGGTCGAAGCGGCTGCCGAAGAGAGCGGCGTGGCGGCGCACGGGCTCGCCATGGACGCGAGTGCCGAGCTGGCCGATGGCGACACACTTCGCCGCCTGCTGCGCGCGGAGAGCGAGCGTGGAGCGGCGCCCGCGCGCGTGCTCGCGTTGCTGGCGCTCGCAGAGCTCGAGCGTCAGCGCGGAGACACCGCGCAACGCCACGATGCCCTGCAGCAGGCGTGGGAGCTCGCGCCCCGCGACACCACGGTGCTGCGCGCGTTTGCGCGCTCCGTGCCGCGCACGCCGGAGTCGGCGCACGAAGCCGCCCAGGCGTTCCGGCGCGAGGCCGAGAGCCACAGCGGAGAGCGCGCGGCCTTCGCGTACCTGCGTGAGGGCTTTGCGGTGCCTGCGGGCACGTCCGAGCGACTCGATGCGTTCGTGTGCGCGGCGGCCGCGGCGCCTGGCTACGGGCCTGCCAGCTGGGCGCTCCATCGCGAGGCGCGACGACAGGGCGACCTGCCGCGCCTCGGCGAGCTCCACGGCAGCGAAGCCGAGCGCGCACTCGACAAACGCGGCCGCGCTGCGCACTTGGTCCGCGCTGCGCTCATTCGCGCGGGCGAAGATACCGACCAAGCGGCACTCCAGCTCACCCGCGCGCTCGAGCTGATGCAGGAGGACCCGGTGCTCGGAGAGCTGGTGCTGCGGCTCGGAGACGCGGCGCCATCCGCCGTGCGTGTGGCGACGCTCGAGCGCATGGCCGCCCGCGTAAAACCGCCATTTCGACGGCAATTGGTGCTCGCTTCGGCGGGCACACTCGAAGACGAAGGCAAGCTCGAAGAAGCCGCCGCGCGTTATCGCGAGGTGCTGCTCGAGTACCCCGGCGACCCGATCGCGGACGTCGGTCTCGAGCGCGTGGGCGTCGATGCCAGGCGCGGTCCCGAGCAGCTGCTCGCCAAGCGACGCGCGGTCGACGAGGCCAGCTCCGAGCGTACCCGCGCGCGCGCGCTCGAGGAGCTCATGTTGTTGGAGAGCGACCCCACCGCGGCGCTCGAGCTGGCGCACGAGCTGCTGGCACTCTCCCCCTCGCACCCGCTCGCGCTGCGTGCACTCGAACGCGATGCCATGACGCGCAACGATCGTGTGGGCCTGGCCAGCCTCGAGCTCCGCTTCGTCGACTCGGGCCGTGGACCGCGCGACAAAGCCGCACGCCTGCGTCTTGCACACCTGTTGCGCTCGCTCGAGCCCGAAGACGAGGCGAGCAGCAACGAGCTCGACCGCAAGGTGCTCGCCTGCGCGGCCGCGGCACCGCACAGCCTCTGGCTGTCGCGTCAGCTGCTCAGCTCGGCGATCGCGCTCCACGACACCGAGCTGGTGGTGCGCGCCATCGACCTGCTGAGCGAGCAGACGCACGACCCGGTCGAGCACGCGTCGCTGGCCGTGCAGAAGGGCTGGCTCACCCTGGATCAGCGCCCCGCCGAGCTCGAAGACGCGCTGCGCGAGGCACTGCGCGACTACCCCGAGCACCCCACCGCGCACGAGTTGATCGCCGAGGTGCGCCGCGCCACGCGTGACCTCTCGGGCGCCGCGGAGCAGTTCGAGCGCGCGGGCGAGCGTGCGCTGAGTGACGAGCGCAGCGCGCACCTGTGGACGCAGGCGGCGGGCCTCTGGGATCGGCAGCTCAAACAACCCGAGCGCGCGCAGCGGGCACTGCAGCGCGCAGCCGCCAAAGATCTCGACTACCCCGGCGTGCGCGAGCGCTTGTCCGAGCTGCTGACGGCGCACGGCGACCTCGCCGGTCTGGTGGCGCTCACGTCCGCGCGCATCGCCAAGGGCGGCAGTCCCGAGCACCTGATCGAGCTGCTGCGCAAGCTGGCCGAGCTGCACGAGCAGCGCGGCGATCGAGTGGCGGCGCGCACCGCTCTGCGCGAGGCGCTCGCCCACTCGCCCGACAGCTTGCCGGTGTGGCGCGACCTCGCGCGCGCAGCCGAACGCGCCGAGAACCATCCCGAGCGGGTCGAGGCGCTCGGCGCCGTGATCCGGCTCTCTCGCGATCCGCTCGAGCTGCGCGACGCCTTGCTCGAGCTCGGCGAGATTCACGAAAAACACATCGAAGACCCGGTGCGCGCCGAGGCCGCCTACCAGCGCGTGCTCAAGCTCGGGCCACGCAACACGGTCGCGCTCGAGCGCCTGGCTGCGCTGTATCGCCGCAGCGGAGCGCACGACCTGGCCGCCGAGGCGCTGCAGCAGCTCGCGCGCGCCGCCACCGACCCGCGTCAGAAGCGCGACGTCACCCTGCAGCTGGCCAGCTGGCGCGAAGAACAGAACGACCTGCGCGGGGCCGAAGAGCTGCTCGAGGGCCTGCGCCGCGCACACCCCACCGACCACGACCTCTTGCGCGCGCTGGCCGGACTGCTGCGGCGCACCAACGCCCACGTGGCCTTGGCCATGCACCTCAACCGCGCGGTCAACGACCTGCGGCACGCGCTGACAGAGCACTTCGACGACATCGAGCTGTGGCGCTGTGTCCTCGACATGTTGATCGAGCGCGGCCGGCTCGACGTCGCGAGCCAGTGCGCGACCACCGCGCTCGCGCTCGGCGTCGAAGCTCCCGAGTTTCACAAAGAAGCGCGCACCGAGGCCGAGCGCCAGGGCATCGGCGCCGCAGCGCTCAGCGAGCTGCTCGACGATCTCGTGTTCCCGGAGAGCTCGCCGCCCAGCTTACGCATCGTGTTTCGCCATGCGGCCGAGGCGCTCAATCGCACCGCGCCGCTCGACCTGCGCTTGCTCGGCGCCGAGAAGCTCGACAAAAAACATCCGCTTCGCGCCGTGGTGGCGGAGCAGGCACGCTGGGTCGCCCACCGCGACATCGAGCTCTTCGTCAGCGCCGAGCTGCCTTACGCGTTCGTGCCCATCCAAGAGTCGCCGGTGCAGCTGCTGGTAGGGCGCGCCTTGGTCGACAACCTGAGTGTCGAAGAACAACACTTCTTGGTCGCGCGCGCGCTCAAGATCGCGCGTGCACAGATGAGCATCGCGTGCCGGCTTGGTCCGCAGCAGCTCGAGCTCTTGTTGCACGGCTTGGTGCGCAGTCAGGTCCCGAGCCACGCTCCGAGCTTCCTCGAGCTCAGCGCCCTCGACGACGCCGCACGCCGCGTCGGCAAGCAGCTGTCACGGCGCGCGCAGTCGGAGCTCGTGCCGCACCTGCTCGAGCTCACCTACGCCGGTGTGCCCCGCTTCGACGGCGCCAACGTGTACGGCGTGGTCAGCGTCGCTGGCAGTCGAGCGGGCTTGCTGGCCACCAGCGACATCGGCTCTGCGCTCAGCGCACTCATCAAGCTGGCAGGTCAAAGTGGAGGCAACGAGCGGCGCACGACCCCGCTGACGGCTGCGGTGGCACAAGTCGAAGAGGCGCGCGAGCTGGTCTCGTTTGCGATCAGCGAGGGTTACTTCGAGGCGCGCATGCGCGCCGGCAAAGAGGGCCGCTAGGCAATCATGCGCATCGGACTCGTCGGACCCGCAGAAGAAGACCCGTCGTTGCTGCGCACGGCAGGCGAGTTCTTGCTCGGCGACTGCGGCGTCGAGCAGGCCATCTACCTCGGCCTCGAGTCCACGCTGCGCGGCGTGCTCGACGACTGGAGTCGCCAAGTCATGTTGGGCAACGCCAGCGAGTCGCGCTTTTTGGAGCAGGCGGTAGAGCTCGCTCTCGGCCACGACAGCAGTGCACTCGATGCGCTGCTCGCGCGCGATCGGGAGCGCCAACGCCTCTCCACGCTGCGCTGCGTGCCGCCTTCGCCGGCGCGCGCGGTGGAGCTGTTCGACGACAAGGTCGTGCTGCTGGTGCACGACAAGGCGTTGCTCGACCAAGAAGACATCGCCAACGCCTTTTTGATCGTGTACGGGCGCAGCAAAGGGGCGGCGCTGCACCGCTTTGGTCCGCGCACGTTCTTCACGCCGGGCCCGCTGCGGCTCGGCCGCGTGGCCATCCTCGAGCGCGAGCCCGAGGGCTTTTTGGTGATCGCACAGTACGATCCGCGCACGGGCGAGCCGCATGGTCGCGAGGCCGTTCACGTGCGACGCTCTCGTATGGTGGTCACGCCGTGAAACCCGAGCTCGCGGTGCTCGGTGGGAGCTTCGACCCGCCGCACATCGGCCACGTCTTCCTGGCCACCTACGCACGCAGCGTGGCGGGTGTCGCTCGCGTGCTCGTCGCGCCCACGTTCGAGCACGCGTTCGGCAAGGCGCTCTCCCCGTTCGAGCACCGCCTGCGCATGAGCGAGCTGGCCTTTTCGTTGATCGACGGCGTCGAGGTGTCGCCCATCGAACGGGAGCTTGGCGGCACGAGCCGCACGCTGCGCCTGGTCGAAGAGCTCAGCCGCCGTCACCCCGCTAGCCAGCTGCGTCTGCTGGTCGGCGCCGACATCCTGCTCGAGACGCAGCGCTGGTTTCGTTTCGACGACATCGTCGCGCTGGCGCCGCTGCTCGTCGCCGAGCGCGCGGGCTTCGCGTCGAGCGGTCAGCCGAGCGCGCCCCTCTTGCCACAAGTCAGCTCGAGCGAGGTACGTCGCGCGCTCGCGGCCGAAGACGTGCGTGGCCCGGCGTCGTGGTTGCCACACGAAGTGCGTACGTACATCGCCCAGCATGGGCTGTACCAGCCTCGAGAGCCCTGAGCGTGCGCGTGTGCATCGTGGGTCGAGGCAAGGTCGGCCACGCGCTCTCGCGTGCGCTCGCGGACGCGTCGGTAGAGCACGTGCTGCTCGCGGCGCAGAAGCCGCCCGAGCCGTTCCCGGTGGCGCAGCTCTACGTCCTCGCGGTCCCCGATGCGCGCATCCGCGAGGTCGCAGCCGAGCTCAGCGAGCGCGTCGAGCGCGGGTGTTGTGTCGTGCACTGCGCCGGCGCGCGCGACGTGAGCGAGCTCGCTCCCCTCTCCGCACGCGGGGTGCACGTCGGGGTGCTGCATCCGCTGGTCTCGTTTGCAAGCGCACGCGGAGGCACGTCGCTCGGAGACAGCACCTTCACCACGTTCGGCGACGTGCGCGCGACGGCCGCAGCGCGGCGCCTGTGCAAGCTGCTCGGAGCGCGCTGCGTGCGACTCGACGCGGCACCCGGACCCGCCTACCACGCAGCCGCGGCGTTGGTTGCAAACGGCACGGCCGCGCTCACCCACGCGGGCGTGCGTATCCTGTGCGAGCTCGGCTTTTCGCGTCGGGCGGCCGAACGTGCGCTCGCTTCCCTGCTCACGAGTGTCGCCGTCAACGTGCGCGAGGTCGGGGTTCCGGCGGCTCTCACCGGACCCGTGGTGCGCGGCGACGTGGCCACCATCGAGCGGCATCTGGCCGCGCTGGGCGCACTCGATCGTGGGCTTCGCCGAACGTACGCGGCGCTACAGCCGGTGATCGTCGACAGCGCGCTAGAGGCCGGTCTCCCCACCCACGTCGCGCGAAGGATCCGACGCGCGACTGCGCCAGACACACACGAGCGCTGACCTCACTTGTTGCCGCAGTCGGCCCACGCCCCAAACTTCGTGCGTTCTTCGTCCGTCAGGTCGGGGTTGCCGCCTTTGGGCATACGCGGCTCGATCCCGTTGGGGCGCGGGGCGACGACCTTCTTGAGGTACATCTTGTTCTTCTGGACGTTCGGCAGAGAGTCGAGCGAGACGCCGCCGAGGGCGGAGCTGCTCGACGTGCCGCTGTGGCACTCGATGCAGTACGTCGCGACGAACTTTTTGCCGAAGCTCTCGTAGGTCAACGCGGCACAGTCGACCGCCTCACCCGCGGGTGCGGCGGCGTCGCTGCGTAGACCGGCATCCTTCGCCGCGACCGGAGCGGGGTCCGTGCTCGGCACTGCGCTCGCGCCGATGTCGTCGTCCTCACCATCACCAGTGTCGTCGTCAACTTGGTCGCTGGGGTCTTCCACTTCTTTCGCGCCTGCGTCGCGCGCCCTCCCCGCGTCACGCGCCCTGCCCGCATCGCGGCCGATGAAGTCGATGGGCAGAGGCAGCGGGCCCTGGTCTCCGCACGCGACCAAAAGTGTGAGCAACACGACGGGTCGAAGCGCGCGCTCGGGTGCGCGAGCGAACATGGGACACAGCACGCTTCGGAGCAGGTGGGAAAGTTCATCCATGCGAGTCGTGCTTTATCGTCTGCGTCAGGCCCAGGTCCATCGATTTCAGCGCACGCGGCACCGTACCGTCTGCCGCATTGTCTGAATCTGCCAACGCTCGCAGCAGGTCAGGCAATACAGTCACAAACGCGTGAAAAGCTTGCGAGTTCCCGCATAAAATGGAGGAATACGCAAAGCTTGTCAGTGCACTACGCCTGGTTGCGTGGTGCGTGTTCTCGGAGGCGTACGGCCATGGTGCTTAGGATAAAAAAGCTGTTCCCCTTGGGGCTCTTCGTGTTGGCTCTCGCGCTCGGCTGCGGCTCGGACCCAGCCGCAAGCGGCAAGGGACGCGCGGTCGGCGCTGCCGACGACGACGATAGCGACGAAGACGAAGAACCCACGCCCGTAAAAAAAGACGCCGGCAAGGCGTCCAGCAAAGACGCCGGCAAGGCGTCCACCGACGCTGGCGTCAAGGCGCCTGACAAAGAAGCGCCCGACGCGCCCGTCGTCTCGCTGAAGGGCGACCTCCCGTGCGACGTGCGCGCGCTGGTGGTGTCCAAGTGCGGAGCATGTCACGGCGCCAAGCCCGCGGGTGGTGCGCCAATGTCGCTGGTGACGCTGGCCGACTTCCACAGGCCCGCCGAGAGCGACGACACGCGCACCATCGACGTGGTCTCGCTCGAACGCATGAACGAGAAGGACGTCAAACGCCGCATGCCGCCGGCCAGTGTCGACATCACGGCAGCCGAGACCAAGACCCTCACCGACTGGCTCAGCAAGGGTGCCAAGGGCAGCACGGCCGCGTGCACCGACACCACGGAGCCCGAAGAGGGAACGACCGACGCCAAGCCTGCGACCGGGCACAGCGGCGGCGTGTCGATCTCGCCGCTCACGTACGACGACCCCAACCTCAAATGTTACAAGTTCCTCGGCTTCTCCAAGTCGGGAGATCGCGCCAAGAAGTACGACGTGCCCACCACGCCGGACTACTACGTCAAGTTCGACCTCAAGCCTGAATTCAAGGGAGTTCAGTACCTGAAGTCGTACAAGCCCGTGATCGACAACAGCGCCGTGCTGCACCACTGGCTGTTCTACAAACAGAACGCCGCGGGCAACAACGCCGTGCAAGAAAACGCGATCGGCACGCACCCAGAAGGCGAGTTGATCGCGGGTTGGGCGCCCGGCGGCGATCCGATCTACTTCGACTCCGACACCGGCGTCGAGCTCTCGGGCGACGTCAACTACCAGATGGAGATGCACTACAACAACAAGACCGGCGGCGTCGCACAAGACGCGTCCGGCGTCGAGGTCTGCGTCACCACCACCAAGCCAGCGCACGTCGCGGCCATGGGCTGGCTCGGTACCGACAACCTCAGCGGGACCCAGTCCACCGGCAACTGCAAGCCGACCAACACCGAGCCCGTGCACCTGATCGCGGCCACTCCGCACATGCATCTCAAGGGTCGTCACATGAAGGTCGTGATCACCCGCAAAGACGGCAAGCAGGAAGTCATCCACGACAAGGACTTCGACTTCGAGTACCAGCGCCAGTACGTGCTCGACTACGTCGTCAACCCGGGCGACAGCGTGCAGACCACGTGCACCTTCTCCGAGCCGGCGCGCTTCGGCAAGGGTACCAACGACGAGATGTGTTACTTCTTCACGACGCACTGGCCCGCCGGCAAGCTCACCATGCTCGGCAGCGGAACGATCATTCACGGCGGCAACTCCTGCCTACCATGATCTGACTCGCGTGCGCCGCGTCGTCCTCACGGCTCAGGTCGTGGGCGACGCGGCCACTTGTCTTCGCTCGCGCGCACGAGGGCGCGCTTGGACTCTTCGCTCGCGCGCACGAGGGCGCGCTTCGACCTCCCGTCAGCTCGCGTAGTAGCCGACGATGCCGAGCAGCAAGATGACGACCGCGACCACGTACCAGACCCACTCGTTGATCTGACCTGGCGTCGCGAGCGGCGCCCCGCGCGGAGCGGGTGGCAGCTGGCTCGGCCGCACACGCGCGCGCTCGTCGGAGATGGTCTCCTGCGCGAGTACGTCGAGCCCCATCAACGAACGCTCGAGGTCGCGCTCGGAGAGGTCCTGCGGCAGCATCGCGGGCAGCAGCGTGCTCGACGAGTTGGTGCCCAGGGAGGTCAGCCTGGACGGCGGCAGCTTGCCGGTGGCGCCCGGCTCGCGCCACTTGCGCTCTGGACTGTGCTCCGGCCCGTACAACGACGAGTGCGTGACCAGGGTGGGCGGCGGCAGCGGCGGCAGCTCGGACGGCAGCTCGCGCACCGAGAGCTCGCGCTGCCGGCGCAGCTCGATCATCTCGGTGCCGAAGTGTTCGCTCAAGAACGTGCCGAAGCGCAGCTGCGATGCCATCAGCTTGGCCTGCACGGCGTAGTCTTCGAGCGCGGTCAAAAACTCCTGCGCGCTGGTGAAACGATCGTCGCGGTCGATGGCGAGGGCGCGGTCGAGCACCGCCTGCAGCTCTTGGTGCGCGGGCAAGCCACGGTCGGGCAGGCGCGGCACCAGACCACTCTGCGCCTGCGCCAACATCTCCTGCTCGCTCCCGCGGTACAGCCTGCGCCCGGCGCACAGCTCCCAGAGCACGATGCCCGCCGCGAACACGTCGGCGCGCGCGTCGATCTCGCGGCCCTGCGCGTGCTCGGGAGACATGTACGCGCTCTTGCCTTCGATGCGCGCCTGCGCCGGGACCTCGTCGGGTGCACCAACCTGCTCGTCGGCGTGGGCGGAGAAAGCGCGCGCGATGCCGAAGTCACACAGCTTGACCTCGCCCTCGAACGAGATGAGCACGTTGGAGGGCGACACGTCGCGGTGCACCAGGCCAATCACGTTGCCGCCCACGTCTTTGAGGCGGTGCGCGTAGTCCAGCGCGCGCAGCGTCTTGCGTACGATCAGGATGGCGAACTCGGCCGGCAGCCCAAGCTTGGCGCGAGACACCGCGCGCAGGAGCTGGTTGAGGTCGTACCCCTCGACGTACTCCATGACGATGAACAGCCGGTCGTCCTCGCGCCCGAGGTCGAACACCTGCACCACGTTGCCGTGGGTGAGCCGCGCGGCGAGCTTGGCTTCTTCGATCAACAGCTGCTCGAACTGGGGGTCGTGGCTCAGATCCGGCAGGATCTGCTTGACCACGCACAGCCTCGAGCCGCCCAGCGCCGTGTCGGCACGGGCCAAAAAGATGTCGGCCATGCCGCCCCGGCCGATGCGGTCGAACAGGACGTAACGTCCGAAAACTCTCGGCAAACTGCCGGGTTCTTCGCGCGGGGTCGCCACGAGCGGGGAAACGGCAGCGCCCTCCTGAGACGGCTCGACGGGGGTCACGGGGGCTCGTTCTGGCACACCGTGAGGGATCGACGCAAGCGACCCGGCTTACAGCGACGCAGCCTCCGTATCGACCGTGCGCACACTTTCGAGGTCCACGCGAGCTGGTAGGTCAGCTCCGGCCCCCGTGTTGCGACCCACCAAACGGACGTAGTCACCAACGCCTAGGCTGCCTTCGAGGATGCGGGTCGCCAGCGGCGTCTCGACTTCGCGGCCGATGGTGCGGCGCATGGGCCGCGCGCCCAGCTCCGCGTCGAAGCCTCCCGCATCGACCAACGCGTCCAGCGCCGAGTCGTGCACCTCGAGCTCGATGCCCTGCTCGCGACGCATGGTCTCGGCCACCTGCTCCAGCATGCCTGCCGCGATCTGACGCACATCGGCACGGCTGAGCCGCGGGAAGTACAGCACCTCGTCGAGCCGGTTGAACAGCTCCGGACGCAGCGCGCTCCGTGCCGCCTCGATGGTGCGGGCTCCGGCGCGCGCGTTCTCGTCGGCCTCGCTCTCGACGTTGGCCGCGCCAAAACCCACGGGCTGGGCGCGCTTGACGGTGCTCACGCCGAGGTTGGAGGTCAGCACGATGATCGTGTTGGTGAAGTCGATCGTGCGTCCACGACCGTCGGTGAGCCGGCCCTCGTCGAGCAGGGGAAGCAGCGCGAGCAGCACGTCGGGGTGCGCCTTCTCGACCTCGTCGAGCAGGACCAGCTGGTAGGGCCGCTTGCGCACCGCCTCCGTGAGCTGGCCGCCTTCGTCGTGCCCCACGTAGCCAGGCGGCGCTCCAAACAGGCGCGCAACCGCGTGCGCCTCGCTGTACTCGCTCATGTCGAGCCGCGTCATCGGACTCGCCCAGAACAGCTCATCGTTGAGGGCCTTGGCCAGCTCGGTCTTGCCCACGCCGGTGGGGCCGAGAAACAAAAACACGCCGAGCGGACGCTTGCCGCGCATGCCGACCGCGCCCTTGCGAACGGCATCGGCCACCTTGGCGATGGCGCCGCGCTGACCGACCACGCGTGCGGCGAGCCGCTCGTCGAGCTCGAGCAGCCGCTCGCGATCGCGCATCAACAGACGATCGAGCGGGACGCCTGCCTGTTCGCTGACCACGGCGGC
>JBEGTL010000084.1:0-19565 GCA_041179425.1 Pseudomonadota bacterium | reverse complement strand
GACGGGTGGCGAGAAACAGCGCGAGGCCCGTGAGCGCGATGCGGACCCTACGGACGCGGTTCAGCAGCGGCGCCGAGCCGGGAACCACCGACAGCACGGGCGAGTGCACCACGCAGCTGGCGCAGATCCAGCTGGCATCGGGCCGAAGACTTACGCAGTCGGGGCAGGTTTTGGTGCCGCAGGCCACACAGGCACACTGATCGACAGTGGCGTGTAGCTCGGTGCAGACTGGACAGGACGCTTCGGCGCTCAGGGCGGATACAAAGTCGAACGGAGACGCGTGCACAAGTCCTCCTCGGCCATCGCTGCTCCGGCCCGTAGGCAGGCAAGGTAAGTAAGGGTCGGAGCGGGCGAACAGGGCGCTACACTCAAGTTCTGCGCCAGCGTCCGATAGTTTTCTCACGGCTCGCACGCCCGCCAAAACTAACGCTGCGATTTCCAGCAGATCCTCTGCGGGGGGTGCCAGCAGGCTTGCCCACTGGATAGCGCACAGCGATGTGAGCGCGACGAACCCGGAGGCACCGTCCTGTCGCGGTGTGCTGTTTTGTCCCATTCCATGGCTGCTTGGACCACGCGTGTGCCGAGGTCGCACACGCGGCACACGCGTGCCTCTCTGCGCCGCGTCCGCGCCGTACGACATCTCTGTCGCGCTGCATGGAAAGCCCGCAAACCCGCGGATCAGCAAGCAGGTTTGCGCATTGACGGTCACAACCGGTTGGGGGGTACCATTCTCGTGCCAGGTGGGGGCGTGGCGGACCGGGGGAGGTTCACCGTTTGTTTCCTGCCGGCATCCAAATGCGGGGAGGCAACGGACTTATGCGAACCCAGGTTTCGTGGTCGCTGGCGCTTGCGGCGCTGCTCATGAGCGGGTCGCTGGCTGCGGGCTGCAAGTCGTCCAAGGATGGACGCAAGCCGGTGGACGGTGGTCACGACGGATCGGTAGTGGTCGAGGACGGCGGCGTGGTCGGGGAAGGGGGAACGGTCGTACCTGGCACGCCCGGCTTCAGCCTGAGTCGTACGTCTGGTCTGCAGACAGACGAGAGCGGCAAGTCCGACACCTTCACCATCGCGTTGGCCTCCAAGCCTTCTGCAGACGTGACCATCGCTGTCTCCAGCACGGATGAGTCGGAGGGCAAGGTCAGTCCGGCTTCGATCGTGTTCACACCGACGGACTGGAACGCCGTTCGTACCGTCACGGTCACGGGTCAGCAGGACGACGATCAGGATGGTCCCATCCAATACAAGGTCGCGCTCGGTGCAGCGACCAGCGCGGACAGCGGCTACAGCGGCAAGCTGCCCGGTGACGTGCTGGTCACCAACGTCGATGACGACACCGCCGGCATCACCTTGGTCGGTGCCGAGGGCCTGACCACGTTCGAGCCGAACGTGACCGCCACCTATCAGATTAAGCTCAACACCAAGCCCACTGGCGACGTGCAGATCGCGCTGACCAGCGAGGACACGGGCGAGGTCACGGTCGCGCCGGCCAGCCTGAAGTTCACAGCCGACAACTGGAACGCTCCGCAGACGGTCACGCTCACGGGTGTCGACGATACCGACGTGGACGGATCCATCACCGTCAAGATCAAGAGCGCGGTCACCAGCGGGGACACGGCGTATTCGTCTGTCACCATTCCGGATGTGTCCGTGGTCAACCGCGACAACGAGACGGCCGGCTTCTTCGTGGTCCCCACGACGGGACTACGCACGTTCGAAGATGGGCGCAGCACAGACCAGTTCTACGTCGCGCTGAACACGCGTCCCACCACCAACGTGGTAGTCGCGGTGAGCAGCTCGGACACCGGCGAAGCAGTGCCGAGTGTCGCCTCGATCACCTTCACCGTCGACAACTGGAACGCGCCCAAGGTCGTGCGCGTCTCGGGCGTGGACGACGGGGAGACCGATCAGGATCAACCGTTCACGATCGTGCTGGCACCTGCGGTCAGCAGCGACGCTCGTTTTGCGAACGCCAACCCGCCCGACGTCGCAGGCGTCAATATCGACAACGAGTCTGCCAACCTGATCGTCGCCGGTGCGCAGCTGACGGCGACCGAAGGCGGCTCACCCGCCAGGTTCGACCTGTCACTGACCACGGCGCCGACCGCCAACGTCGTGATCCCGATCAGCAGCCTCACGCCGGCGCAGGCGACGGTGGCACCCGCCAGCGTCACCTTCACGCCAGACAACTGGCTCTCTCCACAACGCGTGACCGTCACTGCGGTCAACGACACTGTAGCCGACGGCGACCAAGACGTGACCATCGACCTCGGCGCGGCCACCAGCACGGACGGCCGCTACGGCGCGCTCGATGCCGCCAACCTGACGGTCTCCGTGCGAGACAACGACTCGCCCGGCCTGAACGTCAGGTCGATCGATCTGGTGACCGACGAGTCTGGTAACACGGGTAGCTTCTCGGTCTCGTTGTTCACGCAACCCGTCGGCAACGTCACGGTGCCGGTGGTCAGCAAGAACACCGCGGAGATCACCCTCGACACTGCCACACTGACCTTCACGCACGACGACTGGAACGCTCCGCACGTGGTCACGCTGACCGGTAAGGACGACAACCTGATCGACGGCGACCAGCTGGTGGAGATCGCCATCGGACCCGCTGCCGGCGACGCCGCGTACCTGGGCAAGACGACACCGAGTCTGTTCGCGTTCAACAACGACAACGACGTCGCCGGCGCGACCTTCGTACTGCCCACGGGTGGCTTGGTGACGACCGAGAATCTCGGCACGTCGAGCTTCCAGATGGCGCTGATCAAGCCGCCGACCGCCGACGTGACGTTCACGGTGAGCGTCACCAAGACTGGCGAGGCCTCGATCGATCCAGCCACCCTGACCTTCACCAAGGACAACTGGGCGGGTCAGCAGACCGTCACCTTGACGGGTAAGGACGACGACGCGGTGGCCGACGGCGACCAGACGTTCGAGGTGGTGTTCACCCCGGCCGTCAGCACCGACACCAACTACAACGGTCTGGTGGTCGCGCGCCTCCCGGCGACCAACCTGGACAACGACTCGCCCGGCATCGTCACCAGCGTCAGCGGTGGACTCATCACGGGCGAGGACGGAACGTCCGCCACCTTCGAGGTGCGCCTCAAGAGCCGGCCCACCACCGGCAACACGGTCACGCTGCAGGCGTCGACCGACCGACCGAGCGAGGGCACGGCCACCCCGGCGCAGCTCCTCTTCAATGAACTCGACTGGGCCTCGCCGCGCACCGTCGTCGTGCGTGGCGCACAAGACGACCGGGTCGCGGACAGCGACCAGGCGTACAAGGTGTTGTTCACCGCCTCGAGCGCCGACACACGCTACGCCGGCCTCACCGCCTCGGTCGACGCGCTCAACGTGGACGACGATCGCGCCGGCATCACCGTCACCTCGCTGCACTCGCCCTTGGTGGTGCGTGAAGATGGCTCCACGGACACCTTCGACGTGGCACTGCGCTCCAAGCCCACGCAGAACGTGACCATCACGGTGAGCAGCTCCGACGCTGGCGAGGGCGTGGTCACCCCCACGACGCTCACCTTCACGCCGACCGACTGGGAAGGCGCGCACACCGTGACTGTCAAGGGCCAGGGCGACCTGCTGCAGGACGGACGGCAGAGCTTCTTCGTCAACTTCGACGGCATCGCCGGCGACCCCGTGTACGCCGCGCTCAACGTACCTACGCGGGTGCCGGTGCAGAACGTCGACACCGACAGCGCAGGCATCGAGGCCGACCAGCTCGACCTCACCACCAGCGAAGACGGCGTCAAGCGAGGCAGCTTCCGGCTGGCCATCCAGCTGCCGCCGTCGTCGGACGTCACCATCCGCGCCACGAGTAGCCGCCTGAGCGAAGGCAAGCTGCGGCCCGGTGCTCCCTCGCCGGTGGACATCGTGTTCACGGCGGGTCCCACCGGCATCAGCGAGCGCGTCGTGACGCTGTACGGCGTCGACGACCTGATTGCAGACGGCGATCAGGACTATCAGATCGTCTTCGAGCCTGCACAGAGCGATGACCCGGCCTACGCAGGGCGCATCGTACCGGCCCTGACGGTCCGCAACACGGACGACGACAGCCCCGGCATCCTCACCGATGTGCCCGACCCGCAGGTCGCGTTGCTGACGGTCGACGAGGTCACCGGCTCTGCCACGTTCAGCGTCTCGCTCAAGTCGCGTCCGGTGGGCGTGGTGCGCGTGCCGCTGAACATCTCGCGCCTCAACGAGGACGTGGCTCTGACCACGCCCGGGACCAGCTACGTCGAGTTCACCAACTCGAGCTGGACCAACGCCACCGTGCGCCTCGACGGCATCCCCGAGAACGTCCAGGACGGCAACAAGCCGTTCACGGTCGAGCTCGGACCCATCACGTACGCACCGAGTGACGCCAACTACATTGGCCAGGCGTACTCGCGCGCGCTGCGCGGCGTCGCCCAGGACAACGACATCGCATCGGTGACGGTGACGGCGCGCGCGCCCAACCTCCCCACCAGCGACCTGACGACCGGTGAGCCCAACACGGGCGACTACTTCGACGTCGTCTTGGGCACGCGTCCGCAGTCCGAGGTGAAGATCAACATCACCAGTTCGAACGAGCTGGAGGGCGTGGTCAGTCCGGCGACGCTCACGTTCACTGCCTCGCCCACCGGCCCCGGCACGTACGCGGCTCCGCAGCGTGTGTTCGTGACCGGCAAGGACGACAACGTCAAAGACGGCACCAAGACCTACGTCATCAACATCTCGGCTCCCGTCAGTACCGATCCCTTCTACGCGGCGCTGTCCGGGTCGACGCTGACTGCCGTCAACACCGACAACGACGTGCCGGCGGTGACCATCGACCAGACGGCGACCACCTTCACGCAAGAGGCGGGGGCGACCGCCACCACCTTCACCGTGAAGTTGGCCACGCAGCCCAGCGACACCGTCACCGTGAACGTGACGAGCCTCGACGGGCAACACGCGGTCACGCCCACCCAGCTCACGTTCAACGCGACCAACTGGTCCACGGCCGTGACGGTCACCGTGACGGCGCTCGACGACGCGATCGACGATCGTGATCAGATCGACCGCATCGAGGTGTCCGCTCCCGTCAGCACCGACCTGGACTACTCGGTGCTGCCACCGCAGATCGTGAGCGTACGAAACAACGACAACGACACGGCGGGCTTCGTCTTCGCTGCCTTCAGCGGCGCCGTGAACACCGTCACCACCTACGAAGAGAACACCACCGATACGTTCACCGTGCGCCTGAACAGTCAGCCGCTCGACAACGTGACGCTGCCCATCTCCATCGACCCCACCGGCGCGAGCGAAGCGAGTGTGACCGCGCAGCTGGTGTTCACGCCGCAGAACTGGGCCACCCCGCAGCTGGTCACCGTGACCAGCATCAACGACCACGTACTCGACGGCGACGTGAACGGCGAGAAGCCCTACACGGTGGTCTTTGCGGCGGCACAGAGCGGAATCGACACCGACTACAGCACCACGCCTCAGCCCATCGCGGGGCTGAGTATCGAGGCCGCATTGAGCTGCAAGGAGCTCCTGGCCACCACCACCGTGCGACCGGCGAGCGGAACGTATTGGCTCGACGCCGACCGCAAGGGTGCGGCTCCGCGCTTCCGCGGCTACTGCGACAACGACACCGGAACCGGCGGCTGGACACTGCTGGCTTGGACGCGCTCTTCCGAGGACGAGGGTGGAGTGCCCTACCCCGGCAATGAAGCCGTGCCGCTCAACGCACCCAACCTGGCCACCATCCCGTACGGATCGGGCGTGCCCGACAGCGCCGTGGAAGCGCTGTTCGACACCTCCGCCGAGTTTGGGCAGGGCCAGACCATTACGACGACCGCGCTCACGGGCTTCCCGGCCGCCTTCAGGAACCTGAAGGACTACGAGTTCGCGGGCACGTTCAACTACGGCGACCTGTCGGGCCTCACGCGCGCCACCACGTTCGCGGGCTGCACGGGTCTGAAAACCGGCACGTACACGCTCATCACGGGCGTCGACACCACCACACCCGCGCCGCTCACCAACGGAGCGACCGTGTACCTCAACCAGTCGCTGCAGTCGTCGGAGAACGCAAACTTCGGCGACTTCACCGGCACGGCGTACCGCTGGAGCGTGGGCAACCGAACCGGTTACTGCGCAACCAACGGAACCGCACCGGCGAGCTTCCTCGGAACCTGGCAAGACGGACAGTACGGGCCCCGCTACCCGAACGCAGCGGGCGCGTACTCGGTCTGGGTTCGTTAACTAGGAGCGCCTAGCGCGCTGTCGTGAAAAAGGCCGGTCGGCGGAAACGTCGATCGGCCTTTCTCTTTGGATCAGGGAGATCGAGCACGAACACGTGCACGAGCACGAGCACGAGCACGAGAGACAACGTGCACGAGACCGTCCACGAACACGTCCGCTCGGGAGCCTCGCGGGGAGCCGCTCGGAAGCCTCGCAGGGAGCCGCTCGGAAGCCTCGCAGGGAGCCGCTCGGCGACCAGTCTCCGATCCGTCGCCAGTCGCGGGCCACGTGTTCGTACTCGGGCACGTACTCGTGCTCGATCTCTGGCGCAGAGGCTAAAAGTACTTCTCCAGGGAGTACCCCTTGAACCTGATGTACCGCTTCAGGTCTCGACGAATCAGGTACATCGCCCCCGCGATCACCACCGCATCATCGAGCTGCCCCAGCACGGGCACGAAGTCGGGGATGACATCGCTCGGGCTGACCGAGTACAGCAGCGCTCCTGCGGCAATGGCGAGCGAGCGCCACGGGATGGAGCCGTACGTGCCGTCCCGGTAGTCGTCGATCAGCTCGAGCACGAGGCCGGCCTGGTTGGTCACCTTTTGCATGCGCTCCGGGATGGAGCGGAGCTCTCGCTTCACGCGGTCTCTGCGGTCGAGCAACAGCGGGATCTGGCGGGCTCCGACGCGCTCGGAGACACGCTCGGCGCCCTCGCGCAGGACGGCTCGGAATAGCTTGTGGACCTTGCCCTCGGGCGCGGCCGGGGTGCCGGGGGCCGGGCTCGAGACGGCTCTGTCCGTGGGCACTTCGTGTGGCTCCATGTTTCCTCCCCTGCTCGACAACATAGCAGGCGCCCCGTGAGCGCCAGCTCGACGCCTTGGCCGAGGCAGGACGGCCGGCGATGGGGTAAAGAGCGGCATGACTCTGGGCATCACGCATTACAACGTGCAGAAGCAGACCCTCATCGAGGCGCTGCTGCCGCTGTGCCCCTTCCTCTTGATCGACGCCACGCGCGCCGACGTCACGGTCCCCGAGTCGCTCAAGCAGGCGGAGCTCGTGCTTCGCATCGGGCGCGACCCGCGCGTGATGGGCATGCCCGACCTCGCGCTCGACGAGGCCGGCTGGACCGCCACCATCTCGCTGCGCGGCATCCGCTACCACGTGAGCGTGCCCTGGGAGGCGTGCAGCCGCTGCTGGGTGGGCGAGCCGTTTGCGGGCCCGGTGGTGGTCTGGCCCCAGCAAAAGCACACGGACGAGCAGCCCGAGAAGCCCAAGGCGCCCGGCCTGCGACTGGTCAAGACCTGAACCCACCTGTCAGCTTCCTTGGCCGCGGCCGGGCGCCGAAACAATCCGAAACGTCCCGGTAGGACTTCTGTGGGGTCGAGGTGCCACAGTAGCTCTAGCGCTCGCGCTCCTGGGTCCCTGCGGCCCGGCCGCGAGCGGTGCGAGGCGGAGGATGTTGCGATGACCGCGGGCCACGATACGACGACCGACGAAACGCTGCGGGTGGTGCTGGTGGAGGACGACGAGCGCCTCGCTCGGCTGACCGCCAAGTACCTGGAGAGCCACGGCGTCCTGGTGACCTGGGTCGCGGATGGCAAGGCCGGGCTCAACGAGGTGCTGCGCAACCGGCCCGACGCCGTGCTGCTCGACTTGCAGCTGCCGGGCCTCGACGGCATCTCGGTGTGCCGCGAGCTGCGCGCCCGCACCGACGTACCCATCATCATCATCACCGCGCGCGACGAAGAGGCCGACCGCGTGCTCGGCCTCGAGCTCGGCGCCGACGACTACGTCGCCAAGCCGTTTTCGTCGCGCGAGCTGTTGGCGCGACTCCGGGCCCAGGTCCGCCGGGCGCGCGGACGGGCCGGGCCCACCACCCGTCCGGTCGAGGTGGGCGAGCTGTGGCTCGACCCCGCCGCACTGCGCGCCACGCTCAGCGGACAGGCGCTCACGCTGACCGCCTACGAGTTCACGCTGCTGCGCGTGTTGGCCGAGAACGCCGGCCGCGTGCTGGGTCGCGAGCAGCTGCTCTACCTGGCCAAGGGCAACGCCGAAGAGAGCTTCGACCGCTCCATCGACGTACAGATCTCGAGGTTGCGCGCGAAGCTCGGGGATGACCCCAAGAACCCGCGCATGCTCAAGACCGTGCGCGGCATGGGCTACATGCTGGTGCTGGAGCGCGCCACGTGATCGCTCCTTCGCGTCGGCTCCTGCTGCGCATCTACGTAGTGAGCGTGGCACAGCTGCTGGTGATCGCGGGCACCATCGCCCTGGTTGGCTGGCTGACCTTCAAGTTCGATCCACGAGGCGGCTTCGTACGCGACGCACGCTACGCAGTCTCGCACGTGGCCGAGGTGAAGAACGACCCGGCCGCGCTGAAGCGCGAGCTGTCACGTATCCTGCACACCTCCAACTCCAGCCTGAGCGTGTACGGGGCGGATGGAAAGCTCATCGCGAGCAACGTGGTGCCAGCGCTCGGTCCGCTCAAGGCCGACGATGTGGCGCGCCTCCGCGCGCGCGATCACCTCGTAGCAGGCGGTCGACCCGTGGTGACGCTTCCGCTCGACCCACGAGAGCCACGCGCTGGCTACGTGATGTACCTGCATCCGCCGCCGCGCCACCAGCCTACCAACCCTGCCCTGTGGGCCGCGGGCATCGCACTGGTGGGCGCCGCGATCGCCTCCATGGTGCTGGCCCGCTCATTCGTCACGCCGCTGTCGGTGCTCACCAATGCGGCTCGCAAGCTGGGCGCAGGCGACCTCACCACGCGCGTTCACTCGGGTCGGCGCGACGAGTTCGGTCAGCTGGCGGCAGCCTTCGACGACATGGCCGACCGCCTGACCATGGTGCTGCGCTCGCAACAAGAGCTGCTCGCCAACGTGTCGCACGAGCTGCGCACGCCGCTCGCCCGCATCCGTGTCGCACTCGATCTGGCGGCCGAAGGCGATGCGAGCACCGCGCAAGAGTCGCTGCAAGAGATCACCGAAGACCTCGGCGAGCTGGAGCGACTCGTCGCCGACGTATTGCAGACCGCCAAACTCGACCTGGCCGGCGGGCGCGCGGGGACCCTGCTGCCGATGCGACGCAGCGAGCACGTCGACGCGCATCAGCTGCTCGACAGCACGGTGCAGCGCTTTCGCGCCAAATACCCTCGGCGCACGCTGCTCGTGCCCACGGATGCGGCGCTACCTTCCCTTACCGGAGATGCCGTGCTCTTGCGTCGCGCGCTAGACAACCTGCTCGAGAACGCGCGCGCCTACTCCGACGAAGACGCGGCCATCGAGGTGCGCGCCGAACGGCGGGGCGAGCAGCTGGCCATTCTGGTGGTCGATCACGGCATCGGCATCGCGGCCAGCGACCTGCCCAACATCGCGACGCCTTTTTTTCGCACCGACCCGAGCCGCGCGCGGCGGACGGGCGGCCTGGGGCTCGGCTTGTCCTTGGCACGACGCATCGTGGAGGCGCACCACGGCACGCTGAACATCGAGAGCGAGCTAGGTCGCGGCACCACCATCCGCATCCTGCTCCCCGTCGAGCCGGCCTGACGGAACGCCCTGCAAGGCAGCTAGCGCATCACGCTGCGCACAGACGTGAGAAGCTGACGTTGTCGAGCCGGACGGGCGTAGTGTGCGCCCCTCGTAAGAGGTACACGAGCGCATGACCGCGACACACGAACAGCGCGAAGAGGTCTCGAACGAGGTGCCCGTCAGGACCCTGCTCGAGGCGCGCGTGGCCGAGCTTTCGGCCATCGTCGAGAGCATCCCGGACCCTGTCTACGTCGGCAACACGCAAGGCGTTTACTACTGCAATAGAGCTGCGTTGAACATCCTCGGCCTCAACGCGATGACCGAGCTCGACCGTCCGGTCGGCGAGCTGATCGCGATGCTCGACGCGCGTTCGCTCGCCACCGAGCTACCGATCGCACCGAACGAGCACGGCTACCTGAAGGCGCTGGCAGGCGTGGCCTCCACGGCCGAGCTCTCGATACGCAACGTGCGCACGGGCGAGCGACTTGTCGTACGCGCGAGCTACGCGCCGGTGCTGCAGGACGGGCGCGCGGTGAGCGCTATCTCGGTGCACACCGACATCACCGAACGCGTGCAGCTGACACGTGCCCTGGCCGCGAGCGAGGCCTTCAAACAACGTGTGATCGAGAGCAGCCCCGACAACATCACCGTGCTCGACGACAACGGTCGTGTGTTGTGGATGAACGAACGCGGCAAACAACTGATGGGCGCGCCAGCACGCGCCGAGGGCCAAGCGGCCGAGCCAGAGCTGCGCGGCTTCGACTGGCTCGACTGGTGGAAGGGCGATCAACGCGCCACCTCCCGCGGCGCCTTCCGACTCGCGCTGCTGGGTGATGTCGCGGACTTCGTGGGCGCCGCGCGCACGTTCGACGGCGCGACGAAGTGGTGGGAGGTGACGCTCTCGCCACTGCAAGACCCGGCCGGGGGCGAGGCGCGTGTGCTGGCCATCTCGCGCGACGTCACCGCACGCAAAGAGCTCGACGACAGGCGCGAAAGGCTGCTGGTGCAGGAGCTGCGAGCGCGCCAAGACGCCGAGCTCGCCAACCGCGTCAAAGACGACTTCATCGCGACGGTCAGCCACGAGCTGCGCACGCCGCTCTCGGCGATCTTGGGCTGGGCGCGGCTGCTGAGCGCAGGCAACCTGTCGGGCGAGAAGCAGGCACAGGCCATCCAGGTCATCGAGCGCAACGCAAAGGTCCAGGCACAGCTCGTCGAGGACCTGCTCGACGTCTCGCGCATCTTGAGCGGCAAGCTGCGCCTCGAGGTGGCGCCCACCGAGCTGGTCGAGGTCGTCGACGCCGCGCTCGACGTGGTGCGCACAGCAGCCGACGCCAAAGGTGTGCGCGTCGAGGCCATCCTCGACCCCCGGGCAGGCCCGCTGATGGGCGACCCCAATCGACTGCAGCAGGTGGTGTGGAACCTGCTCAGCAACGCCGTGAAGTTCACACCCAAGGGCGGGCGCATCCAGGTTCGTCTCCAGCGTCGCGACTCGAACATCGAGCTCATCGTCGAAGACACCGGGCGCGGCATCGAGCCTGCGTTCTTACCATTCATCTTCGAGAAGTTTCGGCAGGCCGAGGGCGGCGCGAGCAAGAGCCATCGCGGGCTCGGCCTTGGGCTCTCCATCGTCAAGTACCTCGTCGAGGCCCACGGCGGCACCATCGGCGCCAGCAGCGAAGGAGTAGACCAGGGCACACGCTTCGTGGTGCGCTTTCCGATCTCGCCGCTGCTCAGCCTCCGCTCCCAAGCCGACTCGGCGCCCCACCCTTCGCGGAGCGGACTGTCGCCCGTGATGGAGTTTCCAGCTGAGCTCGTCGGGCGGCCCATCCTGGTCGTCGACGACCAGCTAGACGCGCGCGCACTCCTGACGACCGTCCTCGAGCAGTCGCGCGCCGTGGTGCTCACCGCGAAGAACGCGGACGAGGCGTACGACTCGTTCGTGAGCGAACGCCCCGCGGTGTTGATCTCGGACATCGGCATGCCGGGTGCGACCGGGTACGAGCTGATCCGTAAGGTTCGTGCGCTCCCTGTAGAGGAGGGTGGCGCGACGCCCGCGGTGGCGCTCACCGCCTACGCGCGCAGCGAAGATCGGATACGAGCGCTCTCGGCCGGCTTCAACATGCACCTGCCCAAGCCCATCGAGCCAGCCGAACTACTCGTGGTGCTCGCCAGCTTGATCGCCCGCACCCGCCGCTAAAACAAGCGTGCACCAGGCGCGCGTAGTCTAGAGCAGTCTAGAGCTCGAGCTGCAGTTGTCCGATGACGCGGGTGCTGTCGAGGGCCAAAAAAGGCTCGGCCTGCAGCGGCTTGGGCTGGTTGAGGTAGGGCGTGCCCGCCTGCACCTCGATGCGCGTCACCTCGAACACGAAGCGCGCTCGCTCCCAGAACAGCACGTTGAGCGCGAGTGAGAACTGGTTCTGTACGCCCACGTTCGCCTCTCGGTTGGCGTCGAGCCACTCGAAACGAAGCGCGGGCAACAGACGTATGTCGTCTGTCAGATTGATGCGGTAGGCCGCGAGGGCCCACACCGCCATCCACGTCTTGGCGCCGTAGCGCTCGTCGATGTCGACGCGGTCGCCGTACAGCCACTCGCCGCGCAGCATGAAGCCCTTCTTTTTGTAGCGCGCATCTGCACTCAGCGCGTGCCCCTTGTCCCAGCGCTTCTGGGCTGGATAGAGCGGATTGGGCGGGTTGGGCAGCTCGTCCTTGTCGGACGTCTCGAAGGGCCTGTTGTAGGTGATGGCCTTGGTGTGCTGCACGATGTCCGCGCCGAGGCGCAGGCTCTTGTTGGGCTTGCTCTCGACGCGTGCGCCGATCGCGCCTGCGGGCGAGTCGTGCTCGTTTTTGGCGTGTCCCTTGAAGACGCCCAGCGACACGCGCAGACGTTTGGCTTTTTTGAGCGGCGCTGCCAGCACCTGCACACCGAGGTCTCGTCCGGCAAAGCCGAGGTCGCCGACCAGACGATTGGCCTGCCCCAGGTCTGCCAGCTCGAAACGACTGGACGCATCGAGCTCGACCGTGGAGTAAGGCAGCTTGAACAGACCCACCACCAGCTCGAGGTGCTCGGGGATCGGGCGCAGCGTCGCGTAGGCCTGCTTGACCACGTCTTCGGGGTCGCCGTCGATCAGCTCTGCAAAGTCCATCACGGACTTAAAACCCAGATACTTGCTGGGGTCCGACCCGATCCGCAAAAAGACGCGGTTGAGGCTGTAGCCGTCGTTGCCCTGCGCGAGGTTGTCTTCGCGCACCGCGTAGCTCGCGCGCGCACTGTGACTCTTGGCCGAGAAGGTACTGATGTAGCGCGTCTGAAAGAGTGCGCGCAGCGAGATGAGTCCCTCGGACCCGACGTCGCCCCACGGGTCTCCGGGGACCGCGATCTCTTCGTTGTCCGACTCGTCGGCGGGCACAGTGTCGCCATCGAGCGGCACCTTCAGCAGCGGACGGCTGTGCAGAGGCTCGGTAGGGTCGGTGCTCGAGTCGTCTGGAGAGGCCGTCTCCTGCGCCTCTAGCGCCTCGGCCTCGACCTGGGGCGACGTGGCCACGGGTTGGGCGGGGGACTCGACGGGTGGCCGAGCGGGAGACGCGACCTGTGCGAACGACGTGAGAGGAGCGGCCAGAGAAACGAGGAACAGACAGGCCGTGCTTGGTACGACGCGAGAGTACTTACCCATCGAAGATCCTAGAGGAGCGCAGGAAGGGTGTTTTCCCCGACGGACTCCGTGAGCCGATAGACTTGATTGCCGACCACTTCGTAGGCGTCGATGACCTGCAGCACCTGCAGGCGTCGCTCGACTAGCTGCGGAGTGGGAGCCGCCTCGAGTAGCACGCCGCGAGCGTGTGCTTCGAGGCGGTTGATCTTGATCTCTCTCGCGCGCGCCTTGTCGAGGTCGGGCGCCTGCTGCTCGGTGAGGCAGACGCCGGTGGCCGACAGGCCCTCGGAGACCAGCGCGTGCAGCTCGCGCAGCACGAGGTCGTCGTCCCAGGGCAGACCGTTGGCGTCGTACTGCGCCGAAGCCGACAGCCGCGCGTCGGTGGCGCGCTCGGCACGCGAGAGCAGCGCCTCGACCGCGCCGAGCAGCTGCAAGCAGGAGAATGCAGCGCCGCCCAGACCGTCGTCGAGCGAGCTGTAGTGCTGGAGCGTGTTCACACGAAGCTCGAGCATCTTCTCGAGTGCACGACGCGCGTTGTCGAGCGCATGCTCGGCGCGCTGCCCAAAGCCGCGGGCGCCGGTCTGCGCGAGCACGGCAGTGCTGTCGAGGGCGGCCAACAACAGGAGCAGCACGGAGGCGAGCTCGCGGCGCAACACCTCTGCGGCCTCGTCCTCGCTCGACGGCAGCGCCTCACGCTTGACCTTGCGCCGCTCGAGCCAGTGGAACACGCGCTCCACCGCCAGGCAGAGGAGCAGCGCCGCCGCGAGCTGCGACAACACGAATGCGAGCGCAAGCTCCCCGCCGAGGGCGCTGAGCGACACACGGCGGGTCCAGTGCAGCGCCTCGGGTTGTGGACCAAACAGCGTGTGCGCAAGCTGTGCAAACAGCGCGGCCGTGCTCGCGGTGAACAGCGTGCTCGCGCCACCGAGCAACAGGTTGAGACGCGCCAGCTTGCGCGGCAGCGCTCCACTCGAGGTCGTGACCAGCGCCGCCAGCGCAGCCCCGAGGCCCGTGCCCGAGAGCAGCGCGAGGGCGGTGCACAGGTCCCAGTGCCCGGTGGTCTGTGCGACGCCCAGGATGAGTAAGATCAGCGGTGCGGGCCCCTGGAACGCCGCCACCAGCACCGTGCCGATGAACGCGCAGGCGGCCACGTCGGTCACGCTGCGCGCGCGCAGCTCTTCGGTCATCGCCAGCAAGACCGGATCGGACAAGAAGGGCTCGAGCCCGGGCCGAAACGTCTGCAGACCAAAGGCCACGAAGCCGGCGCCGAGCAGCAGCTTGCCGATCGCGGAAGCGCGGCGGTCGGTGGCCAACCCCAACCAGACGACGCCGACGACGACCGCGACGAGCCCTTCACGCGGCTCGACCAGACCGGTGACCAACAAGGGAGCGACGGTGGCTCCGAGCTGCGCACCCAGAAACGCGAGTGCGGCAGCCACCACGGGCAACACACTCGACGACGCGAGCGCCGCCAAAATGCCGGCAGCCCCCGTGGTCGACTGCGCCAAGGCTCCCGTCAGCGCGCCAAAGCCGTAGGCGACGCTGCGCCTTCGTACGGTGCGCGTCACCACGCGTGCAACCTCGAGGCCCGTGCTCGCTCGCACGCCGCGCGACATCAGCACGATGCCGAGGGCGACCAGGGCCATGCCGCCCACCAGGCTACGGAAGACCTTGCGCCAGTTGGGTACCTTGACACGAACGTGGAAGGGCTTGGTGCGAAGCGTGCGCAGGTGGAACGGCTTGGTGATCTCGCCCGTGGCCAGCCTGATCTTGAGATCGCCGGCCGGCAGCTGCGTGGGCAAGCGCGCCACCAGCTCGCCTTCGTGCCGCGCCAGCACGCGCAGCTCGCTCTTGCCGGCGTAGACATGCAACACCGAGGAGTCGCCGACCCCGTTGTGGCTGACGATGATGGTGCTGCCCGGGTATGGCTCGAGCGGCGACACGCTGCGGACCTCGAGGCGCTCGCCCTCGTCGACGTCGTCTTTGTTTTGTTCGGCGGCGTGCTCGAGCGCGTCGCGCTCTGCGTCGGGCAGCGCCACGTAGAGCACCACGATGGCCAGGCTGAGCAGCCAGGCGAGCGCGTGGTGCCGCGCTGGGGTCGCTGCGTGCGCGGAGTAGAGAGGCTCGGGCACGCGGACTCGCTCGCGGGACTCAGCCATGAACGGCTCGCGCTGCGTGGACGAACTTGCTGTACGACACCGCGCGCACACCGAGGCGTGTGAGCTCGCGCTCGATCCAGGCCGGCGTCGGCCCCGCGCACTTTACTTCGACCAACGCGCTCGGCTCGCTGCCGGCGGGCGACCCAAAGGTGCCGCGCACGAGCGCGGTAGAGCGCGTCCACAGGTCGTGCGGGACGGCGTAGAACCCCACGTCGACGTCGATGGTGACGCGCAGGTTGGCGGTGGCGTCTTGCAGTGCGAGCCGGCGGTAGTTGACGATGCAGCTGGGCACGAGAGGCTCGTCGAGCGTGCGCAGGTACGCGACGATCTCGGCGCGCGCGTCGATTCTTTGCTCGCGCGCGGAGGCACCGCGCGCTTCGACGAGCTCCGGCGCCTCCTGCGTGTCGAGTCTTCGTCCGCGGCCCGTTGGGTCTGCTTCGACTTCTCCGCAAAAAAACTGTGGCACGTCGTGCTTGTCGAGCCTGAACCGCAGCTTTTGGGAGCGCCCCTCGACACGTCGTTTGACCTCGAACCACACCCAGGGCTGATAGCGGACGATCTGACCGGGATCGGTGGCCAGCTCGGCCAGCGACGGCATCAGGTCGTAGTACTCGCGCGCCCGGATCTTGACGTTGTGCTCGGCGTCGGCGACTGCGGCGCGGTAGTGCACAAACGAGGGGCTGTCGAAGTAGATGCTCGTCACGTAATGGTGCGCGTCGGGCAGCAGGTTGGCGCCTTCGCCGACGAAGCGGTGCACGTGCAGCTTCGCCGAGGCCAGCTGCACGAACGCGCGCACCGCGTTGCGGCCGAGCAGATACTTGGTCTCCGCGCGATCGGCCGTGATCGCAGCGTCGGCCCGTAGCTCTGCTGCGTGCTGCACGACGGCGCGCGGCAGGCTCACGGAACAACCTTGTAGCTGACGAGCTCTTCGGTCTGCCCGCCGGTCTCTTTGACCTTCCCGACACCGGGCACGTACCAGTACGTCTTGAGCGTGCTCCCGCCCGCCTTGATGAACACGATGGCCTTGAAGGTGCCGGCCGGCACCGTGATCACCTGATCGACGGCGTCGACGGTCCAACGGTCGCGCGCGGTCTCGGTGGACGACGCCTCGCCCACGGGGAGCTTGGTTTCTTGATAGCTCTCGAGCCAGCTCGCATCTTTTGCGATGTGCGCGGCACTGCCGTCGATGTGCAGCTTGGCCGGATCCCAGTGCTCTTCTTCTTCGAGCTCGCCCGTGCTCTCGTGAAAGGCCTGCTCGCGGAAACGAACGACGCGGTCCCCGTCCAACGCCTGCCAGCTGAGGGTCTGATCGTTCGCGCCCTTCTTGGTGACGACCTTGAACGCGGTCTCCGCGGCGTGAGGGCCCGTGCCGCCCACCTTCTCGGCAGCACCGACCGTGGTCACCTTCTGCGAGACCTCGCCGTCGCCGGTGACCTTGTAGGTCCACGTATTGCCCTGCTTGAAGGGCAACAGCGGGCCGCTCGTCTGGATCACGGCAGCGTCCGAGGCGCCGCTCTCGGGAGCAGAGTCGCCGCCACAGGCACACAGCGCGAGGCACGCGCCCAAGACAAACCGATACAAGTGCTTCATGACGGACCCTCGACCTTACTCTTCGACGGCGAGCGCGACGCGCCGCACGCCGCTGACTCCGTTTTGCGTCAATGTGCTGCTGAGCGCGCTGGCATCGATGCCATGCGCGAGGTCGAGCTCGATCACCAGCTTGCCGCTGTCTTTGCCGAGCTCGGGTGCGTTGCTCGAGGCTTCGATGATGCGCACCCCGGGGAAGATGCTTTCGACCCGCTTCTGCACCGAGGCGACGTCTTCGGCGTTGATGGTGATCAGCGTTCGTTTGGTGAGGCGATGCCGGGTGGCATCGAAGAACGTGAGAATGAGGCAGATGAACAGCGTGGAGCCAGCGGCCATGGCGAACAGGCCAAGGCCGCACGCCATCCCGATCCCGATCATCACGAACATCACCGCAGCGTCGCGAGGATCGCTGATGCCCGAACGAAAACGGATGAACGAGCCGAGGCCCACCAAGCCGAACGCGCGCGCGGGCGAGTCTCCGATGACGACGACCATCACCGCGCCGGCCGCCGCGATCAGCGTCTGCGCCTGGGCCGTCTGCAGCGAGGGCCGCGTGACGAATGGCAAGAGCAGCCGCCAGCTACGAAACGCGAGGAAGGCTCCGAACAAGGTGGCCATGCCCATGCGCACGAACAGCTCGCTCAGGCGCGGGACGTTCTCGGCGCCCAGCGCCACGATGTTGTCGAGATCGAAAGGGTTCACGCGCTCTTGGCTCCCAGGGGCGGCAGCACGGTTGCTGCCGGTCCAGCGATGGAACCTTCGCCTCTGCGTGCGGCCATGGCAATCGCCGCGGCGTGCTTGAGCAACGACACGTTGTTGGGGTGGGCCGCTAGCTGCCGCTGCACCAGCGCTCGACCGCGCTCCGAGGTGGCGAGCACCCCGAGCGTCTTGACCACGGTCGATGGCCAGACGTCGGCAAAGGCGTCGCGCATGGCCCAGGCCTGCTCGTCGTCCAGGTCGGCGATGCTGTCGATGGCTTCTTTGGTCTGGCCGGCGACCTGCCAACGCATCTCCCAGGCGCGCGGCTCGCGCAGCCTGCGCAGCGTCTCCATGACCACCTTGGTGGCGCGCTGCAGCGAGCGCTCACGCAGGTCCCAGCTGCGCTCGCAGCTGAGCTCAGAGACCGACAACAGACTCGCGATGGGCGCAGCGTGCCGCGCCGCCTCACGGATCTCCCAGGCCAGCTCGTCGTCGACGCCGTGCACCGAGCGCGCCGCCACCTTGGAGAGCTCGTAGCTGTCGGCCAGGAGGGCCTTGTTGGCAGAAAACCAGCGCTCGCGCAGTGCCCCGGCCCGCTCGCCCGGCAGACCGGCCAGCGAGGAGACCGCGGCCTCCGGGTGGGCCTCGTAGAGCCGCTCGCGCACCGCCCAGCTCGCGTCGTCGTCGCTGCGCGCGAGCGAGCGCAAGAGCTCGGCCGGCGCCAACGTCTCGAGGCGCTGGCGGAGCGCGAACGCGCGCGGATCTTGCTGCGTCACGCTATCGAGACTGCGCGCGACGGCGATCGGCTGGTCGTGGCACAGGCCGTCGCGCAGCTGCCAGCTCACGTCGTCGGTGAGGCCCTCGAGCCCCGCCAGCACCACGGCGGGCACGCGCTCTGCGAGCTTTTGGCGCAGCTCGTCGAGCGGCGCGCCGTGCAGACCAGCGAGCACGTAGGCCGCGACGTGTGGCTCCCGCTCGGCGCGTTGCTGGAGCCAGAGCTGGAGGGCACCCAAGGCGTCTTCGACGGTGCGCACCCGCGCGGAGACCGCCACGCCGGCCTCTCTGCGCAGCGCGAGCTCACGCTGCTCGGCCAGTGCCGCAGCCGGCCCCTGCTCGACCGCGTGCGAGACCAGCTCGGTGACGCGCATGACGGTGTCTTCGAGGACCTGTTCGTTGCTGGTGACGTACCAGCGCTCCGGGGCGGACGCCGCCAGCTCGAGATAGCCGCGCCGCAGACGGTGCTGGAGGCCGACCCCGGACAGGCCCTTGCGCGACGGAGGACGCGAGTCTTTGGCGACCAGCTTGAACGACTTGCGGCGTGCGCGCGCGAGCACCGGGTCGACGTCGATGAGCACCACCAGCTCGGGCGCGAGCCCCCCGGCGGCTGCCTCGAGGATGGGCTTGGTGTACTCGCTCGGCAGCCCGCGTCCGTAGCGTGCGAGCACCTCCGCGGTGTACAGGAAACGATCGGCGAGCACGACGTCGTGCGTGGCGAGCGCCTGGCGCAGCGCTTCTTCGATGAGCTGCACGTCGCGCGCCACGTAGAGCAAGAACTCCGCGCGCGGGTCGAGCTCGAGGTTCTTGCTGTCGCGCGCAAGGCTGCGGATCGCCTCGGACACGGACGAGACGAACTTCCCTTCGGCGCGCAGGTGCTTGACTGTCAGACCGCGCGCACGGAGGCGCTCGACCACCAAGTTGGAGACGGTGGTCTTGCCGCTGCCGTC
>JBEGTL010000083.1:0-19590 GCA_041179425.1 Pseudomonadota bacterium | reverse complement strand
CTCGGACGCTTTTTTGGTGAGTCCATGCAGGACGACTTCTTCGAACTCCCACTGCTCGCGCAGCTTGGGAAACTGCGTGTAGAGCTCGGGTCTCGCGGTGGCGAGCACGAACAACGAGCGGTCGGCGAGCGAGCGCATCGAGGCCATCACGAACGACAAGCTGGGTAGGTCAGACCAGTGCACGTCTTCGAGGAACAACAGCAGCGGTCCGCGCTCGACGACCAGCCCCATCCAGCGCTCGAACGCGCGTCGTTTCTGCTCGCGCATCACCTCGGGGTCGCCGCGCGCGGCGCGGTGCAGGGGACGGCTCGGGACACTCTCTGCGATGCCCAGGATCTCCCCGAGGAAGTCGCACAGCTGTGGGTCTGCCGGCTGACGCAGCGCGCCTCGCAAGTACGAGTCGAGCGACGCTCGCTGCGCGTCGGCGGGCTCTCCCAAACGGAGCGCTGCGGCGTTGCGAAGCAGGCACTGCACCAAGCTGAGCGGCGAGCCGGCCGTCGTCTGATCGGCGCGCGCAAACAGCACCTGGGTCGTCTCGTCGAGGCGTGCGCGTTCGACGAACTCGCGCCCCAGCCGCGACTTGCCCGCACCCGCGGGTCCCGTGACCAGCAGGCCACGGGAGCTGCCGTCCTGAAACGACTCGTAGAGGCCTGCGTTGAGGATGGCGAGCTCTTTGGCGCGACCGACGAACGGTGTGCTTTTGCCCATCAACACGTGCGCACCGTCGCTCTCGTCGCGCTCCGCGCCGAGCGTGAGTCCGAGAGACGTCTGCTGAATGTCGAACCGAGACCCGAGCAGACTGGCGGTCAGTGCGTCGATGTGTACGCCGGTGGAGTCGCTCGCGAGCAGGGCAACTGCTCGGTCGATGGCGACCCCGACTGGAACGTGCGACGTCGTGTCGACGGCGCCCGTGGCCAAACCTAGCGAGAGGTCGCTGCGTTGGTGCGCGAGCTGAAGCACGCAGCGAGCGGCGCGCGCAGCCTGGTCGGTGGCAGTCGAGTGCACGCCCGCGGTCAACACCACCAACAACGCGCCGCCGCGTATGGGGAGCACCTCTGCGTCGAACTCTCGCGACAGCGCGTCGATCCACGACGTGGTGACGCGCGCGACCGGCGTGGCGGTGCTGTTGCTCTCGCTGCGCGGACGGCCCACGATCACACTCAGGATGCGCTGCTCGCCGTAGCTCGCTCGGAGGCGTGTCACCGGGGCCGCCGCGTCGTCGTCGACCACGGTGTTTGTGTATGCTTCTTCGATCGCAGCCAGCGCGGCCTCGGCGGTGGTGGGTCGCTGCGAGCGGTCTTTGGCCAGCAACACCGCCATCAGGGCATCGAACTCGTAGCCCAGGTCGGGACGCAAGGAGCTGACCGGTAGCGGCTCGTCGCGCAGCACCTTGGCGAGCACGGCGAGATCGTGTGCACCGGAGAATGCCGGCTGCCCGGTCAGGCACTCGTAGAGGACGCAGCCCAGCGCAAACACGTCGCAGCGGGCGTCGAGGTCGAGCGCGCCACGGGCTTGTTCGGGCGACATATAGCCCACCGTGCCGACCAGCGTGCCGGCGCTGGTGAGCTGACGCGTGGCCCGATGGCCCCCGGTCAGCGTGCGCGGTGTGGTGGCGGCGTGGCGGCGTGCGATGCCGAAGTCGAGGATCTTCACGCGCTCGATGCGCCCCCCGACGAGGAACAAGTTACTCGGCTTGATGTCGCGGTGGAGCACCCCCAGCGAGTGCGCGACGCTCAGGCCCGCGCACAGCTGCCGCATCAGCGTCAGACCCGCAGAAGCACGCAGGCCCTGGCGCGCGAGCTGCGTCGAGAGGTCTCGACCAGACAGCCATTCCATGGCCAAAAACAAGGCGTTCTGCGGAGTCACGCCGTGTGCGATGTAGCCGACGATGCACGGGTGGGAGAGCGCAGCCAGCGTCGCTGCTTCGGTGGCAAAGCGCCCGTCCGTGATGGGGTCGCGCTTGTTCAGTACTTTGAGCGCCACGAACTGCCCGGTGGTCAGGTCGGTGGCTCGATACACGATGCTCATCCCGCCCACCGCCGCGAGGTGGTCGATCACGAAGCGGTCCCCGATGCATTGGCCTCGGCCCACGACGTCGAGCTGCCCGTCGTCGGCCGACATGGGGAAGCTGATGCTGCTCGCGGCCGCCGGCTCTTCGGAGCTCACGCTTGGGGGGGGCTCCGCTTCGTCGACCTCCTCGAGGTTCGTGGCCATAAGATGGGTCCTCCGCGCGGCCTCCGCGCTACGCGGAGCATACGCAGAAGCTGCCCCCGCCTGCCGCGCGATCTGATCGGATCCGAGCAGAAGTCAGAGAGAGCGCCCGGGCCGGCCGAAAAAAACGACTTTCGACTCTCACATCCGGACCGTCCTGTCTCTTTCCATTCAGTCTCGGTCGAAGCGCGCGGTTTCTGCGCGCAGACGAGTGAGCAGGAGGCGTCAGCGATGTCTGCAACGGTGGTCGACTGGTCGGATCTGGAGCTCGTCCAAGGCATGCTGGCGGGGGCACGTCCCGCCTGGCGCGTGTTCTCGGAGCGCTACGATGCGCTCATCTACGCGGCGATCGACCGGGTCCTGCGCTGCTTTCCGGCGTTGAGCAATCGCAACGAGCGCGACGAGGTCCGCGCCGCCCTGCTGAGCAGCCTGGTGGCGCGGCAGATGCACAAGCTGCGGGTGTTCGAGTTCGAGCGGGGGGTGCGTCTCAGCACGTGGCTTCACCTGCTGGCGACCCATGCCGCGCGCGACCACGTTCGTTCGGTCTCGCGTGCGCGGCCGGTGGCGATGGGGTGGGGCGGCCTCTACGAGGTCTCCGACGAAGGCAGCTCGGGTCCACTCGCCACGTTGTTGGCCAAAGAGGAGCTGACACAGGCCACGAGCGCACTCGAGCATTTTTCGGACAAAGACCGTCAGCTGGTCGACTTGCTGTTGGTGCAAGGCAGGCCGCCCGAGCAGGTCGCGACGGTGATGAACATCTCGATCAAGACGGTCTACACCAAAAAACACAAGCTGGTGAATCGGCTGCAGAAGGTGATGGGGAACTGACGCGCAGGCAGGCTAAAGTGTGGGCGCATCGACGCCCAACGCCGAAAACCACAGCGCCGTTCGCTCCGCCGCGACTGCGCGCTGACTGCTGCTCAACATCGCGTACGCGGCCTCGCGAAGGATTGGATGCAAGAACGTGTACTCCACTTCTGTCGTTTCTTCGCTCGCCCGCCGCGAGTGTGGCGCGAGGGCGAGCAGCTTTCGTTCGCACAGGGTGTTGAGCTCGCGGTCGATGCCTGCATTGCCCTCGAAGATGGCGGCGATGGCAGAGCTCGAGCACGAGTCTCCGAGCGCGCTGGCCGCGCACAGGACGTTGAGCTCTGGGCGAGACAGCGCTCCGAGCTGCTCTTGCAACAGCGTGATCGCAGCGGCCCTGCGCGCGCTCGGTGCAAGCCCGCCCTCGGGCCCGCGAGCAAAGATTGGCGCTGTGTGCGAGGGCGTCGACGGGCTTTCGCCGCCCAGCGGCTCGGCCAGCAACGCGCGCAGCAATCGTGGGTTGCCATCGCACAGCGCGACGGTTGAAAGCAGCCGCTCCGGGTCGGCTGCCTGGGGTGCGGCAGCGCGGATAAACCGCTCGGCCGCGCGCCCTCGCAGGGGCCTCAAGAGGAGCTCGTGCGCGCCCATCTCGCGCCACATCTCTTTGAGCTCACTGCGCAGGTCGGTGCGCGCAGCGCCGAGGACAAAGATGGGCGCGTCACACAGCGCGCGTAGACAAGTCTCGAGCAGCTGCATGCTGGCAGCGTCTGCCCACTGCGCGTCGTCGACGGACACGACGAGCGGTGAGGATCGAGACGCCTGGGTGAGCAGGTCTTCGAGTGCGCGCGCAGCGCCGGTGGTGGGCGCCGGGCCAAGGCCTGGGGACAGAGCCTGGTGGAGCGCGCGGACCAAGCTCCACGCGACGCTTGCATCGATGTGTTTGGCTTGGACCTCGACGACGCACACGGTGCTGGCGCTGCGCAGGCGCGCGAGAAACTCCGCCGCGAGCCGCGACTTGCCGCAGCCTGCTGGCGAGCTGATGAGCAGCGTGCGTGCGACCTGGTCGTCGTTGCACTCCTCGAACACGGCATGGAGCGTGGCAAGCTCTGTCTCGCGGCCGACGAACGGCAGGGGCTGCTGCGTTTCGGCGCCGGCGTCGGTCACGAGCTGGCGGGGCAGGTCGACGAGCTCGAGCTCGGAGCGCGCGCGAAGGAGTGTCGTCGTCGCCCCGTCGACAAAGACGAAGCCCGAACGCGCATGCTCGGGTTTGGCCAGGCTGAGGCTCGAGCAGCTGGCGGCGACCGTGAGCGTGGGCAGCGTCTCGACCAGCTCGAGCCCTAGCTGCAGGGCTCGAACGGCAAGGTCGACCAGCGTCAGCTCCCCGTGTGGTCCGATAAAAAACGTAGACTCATGGTCGGACGTCGTGGGCTCGGCGCGAACGGCTTCATGGCGCCGTGCGATGTCGTCGAGCTGCCCGCGCAGACTCGCGCCGCCGTCGTCGGACGAAGGTTGCCAGACCGTCACCTGGGCACGCAGGCAGAGAGGTTCGACGCGCCACGCGCTGGACGTGGCCAGCTGGACGCTCGGGCCGCCATCGTCGCGCGTGGCTGCCACGGCGTCGAGCGCCCTCACGACGACACTCACATCGTGGGGTCGGTCGCTGCGATCTTTGTGCAGCAGGGTGCGCACCAGACTGGCGAGCTCGGCCGGGACGTCGGGCTGCAGGGTCTGCGCGTCTGGCGGGTGGGAATGAAGAACCGAGTCGAGCACGGCGACCGTGTTTTCGCCGTTGAACGCGGGGTGCCCGGTGAGGCACTCGAACAGCACGCAGCCGAGCGAGAACAGATCGTCGCGCGCGTCGGGGATGCGCATGCCGGAGGCTTGTTCGGGCGCCATGTAGCCGACCGTGCCGACCAGCGTGCCCGCGCGCGTGGCGGTCTGGGTGGCGACCCCGCGATGTGCGACACCAAAGTCGAGCAACTTGGTTTGCTCTACCTTGCCTTCGCACAAAAACACGTTGCTCGGCTTGATGTCGCGATGCGTGAAGCCGTGCGCATGAGCGAGCGCGAGTGCACTGCACACCCGTCGCGCCAACGTGATGCTGTCCGAGACCGACAGGCGGTTGTGCTGGAGGCGCCGGCCCAGGTCCTCTCCGTCGAGCCACTCCATGGCGAGGTAAGGCGTGCCGGTCTCCGTCGTGCCGTGCGCGATGTAGCGGACGATGGCTTCGTGGCAGAGTGTTGCCAAGATCGACACCTCGCGCCGAAAGCGCGACTCGTAGCCGATCTGACGGATCACTTTGAGGGCGACGGTGCGGCCCGTCTCACTGTCCAGGCAGCGATAGACGTCACCCATGCCACCTGCGCCGGCATACCACTCGACGACAAAACGCTCGGAGACGCGGGTGCCGATGGCCAGGCGTAGAAAACGACGCGTGGGTGGGCCGGCGGAAGACGGCGCGTCGAGCGGGCTGACAGCTGCCTTGAGCAGCTCGTCGAAACTGTCAGAGCCCTCAGCCTCCGACCCGTCCGTGCTGGGCTCGTCGTGCGAAGAGGAATGCCCACTGCCCATCATGGTGGCGCGAGCCTAACATAGGTGCACTCGCCGGGCTCGCTGCGCCTCGTGTCCGCTCGGTCAGTCTGCTGGCTCGCTCGAACCAGCTGGCTTCACGGCCATGATCCCTTCTGCTTCGGCCAGCGCACGAAGGCGCTTCTTGGCCGTCTGAAAACGAGTGCGCAGCCGTGCCGCGGCGCGCTGAACGTCTGACTCCGAGGCCTCGCTCGAGACCTCGTTCATCACGACCGCGAGCTCGCGCCACTCGAGCTTGCGGTCCACCCGGAGGATCAAGAGGGTCTGTTCGTCTTCATCGAGACGCTGCCGAATCTCGCGCATCCGATCTTTGATCTGCGTGCGCATGTAGAGCGCGGTGGTCGTCCTGACTTGCGCCCGAAACTCAGGGTAATCGCCGCGACCGGTCTGCAGCTCGACTTCGCGCTTCTTGTTACGAATTACGCGCGTGGCTGCGTTGCGTGCCAGCACGAACATCCACACACGCAAGCTGGACTCCCAACGAAACGCGGGCAGTCCCACCCACAGGTCTTCACTGAATTGTAGGTAGGCTTCTTCTGCCTGGGAGAGGTTGTGCAGGCGCGCCCGCAAGAACCGGGAGATGTCGGACCCGAGACACTCCAGCGCGCGCGTCGCTGCGAGTGCGTAGTCGGTGTTTGCCACGGCCGCGCGTACTTGATCCTCGAGCTCGGCGCTGGTCGGTTTCGGCATGTTTGCGCTCGTCGTATGGTATATGGAGAACCCTCGCGGTGTGCATGCCGTCGAGGAAAAAGTCGGTCGCCAAAGGGGGCTTTGGGCTCCAGGTTCGCCTCGAACAGGGCTTGTACGCACGAAGTCGGCAGGTCTTCCGTTCTTTTGCGAAAAGACGCCGATCAGAGGTACCAAACTCGCATGAAAATGCCCACGATCCTGGCGTTGGCCTGCGTTCTGACCAGCTCTGCCTGTGTAAAGAAGAGCGACTACGAAGCGCTTCAAGCCAAAGACGCAGCGCTGCAGAAGTCGCTCGAGGACTCGCTCGCCAGCGAGCGTGAGCACGCCGCGTCGCTCGACCAGGCGCTCAAGTCCGAGCAAGCCAGGTCAAACGCCCAGGCCGAAGAGATCGCTCGTCTGCAGAGCGAGCTCGACGCGGCTCAAAAAAAGATCAGCGAGATGGTGGGCGACAGCTCGAAGCTCAAAGCTTCTATTCAAGAGATGACGACGGCCCTGGCCGCGCTCAACGAACAGAAACGACAGACCGACGCGCGCATCGCCGAGTATCGCAAGCTGCTGTCCAGCTTTCAGGCGCTCATCGATGCCGGCAAGCTCAAGGTCAAGGTCGTCAATGGTCGCATGATCGTCGAGCTGCCCTCGGACGTGCTGTTTGCCAGTGGCTCGATCGACCTGTCCGAGGCGGGCAAGGCGAGCATCAGCGAGATCGGCACCATCCTCGCGCCGATGAGCGATCGTCAGTTTCAGGTCGAAGGGCACACCGACGACCAGCCCATCAAGACCGCGCGTTTTCCCAACAACTGGTGGCTCGCGAGCGGACGCGCGATCGCGGTGGCGGAGATCTTGATCAAAGCGGCCCTGCAGCCGACGTCGGTGAGTGCAGCGAGCTTCGGGGAGTTTCAGCCCATCACCAGCAACGCGACACCGCAGGGGCGTGCGCAGAACCGACGCATCGAGATCGTATTGGTGCCCGATCTCTCCAAGGTGCCCGGCTTCGAAGACCTCGATCGCGCGGCCAAGCAGTAGCCTCGTTTTTTCGCTCGCGCTCAGCAGAGCGCGCTTGGACGCGCCGCGCGCACAGCCCGCGCTGATGCGGCAGATCGTCGGCCCGCGGGCGGATGGAACGCTCGTTCCGCATAGGCTGCGGTGACCGGTGATATACCGCGATGACCAGAAGGCCGTGCGTCGCGACACTCGCAATCAAGGCGCCGCGGCTCGCCCACGCCTCGATTGTTCCAAACACCGCAATTGGCGTGTTTAAAGCGTCAATGGTCACTTGCACGAGGCCTGCTGGATGAGGCAACCTCCGTTACGCATTCGTTAACTTGGGAGATTGAACAATGATTCCGTTTTCGCCCCCTTCTTACAGCCGCACACGGCTCGCGCTCTTCGGAGCGGCCTTGAGCCTGACTGCTATGGGCTGCGGCGCGGACGCGCCTACCCCTGCCCAAAGCGAAGAGAACGCCGACGGCGACGACGAGAACGGCTCCGACGACTCCGAAGACGGTAAGCCGGGTAACACCGGCACCAAGGACGCCGGCAAGCCCACGACCAAGGTCGATGCGGGCGGCGCCAAAAAAGACGCTGGGACGCCGGTTGCCACGGGCACCGACGCTGGCGGCGGCGACAAGTCGCCCACCCCGGCGGCGGGTAGCTCGCTTTGGTGTGATGCGCTGAAGGTCTTCGAGAACAAGTGCCAGAGCTGCCACGGCACCACCAAGGCAGCGGGCGCGCCCATGTCGCTCGTCACGTTCGCCGATGCCGTCGCGCCGGCCCCCACGAGCAAGGGCAAAAAGGTCTACGAGGCCGTCAAGGCGCGCGTCCACGACGACACGAATCCCATGCCGCCCGGCAAGCCCCTCAGCGCGGCCGAGCTCGCACCCATCGACGCGTGGATTGCCGCCGGCGCCAAGCAGGACGCCAGCGTCACCTGCGAGAAGAAAGAAGACACGACCGCGGTCGCCGAGGTGTGGCCGCCCGCAGGCTGCGACCAGAGCTACAAGATCTTGGCCGGCGACGGCTCGCCCGTGATGATCGGCAAGGGCGCCGAGACACATCCGCAATACGTGTTCGATGCTCCCTGGGGCAACGAAGACGTGCAGGCGATCGCCTTCCGGCCCATCACCGACAACATCGCCGTCCTTCACCACTGGATCCTCTACGACAACGGCGGTAGCGGCACGTTCCTCAACGGCTGGGCACCCGGTCAAGACGCGACCGAGCGCAAGCCGCTGCCCGCCGACGTGGCTTTTTTCGTGCCCAAGGGCCCCAAGTCGCTTCGTCTCGACTTGCACTACAACAACCTGGCGGGCACCAAGGCCGAGCTCGATCAGAGCGGTCTCGAGGTGTGCGTCACCAAAACCAAGCGCCCCAACCTGGCCGCAACCTTCATGGGCTTTGCCGGCATCCCCTTCATCGCGCCCGGGCAGGAGACCGACATCGTCGGGACGTGCAACGTCAAGGTCACCAAGCCCGTGTTCCTGATGGCCGAGAGCCCGCACGCGCACAAGCTCGCCAAGCACATGAAGTTCGAGGTCAAGAGCGGCGGCAAGACCACCGTGCTCCACGATGCGCCCTTCGCATTCGATGGTCAGATCGCGACGCCCCTCAAAGAGCAGGTCGAGCTCAAGAATGGCGACCAGGTCATCACCACCTGCCACTTCAAGAACGACACCAACCAGCTCGTCACGTTCGGTGAGAACACCGGTAACGAGATGTGCTTCAACTTCGCCACGTACTACCCGATGGGCGCGCTGAGCTGCAGCGGTCAGGCCCCCATCGACGTCGGCTCGGCCTTCGGCGGCCAGCCCACCACCGGCGGCTGAGTCACGGCGCCAAAGCGGCGCTGACCCTGTCTGAGCAAGGCCGCAGAGCAATCTGCGGCCTTTGTTCGTTGCGGAGCCTACCCGCGGTCGGGTGCGCGCTCTTCGAGGCCGCGCGCAAGCTCGCTGGGCGCGCGCAGGGCCAAGCTCTGGCCGAGCCTGCGGCGCAGCTCGGCTGCGACCACGCGCGCCATGAAGTCGGGCCGCAAGAGCAGCGTCGTGGGCTCAGCGATGAGCTGGTAGACGGGGCCGATGGCGCGCTTGACGCACGCATCGTCGTGGGCTGCACGCGCGCAAGCGACCGAGAGAGCCGTCTTCCATCCGTAGCCCCAGGGCCGCATGCCTTCGGTGCGAGGCCACATCAGGTCGGCGCCGGTGGCCATCTGCCACGCGGTCTCTAGCCTCTTCCACTGCAGGGTCTGGAAGCGACGCGTGAACTTGTAGGGGTCGATGCGGGGGGAGCCCGCGATGAGCTCGGAGAGCGCGTTGGCAGAGACTGCAGCCATGCTCATGCCCTGTCCGTGCGAGGCGTTGAACGCGATGGCACTGTCGCCGAGCGAGAGGAAGCCAGCGACCTCGCTTTTCCAGGTCTCGAAGTGGCGAGCGCGGTTCTCGAGCGCACGGTGCGTACGGATGTCGGAGACGGGCTTTGCGCGCACGACTTCGCGAGCGAGCTCGGGTGACAACAAGCTGCTGAGGTACGCGAGAAACTCGGCGCCTCATGGGTTGAGCGCCAAGACCAGCGCCAAGCCGACGCGGCAGAGCTCGAGACGCACGACATCGTTGTCGACGTTGGACGCCACGTAGCTTGCTAGCGCCGGCTCGGCGGCCGCGAACTCCGCGACGGTGTCTCCCTTTGCGGCGCGCTCGAGGAAACGCAGCGGCACCGCAGGCAGCTCCTTGCCACGAAGCTTGCGTAGACACTCGCAGAGCAGCTCGGCGTGAAACGCCACCTCGAGCACGCCTTGAGCGCCCCCGATGCGTGCCGCGCGCCCGCTCACGTAGCTGGCCAGGTGCGGCTGGCTTTGGGCGAAGTGCCCGACGGCGATCTGCGCGAACTGCGGGTCGCTCATGCGCGCCGAAGTGTCGTTCACGACGCTGGCCACCACTTCTTCGAGCACCGGCATGACGGCATCGTATCACCGGCCCGTTGGGGGTGTCAGCCGCCTCGGACCGCTGATCACATCATCGCGTTCGAGTCGGAGTTGGTGGTCGACTGAGGAGGGGAGTATCCTCTCGGGTCGAGCTCGGCCAGCTCGAGAGGAGCCCACGATGCAGCCAGGCAGGTTCTCGATTCGCGCGCGCCTGCGCAGCTTCTTGTACGCAGGGCGCGGGATTCGCACCATGATCCTGTCGCAGCACAACGCGTGGATCCACACCGTGGCGTCTGCTCTGGTGATCGCGCTGGGGCTCGCGGCAGGGCTCACGCGGCTCGAGTGGTTCGTGCTCGTGCTGGCCATCGTCGCAGTTTGGACCGCCGAGTCCATCAACACGGCGTTCGAGTTCTTGTGCGACGTGACCTCGCCCGAGTTTCATCCGCTCGTGGAGAAGGCCAAAGACGTGGCCGCCGGCGCCGTGTTGATCACGGCGGTCGGCGCCACGGCGATTGGTCTGTTGGTGTTCGTGCCGTACATCCACGCGCTGTGGCTGGGCTCTGGCCTCTAGTGCAGCACGGTGCTGGGCGGTTCAGCGCGGGATGATGGGCAGCGTGAGCGCGGAGGGGTGCGCCGCGTCGCGATAGAGGGTCAGCTGCGGCGGGGTCTCCGTCCTGTTTCAATCGTCTCAGCCGGCGCTCACCACCGGCGCTGCAGTGATACGTGCGTCAACCCAGCTGATCATATCGGCGACCACTTGCTCTTTGCCGATGTCGGCGAGCAAGTCGTGGACGTGGTCTGGGTAAAGCTTGAGCGTCTTGTCTTTGGAGCCGGCGTTGTCGTAGAAGCGCTGGCTGCCCGCGGGCTCGGTAGCCTTGTCGGCTGTGCCGTGCACGATGAAGACGGGCAACGTGATGTTGCCGAACTCGGCCTTGAGTCGCTCGGTGGCTCGCACCAATGCCGCGACGGTGCCGGAGGGATAGAGCATCTGCGGGATGAGCGGGTCGTTGTCGAGCGCGGCGACCACCGCGGGGTCGCGCGAGAACAACATGTTCTTGAGGTCCAAGACGTGCAGGTGGGGAGCGATGTGGCTGATCCCTTTCAGCACGGCGAGCGCCAGGTCGGGCGCGTACACGCCGAACGCGTAGCTCTCGCAGATGAAGCCAGCGAGCTTGTCCTGGTGGTCGAGCGCGTAGACGGCGCCCATCACGCCGCCGGCGCTGTGTCCAAGCATGAACACTTGAAGCCCGGGCTCGCGCGCCTTGACGATGTCCACTAGCTGATCGAGGTCCGCTGTGAACTCGGAGATGTTCTTGGCCTCGTAGCGATCGCCGCCCGAGTTACCGTGTCCGCGGTGATCGATGACGTAGACGGCGAGCCCACTCTTGGCGAACTGCTCTGCCGTCCACGCGTAGAGACCGCCGTGCGCTTTGAAGCCGTGCGCGATGACTAGCGCTGCGCGTGCAGGGCCCGTGGGGCGAAAGGTGCGAACGAAGATCTTGGTGTCGTCGACTTTGCTGACAAACGTCTCGTCTTTCATCGTTACCTCGCTTCGTGCCTGATCGGCCTGGCGACGCTACCAGCCAGCTTACGCCGGCGCTGCTTCAAACGCGTGTCCGCGTCGAGTCGTCACAGGCTCCACGCTCAGCGTTCTCCCCAATGCAGCTGGTCTCCCTGCGCGATGTGCACGCCGACCTGTAGACCCACTTGGGAGCTCCTCCCTTTCCAGAACGCGCGCAGGTCGTCGAGCTGGGTGCCCAGCTTTTGTGCGGACAGGCTGATCGTCTCTCGCTCGTACTTACTCAGGTACCAGCTCAGGGACGCCTCGCCGGGGTACGCAAAGATCTCGGTGCGCACGAAGCCGGGTTCGAAGCCCGCGTCGTAGAGTCGGATCACCTGCTCGAGCTGCTCGTCGTTGCGGAAGATGCTGACCGCATCGCGCGACGAGAACACGCCCTCCACCGGGCTCGACAGTCCTTCGAGAGCACGACTGAGGAGACCAGTCGGCGCTTGCGGAACGCCGCCCGCGCCCTGTAAGGGCGAGACCTGGTCGCGCAGCTGCACGATCAAGATGCGCGACACGTTTTGTTCGATCCAGCGTCGACGCTCGGGCGTGCAGAAACAGTCCGCCAGCCAGGCGGCGCACACACTCATGCCGTAGTTGTCGTAGTAGCCTGCGTCTACCACGCGCCTGCGCGGAAGGGTGGGCAGCGAGACGGCCGGCGAGACGTACGGAAAGGCAGCCGACAGTCGCGCCGCGGCGGAGACGGGGAAGTCGGCAAACTCGTTGGGAAACAGCCGTGCGAGCTCGAAGCTCGAGCGCGAGAGCGGCACAGCCAAACCATCGATCGCCACTTGGTTTTGGGCGAGGAAGCCGAGGTCCAGGTTGCTGATCAACAGACGACGGCCGTCTTCGACCAACATGGGCGAGAACACCAGCGAGGGCAGCTCACCGCGTCGCTCGCGCTCGGCCAGCGCGCCAAAATTGGTGACGAAGCTCGGGCCCAGGTTCTGTCGCCAGCAGCGCTCGAGCGCCTCGCCGCGACTCTTGAGGTTGGCGATCGGCAGGCCGACAAAGGGAAGGTCGCGAAACACCAGACGCTTGATGGTGGCGGACAGGCTGTCTCGTGCGAGCCGGTCGTACAGCTCCGCGCGCGAGACGTCGTGCGCCCAGGTGCCGCTGCGCTCTGCGAAGGGAAGTAAGGTCAGCGTGTAGGCCGACGCGCCTACCATGCCGCCCGAGGCGCCGGCGATCAGACGCACCGAGTCTGCAAAGTTGGGGAGCGCGAGCTCGAGCTCGGACAGTACTTCCGTCGTCCACAGTGCGGCGCGCAGTCCGCCTCCGCTCGCGCAGACCAGGACCAGGGGCCGCTTGGCGCCGGCCTTTTGCCAGGGGATGTGCTCGCTGCGGACGAGCGCGTAGGCGCACGGCTGGGCGGCATCGGGGTAGTCTTGGAGCGCGACCGGCGAGGTGTATCGCGCGCGCAGCGCCCACAGCCGTACTTTGTAGCGAGGCATGCCGCCGAGGGCGACCACGGCCAGCACGGCGAGCACGATGGCGCTGGGATTGTAGGCGCGAAACTCGAGAAAGCCGGTGACGCCCGCGTACAGCCCCAACAGGGTGCAGATCGCCAAGGCGGGGGTAAACGACTCGCGGGTGAAGGCGTAGATCAGATACTCCGCCGAGAGCGCGAGCACGAACACGCTGGCCAACACGTGTAGCGGGCGCACGGCTGGAGCGGCGTCGCCGAGCTGCAGGAGCGAGATGAGCCACCCAGGCAAGGTCGGAGTGTGCGGCACCAGGCGCGCAAACAGCACCAGCAGCGCGATGCTCCCGAGCAGACCCACGAAGGCGCCCAGCACGAAGTACCTGCGGGGAGTCGCGGGCTCTGCGCCTCGTTTGCTGCGCGCCACGATTCCGAGCAGACCCCAGAGCAGCCCGACGGGCAGGGTGAGCAGGATCAGGTAAAGCGCCGCCGCCAGCGCGCGCTCCGTGGGCAGCGTGCCAACGAAGGCAGGCAGGGCGTGCAGCTTGCCTTCGTCGAGCAGGTAGCCGACGAACCCCACCTTGGCGAACAGCAAGGCCGTCGCGATGCCCGCGCGCAGCTGCAGGCGTGCACTCTCGTGCCAAAAAAGACGATCGATGCCGAACGCTCGCCCAAACCGAGCGAACACGATCGCCCCCACGATCAACAGCACCAGCAACAGGTTGAGGTGGCGCGAGAAGACGAAGACCGTGTACTCGAAGAACGAGAAGATCAGCGACATTGCGCGCTAGTGTTGCCGAGTCGGCGGGGCGATGCGAGCGCCGGCACCACGGATTACCGGGTGAGACCCGCTGCCCTAGGGGCGTTTACTTCTTGGCGCAGTGGTTGTACTCGTCGGCGCGCTTGGCGTACTCCGCGCAGAAGTCGTCCTTGCCCGAGGTGGTCTTGAGAGGCTTGCCCTGGAAGGTCGCGTTGATCACCTTGCTCTCGGTGATGGTCAGACGATCGTTCACGCAAGCTGCCGCGGCGGCCTGCTTGCACTGCTCGGCGCTGGTGGCCGGCTCGTACTTCAGGCAGCTCTTTTTCCCGTCGCACTTCTTGTAGCTCTCTGCCTCCTGGCCGGAGCACGCCGTGCGTGTGTACTTGATGGCGCAGTCGGTCTTGTCCTCCGCACGAACGTGCGGCGCGAGTGACAACGCACAGAACGACAGGCCCATCAACAGCGTCGCAATTTTCATGAAGCCCTCCTTGGCAGTTTCTGCAGAAGGAGGGCAACGTAGGCGACGGGCGTGACGATCAGGTGCCGAGTCGGTGCGCGTCACGCAGCATGCGCCGTCAGGAGACAACGATCGCGAGTGAGCCTCAGACCTGCTTGCCTCGGTATCCTGCCCGCGCGACCAAGCCGAGCAAGAGCACGAGCAAACAACCTCGCAGCAGGTCGTCGCTGGCCGGCACCGAAGCAGGGGCCCCAGAAGTCAGGTTGAGACCCACCACCACGGCGTCGTGGTCCGATGCACCGAACGGGTCTGCACCGTTGTAGGGGTCGTCAGTCTTGAACTCGAGGTTGTAGTTGATGACGACAGGCTCGTCGGAGTTGAGGTGCCACTCCGTGGCGCCGGTGACCTGAGGCGTCAACGATGCGGTCGACAGGGCGTTGTCCAGGTAGCCAGACTGACCGCCAAATTGGTAGGAGTACGCGTTGGCCCCGACCAGCGACTCGATGAGCGCCGTGTAGCCACCGGCCTTGATGGTGTCGATGGGGTCTTCTTTGGCGTAGGCGTTGAGGTCGCCCATGACGATGAAGTCTGGGTCGCCGCTGTGCGTGGGGTCGGTCGCGATCCAGCGCACCAGCGCACCGGCGGCGCGTGTGCGCGTGAGGTTGCAGTTTGCTTGGCCGTCGTTGCTGTCCGGGTCACCCACGTCGTCGCACGCCGAGCCTTTGCTCTTGAGGTGGTTGACCACGATCGTCACGCGACCGAGCGTCGACACCTCACTGAACGTCTGCGCGAGCGCGGGACGGTTCTTGGTGTCGATGAACTGAGGGTCGACGGCGGTGGTGAGCAGGGCAAAGCTGCCCGCGAGGGCCACCTTGGCGGGCTTGTAGATCAGCGCCTGCTTGATGGCGTCGGTGCCGATCGTGCCGGTATTGACGAACGCGTACGTGCCTGCGCCAAAACGTACGTTCAGGCCGTCGACGATGTCTTGCGTCGTCGTGCCGGCATCGTTCTGGACCTCGATCAGACCCACCACGTCGGCGTTGAGCGTCTGCAGCGCGTTGAGCAGCTTGGTGCGCTGGCGCGAGAACTCGGCGGCCGAGTTGGCCCCGCGGCACTGTAGACCGCCGGTCGGGCCGCACGCCGCCGCGCCCGTGTCGAGCGTCGTGAAGTAGTTGAGGACGTTGAACGACGCGATGCGCAGTCGTCCACCCACGGGGTCTGGTGCCGCAGGCCGCGGGTTTGCCGCGCTGAACACGGGCGTGACGGTCGGGTGCACCCGGTACGCCGCGAACGCTCCGCTCAGCACGCCGGTCAGCGAGCTGAGCGTGTCACCGAGGCGCCGCGTGTTGTTGGCATCTTTGTAGGGGATGGGATTGGGGTTTTGGACGTTGCTCAGGTCGTCCAAGATCCGCCATGGCGAGCTTGTGCATGACGAGAATTCTCCTGACCACGAGCGCACATCCCCAGCTCGGGCAGGCAGACCTTAGTCAGCTTCGCGCAGGGTTGATGTCACGCGTCGAGGACTTCCTTGCAGCATTTTCGACTGCGCAGTGTTGCAAAGCTGCCTCGAGAGAAAACGTGCTTGCGGCCCACGTCGGAGGCTCGTTTCCGATGCGCGACGCCGGGTGAGCCGGGAGTGACACTTGGTGTGGTTCGCGCGTCGGAACGCCCAGGCGACGGTGGCAGTGGCCGCCGAGTCGCCCGTCCGTGGTATTTGAAGCATCGGATGCTCACTGTCCTCACGCGCTCTCGACTCGTTGCTCACCGGCGGAGGTACCGCGCGGTTCGCCACGCGCAGCGCGGTGTGCGAGGCATCGGGGCGACGTTGGTGGCCGCCCTCGCGGTGCTGTCGTGTGCTTGCGCAGATCCTCACTATCGTGACGCCGACAAAGCGGCCGGAGATACGACCGAAGGCCGCGAGCCCGCGACGACCGACGCCGCGTCGCCCCCTGTCGATGGGGGCGCATTTGCGAGCTCGGCCGCGGCGACAGACGGTGGGCGCGATGCGGCGGCCCTCGCTGCGTCCGCGGATGCCTCGTCGATCCAGCCCGATGGCTCGGCCCAGCCAGAGGAGACGGCGCGCGATGCCTCGGTCGGCGCACCCGACACCGGGACGCCCAGCCCCGTCCCCGATCCGGTCGTCGTCCCCGATCCGGTCGTCGTCCCCGACGCGTCGGTCGTCATTCCCGTGCCGCCCGTGGTCGACCCCAACCTGCCCAGCTGGGCGGCTACACTGGCAGGTCGGTTCGCGGTGCAGGCATCGAGCTTTTCTCAACAGAACAGAGTTGTCGCCAGCCATCGCACGCGACTCTTGGTAGACCTGCTCCGCACCGAGGCGGGCACGGAGTTGGTCGCGACGAGCTGCGAAGAGCGCTCGGTCAGCACGACGGCCACCGTCTACGTGTCACACCCCGAGAAGCTTGGGGTCCGTCGCGGTCGCGTCACGTTCACGGCCGACAGCTTCTCCACGGACACGATGAACCACTCGTTTGGGTACGACGTGGTGGCCCCTCCCGAGTGCAACGGCAAACCCGGTCAGTCCGTTCCCAAGCGCGCGTTCCAGACCTGGATTACCGGGCCCAACTGCACCTGCCCCGGCGACACGCTCCCGCCCGTCAACGACTGCCGTGTGACCGACCCCGACGAAGACAAGCTTGCGGGCTACACGGCGATCGGCAATGCGTTCATGTTCGGGGACGCCGAGGTGTACGGCGTCACGCTCAGTCGCCAGAAGATTCAGAACGGCAAACCCACCGCAAACGGCGGCTTCTTGGCGCAAGAAGTGCGCACGTTCGACACGCTGCAGTACGGCTGTCGTCCGACGGGCTGCGCCATCTTGTCGGGCACGACGACGACTTGTGCCGTGGACAAGGGTGCGGTCGTGTTCGTTCCGTTGGCCGGTCGTGCCGAGCCCGCTGGCGGCTGGAGCTGTCAGGCGCTGATGCAGCGCGCGGGCGAGCTGTTCCCCGACGCGCCGCCAGCCATCCCAAACAACTGCGACTAGTGCCGCGACCAAGAAGTTCTGGTCGCCTCGTGAGTACCTCGACCGCGAGGCACGAGCGCCCTTGCCGAGTCAGGCGCCCGGCGCAGCGGGGGCGTCTGCTGGACTCGTTGCATCTTTGGGTGGCGATGGTGGCGGACTGCTACACGCGGCCACGTCGACGTTCTTTTTTTGCCGCCCGACGTCGCTGAAGTCGTAGCTGCCGGCAGGCAAGTAAGGGTAGGGCGAAGCAAACTCGTCGTCTTGGGCGGGCGTGCACCACAGCTCGACGCGGATCGACTGACCGACCTCGATCTCCGTCACGTGGTCGACGCCGACGACGCGGCCGCAGATGGCTTGTCCTCCCTCTTCGCGCGCGCCGACCCAGGTGTCGTCCGAGCGCATGACGATGCCGCCAGGCCGTTCTTCGAAGTCCATGACGGACGGGCTGCAGGCCGTCTTGACGACGACACCCTCCGAGCTCTCGTCGTACCAAAATACGCGCTTGGTCACGCGCCAGTAGGCGAGCACCTCGCGCTTGGTGCCAAGTGCGTCGGGGCGCTCGATGCGCGCGAAGTACGTGTAGCTCGAGCACGACGACAGCAGAACGAGGCACGTGAACGAGATCACCTTGCGCATGGGTCGGCTCCTGCTCAGTGCGTGATGAGGTGGACGAGCGCGTCGCCCACCTCGGGCGAAGACCAGTAAGACGTGTGCGCGAGCAGCCACGCAAAGCCCGTGTCTACGACGTGGTCTTGCACGATCCACCCTTCGGTCGGTGCTGCCGTCTGGAAGCGCTCGACGACCTGATAGCCAGCGATGGGTCCGCCATAAAAGCTGCCGCTCACCACCGGGTCGGTCCGACTCCAGAAGTTGTGCCAGCGAAAGAACTTGCGACCCGGTCCGAGCTGATGGAGCGGACGACCGCCACCGAACAGCTCGAGGCCGAGCGGTGAGCCGATGGTGATCAGCCCCTGCACGGGCCACGTGCGCCGCTGATCACGAACGAACAATCCCGGCGTCGCCATCAGCTCTTGGATGACGTCGAACGTGTAGATGGAGCCGAGGCTGTGCGCGAGTACGTACAAGGGTAGGCCCTCGTCGTAGCTGGCCATGATCGCGCTGCGAATGCCGCGCCGGATCTCGCGTGCCACCGCGCCGTCGCGCTTCGCGATCAACACGTCGCCGACGATGTCGAGCAGCGCATTGCCGGCCTGTACCGCGAGCGCTGCGAGCGGACGCCTCTGCTCCAAGGCAGTGCGCAGCCAGCCGGCGGCTTCGGTCAAGGACTCGAGCGCTCGGTCGTTGAGGTCTTCGTAGGGGAACAACGCCGTGTCGAACGGGACGTGGATGCCGTTGAGGCGGTCGAGCAGCAGTCGGCGGACCAGCACGTGCTGATCCTGATCGCGGTTGGTGCCGGACTCGACGCCGTGCAGCACGAGGACACGTCGGGGTTTGAGTGGGTCGACCGTCATGGGCACTTCCTCACGCGGGGATCCTTGGGGCGCTGGGTGTGGGCGACACCATCGCCTCTCCCTGCCTTCGAGCTCAAGTTACGCGCCAGACCACGCTTTCTTCCGCACGCCGCACGAATGGAGCAGATTTGAGGTGCCCACTGCGTACAAGAGGACGACCGTGGAAAAGGAAGACAGCATGAGCCCTCTCCTGTTTTTGGGCTCCACCGACGCCGCACTAGCGCGGCTGGTGGACAGCCTGCGCGCGCAGGGATTTTGGTTGGCAGCGCCCCCCTCTCGCTTCGACACGTCGGTTGAGGCTGCGGTGAAGCACTTTCAAGAGAGTCATCTCGGACCTGACGGTGTCTTCCTTCGGGTAGACGGTGTGGTGGGCGAGCGCACGTGGTGGGCACTCGACAATCCGAGCGGTGCCGCGCAGCGGTCTGCCATCTTACCCACCGTCCCGGGCGGACTCGGACCCCAGCGGACGCGCGTCTTGGAAGTTGCGCTCGCCGAGCATGCACGAGGTGTCGCCGAAGATCCCGACGGCAGCAACCGTGGACCTCTGCTCGACAAGTACTTGCCCGCGTTTGCGCGCACCGGTGCGCGAGGTCCGGCGTGGTGCTGTTATTTTTACTCGTGGGTCATGAAAGAGGCGCTGCACGCCTATCCGCTCGGCGTGCCCGAAGGCAGCTGCGTAGCAGCCCGGGTGCGGGCAGCGCGGCGTGGACTGTGGACACCCAAC